>JADFVW010000103.1 GCA_015222725.1 Pseudomonadota bacterium | reverse complement strand
GGCTGCTGAACAGGGATAGACCCGGGTGGTTGTGCCAGGTCATCGAAGGTTTGGAAGGTGGGCGTTTCGCGATTTACAGTAAGGTACACCACGCCTACATTGATGGCATGTCGGGTGTTAAGCGTATGTACGGCTCCATGTCCAGCGACCCAAAAGAGATGGAAATTATTCCCAGCTGGTCACATACGGCAAAAAAGGCGCCTGATCCAGAGCGCAAAACTGCGGGCAAAAAACGCGCTGGCAGAGCTGACCAAGCCCTGTTGACGCAGGCCAGGGCGATGAGGGAATTGTACAAGTCCTTCGCCATGAGAGGCCTGCAGTTTTTTAAGGTACGCGAGGGTGGAGCTCAGCGGATGTTTCACGCGCCCCGCACGCCAATGAATGATAGGGTCGAATACGATACCCGGTCTATAGGATTTTGCACCCTGCCCCTGGATAAGATACGCGCTGTCGCAGCTAAATTTGATGCCAAGGTTAACGATGTGGTTCTGGCGGTAGTTGATGGAGCACTACATGACTATCTCGAAGATCAAGAAGAGAATACCGGGACACCCCTGGTGGCCCTGTGTCCCATGTCTATAAGGGAGGAGGGCGATGACAGCGCAACGACCCAGGCCACAGCGCTGCATGTGCGCCTGGGCCAGCCCGACGTCACTATTGGGCAGCGACTACAGCAGATAGCCGAGTCGTCCAGGGCCTCAAAGGATGAAGCCAGGACGATGTCCAGTGCGGCACTGATGGATCTCGCGGTAATTATGATCGCCTCTTTGGAGCTTGTTGAGCGCACGGGGCTGGGGCGTTTTTTTTCTCCCTCGTACAACGTTCTGGTGTCTAATGTACCGGGGCCCTCGGCGGACGTACTGTATCTGCGGGGCGCCCGGCATCTGTCCAGTTATCCCATTTCCGCTTTTCTGCCGGGGGGTAATTTAAATGTCACCGTACTGTCTCACGGTAATAATCTCGACTTTGGTTTGGTTGCCGATAGGCAAGCAATGCCGGATGTACAATATGTCGTCGATAGAATTGAGAAGCGATTTGCGGAGTTAGTAAAGGGGGCGGCATCGAAAAAGCGGGTAACGCCAAGGGTGAAAACCGCTAAATCAGCCGTTAATTGAGAACAAACTTGCAGTGCTTGATCCAGAGGGACTGCCGCTGTTGACGTATCCCCTGTTCAGGCGTTGTAGGCTGTAGCAGGTCAATTTGGCGGCACCCCACAGAACTATGCTATAACGGATATTAATAATAAACCGAATAGAGCAAGGTCGGCGATGTGGTTTCCTTTAACGAACTAATTCTTCGGCGCTATTACTCGCCGTTAATGACCCTTTTCCTGCTGCTGTTAAACGGGTTGTACGGGTATATATTTATGCCCGACTCATCGACGACGCCCCAGCAGTATCGAGAACTTGGTGCCGCACTGGCCTTTCCCCTGATCAGTGGGCTGTGTTTTTTCTTTCTGCCTGTGCTGAGCCGTAAGGCTCAGGCTTCCATCCTCCAGTCGGCCCGCCTGACCGGGTCATCCATGCGCCACGCCGCAGTGTACGCCCAGCACGCCTGCAGGGTGCCACGATTGTCTTTTCGCTTTGCTGCTATCGCGGGCTCCGTGGTTGCAATTTCCTATATGGTCCTGGAAGTGCAGTTGTACGATAGCCAAATCGACCTGTCTGTGAATCTGAAGAGAATACCGCTGATCATTCAAGCGATCTATTTCTGGGTCGCGTTGATTTTCCTCATTACCTCGTTGGTTCGATTCACCGCGCTGCTAACACGCTTTGCCACCCGGGATCTGCGTATAGAGCTGTTTCACATTGAAGAACTGGTGCCATTGGCTGATGCCGTTTTGTGGAATACCATTTCCATTTCGGCGGCATTGGCGTTGTCCCCAATCTTCTGGTTGGGTCGAACAGTGCCGGCGTTGGATATTTCGTTGGTTGTGGTCGTGCTGGCGTCGACCTTATATATGCTCTTTTTTCCTATCTTCAAGGTGCGGCGCATAGTGTCTCGAAGAAAACAGCTTGCGCTGGGTCGTATCAGAGATGCCCTCAAATCGGCCACTCACTCCGACGAGCTATTAAAACGGCGATTAACCGATAGCCCGGAACGGCTGGAGGAGATCAATAATTTGGTTGGGGTGCGGGAAGAAATTACACGTACCAAGGAGTGGCCGATATCCCTTCCCGTGGGTATCAGAGTTGTGCTGGTTGTGTTGATTCCTCCAATCAGCTGGATTGGTGCCTCCCTAGTCGACTGGATAGTGCTGCAACTCGTTTCCTGAAACGGGCAACTTTACCCCGCCGCTGAATGGCTTAGCCTGTCCAGCTAATACTGGACTTGCGCCAAATCGATCCCATAGACATCGGGGTCCAAGCCCCTGACGATGCTCAAGGCTGGCATGTTATTATTTTCGCCTGGTTCGCGGAGGTCGAGCATGACAGACTTTTCCAGCTTGTTTTTTTGCGCATCCAGCAACACCATCACTTTGGGTCGCAGTCGTCGGGCGCGATATTCGGCGACGACAACCGCCACTTCACCGGATGACAGTTCCACCAGTGTTCCCGCCGGGTATATACCCACAGCCTGAATGAAGGCCTCGACCAACTCGGCCTGAAAATCCACATCTCTCGAGTTATACAGCAGCTTGATCGCATCTGGCGGTGAAATTGCCTCGGCGTAATCGCGCTTGCTGGTGACGGCGTCGTAGGTATCTACAATGGCTGCTATTCTCGCGAAGGTTGGTATGGTGTCTTCTTTCAAGCCATCGGGATAACCGGATCCGTCGAAGCGCTCGTGGTGGTGCGCTACCATATCGATTACATCCGGGTTGGTAATGCCACTCTGCATGATTATTTCCAGCCCGTATTCGACGTGACTTGCGATCTGGGCTGCCTCCTCCAGGTTCAGCTCTCTATTTGCTCGTAGTAGTTCGGGTTTCACGCGCAACTTTCCCACATCCATGAGCAGGCAGCCCATGGCGAGTGAGCGCAAGTCCCGCTTGGGTAAGCCTAATTGTCGGCCCAGTGAAACCGACCATATGGCCGCACCCAGGGAGTGTTGGTAGGTATATTCATCGTGCATTTTCAGGCGGGAGACCCACAGACAGGCATCGGGGTTGCGGCTGATACTGGCGACTATAGGCCCGACGGACTTTTTTAATTTAATAACATCTATATTGCCGCCTTCAATCACTTCGCTGTAGATGTCATTGATGTCCTGCAACAGGGTGTCTAGCGCTTGCTTTGCCTTTGGGTGTTCCTCCTCCCAGGCTGTGTCATCGCGATAGGGCTCGATAGGGCGGTTGTGGAATATTTGCTCGGGGGCCAAACGCGGGCGGCTATCCAGTTTTCGGCCCTTCAGGGGTATGGGGCGGGAACGAAAAGCATTGACAGTAAGTTCGGCAGCAAGATATCGGCTTTTGCGTACGTCAACCAGGACATAGTCACAATGTTCCCGCAGCCGGTCGATATCTTCCCTGGCCTCGATATAAAAGCCCTGGGTGAGAAATGGAGTATCCAGCCACGGGCGATCCAGTGCACTGACATACATGCCCATGTAAAGGTCCTTGCTTTGTACTCTAAGGATATTGAGCATGTGGGCCCTGTAACTCTCTCCAGTTTTGCGTACTGCATGACCCTGCATCCCCTTTTCGGGGATACGGGCGTAAGTAATAAGAGGTTATCCGACTAGTTCGCTGAGTTAAAACGTTTATCGTACTTTTGTGCAGTTTTTCGCAAGTATATATGTGACGTAAATTGTCACATTTCTATCTATTTATGGGGCAAAAGCCCTTTTTTACTAGCCCATATAAAAAGCATTCAACTTGTTGCCATCCAGATCTCGAAAATACCCGGCGTAGAATCCATCTCCCCGCGAACCTGGAGCACCCTCATCCGAGGCGCCCAGCTCCAATGCTTTGGCATAGAGGGCATCCACAGCCTCGGTCGATGGCATAAGCAGCGCAATCATCACACCATTGCCCACTGTCGCCGCCTCACCGTTAAACGGACGGGTTATAGAAAATCCGGCTTCCGCCATAGACGTGCCCCAAACGACAAAGTTTTCAATCTCCATTATGCGTTTTTCGCCGATGCTGGAGAACAGTTCATCGTAGAATCTACAGGCGCGGTCGAAATCGTTTGTTCCCAGGGTTGTATAGCCAATCATGAGTATTCTCCTTGTTAAAAATAAGTTCCCGGAACAAAGTTTAGTTCATTTTGGCAAAGTCGTGACAAAGCTATTTAATCGGGTTAGCTTTACCCTTCACAAAAGCATGGTATGACAACTCCTAAAATGGCATTTCTTCAATTCAGGCATTGGTGTGGCAGCGCTGCCCCCAGGACCTTCGATAGCCGAACTTTTTCAGATAAAGCTCACCGAAGTACCTTCTGCACAGTTTTGAGCTTAACACTCGGACTCCTGCTCACTCCGCAGGTACACGCCGAGATCACCATTGATGGTGTATTGGATGAGCCAGAGTGGCGCGATGCCCTGGTGTTAGAGCAATTTGTCACCACCGAGCCGCTGACGAGTCAGCCCGCAAAATATGCCACACAAGTGCGGGTTATTACCGACGATGAGGGCATTTATATCGGGTTCAGCAACTATCAGCCGCCGGAAGCCAGGCGTGTGCATCGTCGTTTTCGGCGCGATGCCTCCATCGAGGCTGACCGGAACGTTGTAGGTATTGATTTTGAACATACGGGCCTGGCGGGCTACGATTTTACAGTCGGGTCTGCCAACTCGAAGCAAGACGGCATCATGACTGCTGGTGGCTGGTCTGCGGATTGGGATGGCACCTGGTATTCACAGACCTCTGCAAATGAGGATTATTGGTATAGCGAGATATACATTCCCTGGACGGTGGCGCCTATCTCACGTAGCAAAGGTGACCAAAAGACCATCGGCCTGTGGTTCTCGCGTGTTGTCTATGCTGAGAGTCTGCGCTTCGCTTATCCAAATGCCTCATTCGCGCGGCCCACGTTTATCCAGGACTGGCATTCCCTGGAAATCGGTAAAATCGAGGCTTCAACGCTGGACTGGTTTCCCTACCTTAGCTACACCAACGAGATGGAGGAGGGCGATGATGAATGGAAGGTGGGGCTTGATATGGTGTGGCGCCCGGATGCCAGCACCCAGTTGACAGGTGCGCTGAATCCCGATTTTGGACAAGTTGAAAGTGATGACCTGGTGGTCAATTTTTCAGCGTTTGAGACCTTTCGCTCAGAGAAAAGGCCTTTTTTCACAGAAAACCAGGCAATGTTTACCTCTCTGGTGCCCAATGGTGACCGGGTGGTGCACACACGGCGCGTCGGTGCTGGCAGCGATGCCGGCGATGAAGGCATCACAGGTATTGATGCCGCAGCCAAATTCACACATTTCGGAAAATCACTGGATTATGGTGTGTTTGCCGTTACCGAGGATGATACTGCACTGTCCCGGGGGAGAGATTTTGTTTCGACACGCATTCAGCACAATAATGCAGGGTTAACGCTGGGCCATCGCTTGACCTACGTTGATCGCCCTACCCTCAACCGGACAGCCATGGTGAATGCCCTGGATGTCGATTGGCAGCCCGGCGCAATGCGTGTGTCGGGGCAGTTACTGGCCAGCGATATTGAGCAGCGAGCCAACAGTATCAACGGCCAGACTTCGCTGGACCAGCAAGACTACGCGGGCTGGGTGAGCTGGGCCTACTCGCCCTCGGACGAGTGGAGTCACAAGCTTGACTTGACCCATTATGGTAATGAGTTCGACATGAATGATATGGGCTTTATGCTGCGCAATGACCAGACGATGCTGGTGGGTGAGGAGCGCTATCATACGCTGGAATATCCGGAGGATTCCACAATTCTCACCAGCTATTGGAACGTCGATTACGCCTATGAAGAGAATACAGAGGGGGACCGCCTGGCCCTGTGGGGGAAGCTCACGCGTAATTGGGTTTTTAAATCCAGTCGGAAAGTGGATCTTGATGTGAACTACCAGAGCGCGGGTTGGGATGATCGCATCACCCGTGGAAATGGTTTGTATGCGCTTCCAGTGCAGTATTCGGGTACTGCCCGTTACGCCGGTGCGCGTGACGGGAAGTTCACCTATTCAGCAACGGCTTTCACTGAAACCAGTGGCACGGAAGAGCCGTCCTACGGCGTAATTATAGAGCCAAAGCTGTATGTCACCGAGACCTTGACCCTGAGCTCGAGAGTGCTATATCAAAACTTCAAGGAGTGGTTACTGTGGGACTTCCGCACGGAACAACTGGCCGCGTTTGAATCGGATCGCTATGTACTCGATTTAGAGATGGACTGGTACCCCTCGGCAAGACAAGAAGTGCGCGTCAAATTTCAGTGGGTTGCAGTGAGCGCTGATGCAGTGACTGGTTACGACCTGGATGAAAGAGGCAATCCGATAGCCTCGGATACACCCGTGTCCGATTTCAGTTTAAGTGATACAGCCCTGCAGATACGATATCGCTACGAGTTGGCACCGCTGTCTGATATTTATCTGGTCTACAGCCGTGGTGGCTTTTTTTCCAGTAATGATACGGATAATGGCCCCGGGGATTTGCTGCAAGAGGGGTGGCGGGAGAAACGGGTAGAGACCATCGTGGCAAAAATTCGTTATCGATTTTAGTATAATTATTCACTATGAAATGGAATCTCTTTAATTCGAGTATTGGTGTGGCACTGGGCGGTGGTGCCGCCAGGGGCATTGCCCATATTGGTGTTCTTCAGGCCTTCGAAGAAGATGGCGTGAACATTTCTTATATTTCTGGCACCAGCATCGGTGCCCTGGTTGCCAGTTACTATGCCTTTGGGAAAAGTATTGAGGAAATCAAGGCCGTAGGTAAAGAACTCAATTTCACCTCTGTCATCGGTTTGTCGCTGCAAAAAAAGGGCTTGTTCTCTACCCGGTCAATGGAAAAAATGATCATTAAAGACCTGGGTGAAGTCAATATCGAAGACGCGAACATCCCGCTCGCCATCTGCGCCACCGATATTTCAACGGGCGAACAAGTTGTCCTGAGACAGGGGGGTTTAGCAAAAGCCGTGTGCGCATCTACTGCTGTGCCGGGTATTTTTGTCCCTGTAGAAGTAGGGGGTAGAACCCTGGTGGACGGAGGTATCAGTGAAAATGTGCCTATCAGCCTGCTCGATGAAATGGGTGCAGGATTTACCATAGGCATTAATTTAAATGGCCACCAGGAGTATTCACCCCCCAAGGACATTATTTCCATCATGAGTAATGCGATAGACATTGCGATTGATCTACGCACCAGGGACCAATTAAAAACCGCAGATTTCGCACTCTCTTTAAATCTGAAGCGTTACAGCCGGATGGATAACTCCGATCAGTTTGATGACTTATATAATGAGGGGTATCACAACGCCCAGAAGCAATTTAGAAAACTGTTCTGGTATAGAAAAATGCGCATTGTGCTATACCTGAAAAAGCTCTTGCTCGCGATTGCACCCATTAAAATTCCCAATGCCCTCGCTTGGTGGCGTTCTTGAACGAGGGGCTACAGTGACATACTATCTCACTGTACTTGTCTGTATTAATAATAAAATATCTTCTTGAGGGGGGCGTATGACGCCAAGCACGCACACCGACATTCTTGCCACCCGGGAGCCACCGCAACAGGAAATCATAGAGCCCATCACCCGTCACGTGCCCGAGTTTGCCGATTGGCTACCCGAGTCTGCGCGCCCCCTGTGGCAAATGGTCGAACAATACCCCCTGTTGGGGGCTGTAATCATAGCCTGCCTGTTTTTTGTGCTCGCCCTTTTTACCCGCAGCGTGGTGTTGCGATTCCTGGACAAGTTGGCAGGTAGTACCGGCAACCAGTTCGATGACCACATGGTGCAGGCCCTGCGGAAGCCACTGTTTACCACGGTGTTGTTTTTCGGACTTTGTCTGGCGGTAAAGGCGGCCCAGTTAGCTTTTGGCACAGACGCTCTGATTAATATTTTCGTATCGGTGATCATTGCCAGTTGGATGCGCGCATCCTTTGCCATGAGCACCGCAATACTCGACGCACTGGCGAGAAACCACCACCGCTTTCCCATTGTCGAAGAGCACACAGTGCCGTTGCTCGACTTGTCGATCAAGCTGTTGGTTTTATTGTTCGGCAGTTACGCCCTGCTGATGGTATGGGGGGTAAATCCCCTGGGCTGGCTGGCGTCGGCGGGTATAGTTGGTATTGCGGTGGGCTTTGCCGCAAAAGATACACTGGCAAATTTGTTTTCCGGCTTCTTTATCCTGGTAGATGCGCCCTACAAAATTGGCGATTACGTCAATCTCGACAGTGGCGAGCGGGGGCGGGTAACCCACATTGGCCTGCGCAGTACCCGTTTACTGAGCCGGGATGACATCGAAATAACACTGCCCAATGCCTTGATTGCCAATGCAAAAATTGTCAATGAGAGTGGCGGGCGCGATTCCAAAATACGAATCAGGCTTCCCGTGGGGGTTGCCTACGGCTCCGATGTAGACCAGGTGTGTGAGTTGTTGCAAAACATCGCCGAGGCGCACCCGGAAATATGCGCTGACCCGCAGCCGCGAGTGCGCCTGCGGGCATTCGGTGCGTCCAGTCTGGATTTTGAGGTGCTGGGGTGGATAGTAAAACCGGAAGACCGCGGACGAATCATTCACGAAATGTTGGTGGCAATCTACAAGGCACTCGCCCGGGAGGGCATAGAGATACCCTTTGCCAAAACTGACATCTATGTAAAGGAATTCCCCCGGTCACCCTCTTAAGAAAAAAAGGATAGTTTTCAGTTCAATTGGGCGTGCTATGCTTTAGCGATAGTGGCAAATCAGGGTGGCCATGTGAATCGTGACCTCTTGCAGGGGTTTTATCTGGCGGGCTTCCACGTTGATCCTGCCGGGGGGCAGGTAGCCGGGCCGGCTGGGTCGGTTCACCTGCCTCCCAAAGCGATGGAGGTTTTGTTGTGCCTGGCCTCCGACCCCGGTCAGTTGGTAAGCCGTCAATCATTACTCGATGCTGTTTGGGGTGAGGGTGCAGGCAGCCCCGAGGCCTTGACCCATGCTGTTGGGGATATTCGACACGCCCTGGGTGACCACCATGAACACCCCGAGTTTGTGCAAACCCTTCCCAGGCGTGGCTATCGTCTTTTGGTTGCTGTTGATTTGCAGCGGGCCAGATCTGTCATAGATGGTTCGTCACAATCCGGCGCCAACACTAATCAGCAATTAAGCCTGTTCGAAAATCTCCGGCAGCGCGGTGTGGTGGAGACCAGTGTCGCCTATCTGGTCCTGGGTTGGCTGTTGATTCAAATCGTGGACATTATTTTCTCCCAGTTGCACCTGCCGGGCTGGGCGGCAACCTTCGTCACAGCATTGGTTATAGCTGGTTTCCCAATCGCGGTATTACTTTCCTGGTTTTTGGAGTTTCGCGAGGGGCGCGCGGTGTTACATGAACTGTCACCCGCCGACGCCCAACGGCGCCGGTTCAGTCGAACCTATATTTCCGTGATGGGTGCTTTCTCGATAGCTGCGGTGATGGTGTATTTCTATGACCGGGACGTGGGGCTACCCCAGGAGTTGGCGGCACCGGTGGCGGCTCTTGAAACTGCAGCAACCCTCCCGCCTATCACTGACAACACCATTGCAATACTACCCTTTATGAACATGGACGGTAGTGAAGAGACCCAAATATTCGCCAATGGTCTGGTTGAGGACGTGCTTACCCGGCTATCCAAAGTTCCTGGCTTGTTGGTGGCATCCCGGGGTGATTCATTCACACTGGGACCCAATACTGCCTCCAAGAAGGTTCGCGAGCGCCTGCGTGTTGCCAGGTACGTTGAGGGCAGTGTGCATATCGATGGCGATAATATGCGCGTAGTGGTGCAACTCATAGACTCCTCAAATGGATTTCACACGCTGTCGCGAAGCTTCGACAGACCGGTGGTAGATTTTTTTAAGATGCGGGATGAAATTACCGCGCTTACGGTGGCCAGCGTGCGCGTTGCACTGCCACCTGAGACACGAATTATTCGCGATGTGCCCAGCGCGGATACCGATATTGATGTCTATCGATTGTATCGTCGTGGCATCGATGCATCGCACCTGCTGGCCACTGAAGAATCATTAAGCGCAGCACTGGGCTGGTTTGATGCGGCCCTGGAAATTGACGCGGGATATGCGGCCGCCCACGCCGGTAAGTGTGCCGTGTCTGT
>JADFVW010000102.1 GCA_015222725.1 Pseudomonadota bacterium | reverse complement strand
TTAGGCAGCGAAAAGAACACATTCTCCGGCCGCCCTGCCACCTCTACAGAGGCATTTCCACCCCTGCGCTGCAGCTCATCAATGACTTCCTTGACCAACACCTCAGGGGCAGATGCGCCTGCGGTAACACCGATGCGGGTCTTACCCATGAGCCAGTCGGGATTAATATCCTCTGCTCTATCAAGTAAATACGCTTCAACACCCATCCTCTGAGCAAGCTCCCGCAGCCGGTTAGAATTCGAGCTGTTGGGCGACCCCACAACCAATACCAGGTCACAGCTCACCGCCAGCTGCTTGACCGCGTCCTGGCGGTTCTGCGTGGCGTAGCAAATATCATCCTTGCGCGGACCCTGGATATTGGGGAAACGCTCTCGCAAGGCATCGATTACTCTGGCCGTATCATCCATCGATAGTGTGGTCTGGGTGACATAGGACAAATTGTCGGGGTTGGATACTGCCAACGCGCCCGCCTGAGCTTCGTCTTCCACCAGATAAACACAACCACCCTTGTGGTCATCGTACTGGCCCATGGTTCCCTCAACCTCCGGGTGCCCCTTGTGGCCGATCAAAATACACTCCCGCCCCTGCTTACTGTAGCGGGCAACCTCAATGTGGACTTTGGTCACCAGGGGGCAGGTCGCATCAAACACTTTTAGACTACGCGCTTCGGCCTCTTTGCGAACCGCCTGGGAGACGCCGTGGGCGCTGAAGATAACGATACAATCATCTGGAACTTCAGACAGCTCCTCGACAAACACCGCCCCGCGTTCACGCAGGTTTTCTACTACAAACTTGTTGTGCACCACTTCGTGACGCACATAGATAGGCGAGCCAAACACGTCCAGCGCACGGTTGACGATATCAATCGCCCGGTCTACGCCGGCGCAAAAGCCACGGGGGTTTGCCAGATTGATGTCCACTAGTGCAATTCCGCCGGTTCTACCCGGTGCACCAGCACATCAAACATAATGGTGCGCCCGGCCAGGGGGTGATTAAAGTCGACTTCGACGTCATTCTCGTCAAAGGAAACAACCATGCCGGGAAGCTCTCCACCACTGGCATCGGCGAAGGAAAACAGCAGGCCAATTTCCAGTTCGGCATCATCGTCAAATTCTTTGCGCGGGATGAGCTGGACGTTGTTGTCATTGATCTGGCCAAAGGCATTCTCGGGCAACACGGTAAAAATTTGCCGGTCCCCTGCTGACATGCCAAACAGGTGGCGCTCGAAACCCGGCAGTAGATTGCCATCGCCGATAATAAATTCCACCGGGTCGCCACCGAAATTGGAATCGACCTCGGAGCCGTCTTCCAGGCTCAGGGAAAAATTCACCACAACCCGCGTACCTTCACCAACAGGCGCTGTAATAGGACTCATCGTTTAGCTCTCCTGATTGCCTTTATTCATAAAAAAGCTATCCAGTAACATCAGGGCTGCCCCTACCGATATCGCACTGTCGGCAATGTTAAAGGCAGGGAAATAACGCCCCCGGTAGTGCACCGAAATAAAATCGACAACGTAGCCCAGTTCAATCCTATCCCACAAATTACCCAGGGCGCCACCGAGAATAAGCGCCAGGCTCAGCGCCAGAAGACGGTGGCCGCGGGATATCAGAACTAAGGAAATCACCAGACCCACACTGATTACCGATGCCACTACGGTGAAAAAATAACGCTGCCAACCTCCGGCATCATTGAGGAAACTAAAAGCCGCCCCGGTATTGTGCTGCAGGGTCAGGTTAAACCAGCTAAAAACTTGCACCGGCCGGCCGTATTCCAGCTGGCCACTGGCCAGCCCCTTGGTGTAATGGTCCAGCAGCACAATAATGACTGCGAGACCATACCACCACAGCGCAAGGCTACCGTTGCGCTGCTGCCCGGTCAGGCCCTTATCCACGGCACTAGGCAAAGTCGCGCTGCTCACCTGCACCCTCGATGTTTTCCACACAGCGACTACACAGTGTTGGATGTGCCGCGATATCCCCCACCTCGGGGCGCCGGTGCCAACAGCGCTCACATTTCTCGGCTTGAGATACGCAGACTCTCAGCCGTAAGCCTTCCATTTCAGTGTCGGCAGCATCACCGGCATCGGCCAACGGCGCGATGGTGGCCGCTGAGGTGATGAGAACAAAGCGTAGCTCGTCGCCCAGAGCCTGCAGGTCCTGCGACAAGCTCTCGTCACAATACAGCGTGACCTCGGCGTCCAGCGAGCCACGCAGCACACCCGCCGCTCGTTGAGTTTCCATTTCCTTGTTGACCGCAGCGCGTACCGCCATCAGTCGCTGCCAGTATTCGCGGCCCATGGGCTCAGCTGCGGGCAACTCAGACAAGCCCTCATACCACTGGGTTAGAAAAACCGACTCGCCATGATCACCCGGCAGATTCTCCCAAATCTCTTCGGCAGTAAAGCTCAGTATAGGTGCCATCCAGCGAACCAGTGCCTCGGCAATATGGTACATCGCTGTTTGTGCCGAGCGACGCGCTTTGCTGCTGGCGGCCGTGGTGTACTGGCGGTCCTTGATCACGTCGAGGTAGAAGCCGCCCAGATCGCCCGCGCAGAAGCTATGCAGCTTCTGGTAAATGATATGAAATTCATAGGCATCGTAGGCTGCGGCCAACTCCCGCTGCAGGCCAAGTGCCCTGTCGATAACCCAGCGATCCAGTGAAAGTAACTCGGTAAACTCCAGAGCATCGGTTTTCGGATTGAATCCATCCAGATTGGACAACAAAAAGCGTGCAGTATTTCGGATACGTCGGTATGTGTCCGCCGTGCGTTTAAACACCTCGTCACCGACCGTTAGCTCGCCGCGATAATCTGTGGCTGCCACCCACAGACGAAGAATGTCAGCACCCATATCATTCATTGCTGTTTTCGCCGGCAGGATATTGCCAATGGACTTGGACATCTTGCGACCGTCACTGTCCACGGTAAAGCCATGCGTCAACACGCTCTTGTAGGGCGCCTCACCATAGGCACCGATACCGGTGAGCAATGATGACTGAAACCAGCCCCTGTGCTGGTCGGAACCCTCCAGATACAGATCCGCAGGGGAACGCAAGCCCTCCCGCTCGCGCAAGACACAGGCATGGGTAACACCGGAATCGAACCAGACATCCAGCGTGTCGGTGGCCTTTTCGTACTCTTGCGCCTCGGCCCCCTCTAACAGATCTGACACCTCCAGTTCAAACCAGGCCTCTATGCCATTCTGCTCTATAAGCAGCGCCACCTGCTCCATCAATTCGCTGGTTCGGGGGTGCAGCTGCGCGGTTTCCTTGTGGGTAAACAAAGTAATAGGCACGCCCCAGGTACGCTGACGGGAAATACACCAATCGGGTCTACTGCCCAGCATGGCCTCTATCCGTGCCTTGCCCCAGCCCGGAATCCACTCAACTTCATCCACCGCAGCCTTGGCATCGGTTAACAGGCCGTTTTGATCCATGCTGATAAACCACTGGGGGGTTGCCCGAAAGATAATGGGGGTTTTGTGCCGCCAGCAGTGGGGGTAGGAGTGCTCATACTGCTCGTGATGCAAGAGCACACCGCGCTCTTGTAATAATTCAATAATTACGGGGTTTGCCTTGAGTACGTGTTGACCGGCAAAGTATTGGGTATCGGGCAAAAACACGCCGTTACCGCCTACCGGATTATACACTTCCAGGCCGTATTTCTGGCCGACAATAAAATCGTCCTGACCATGGCCGGGGGCCGTGTGTACCGCTCCGGTACCGGCTTCTGTCGTAACGTGGTCACCGAGAATGATGGGAACCTGCAAATCCAGAAAGCAGTGTTGCAGAAGCATATTTTCAAGTGCCGCGCCCTTACACCGACCCAAAACCGTTACTGCTTCCAGGCCATAGCGGGTCGCACAGCTCTCGGCGAGGGCTTCAGCCACCAGTAGCGCC
>JADFVW010000013.1 GCA_015222725.1 Pseudomonadota bacterium | reverse complement strand
TCCTTGCAGTGGGTAAATGCCACCACCGGGTACTCGATGTCCAGTTTCTCACATAGCAGTGTGTGCAGTGGATCGCTCATAATCGCTCTTCCTGTAACCAGTTTTTCATAGTGCGTTCGACCTGGGCGCCCGTATCACGACGCCATTTCAGTTCACGGAAATCTACAGTTTCTCAAAGATAAAATAAACTCCAACCCCGCCTTCCGCGCCCGGATGACCGAAAATGAGATGTTGAAGTCCGGATTTGATCCGCTGCTACTATTAGAATGGTTTTTAATATTTTTTCCAAGCTGGATATAGGGGGGGATACAATGTCCTTAAAAGTGGAAAGTGTTATTTTAGGCCCGGAAACTGACCAATATGCGGGCCGGGGGCAGGACGCCCAAAGCCTGAGCTCAATTGCAGAGGCGGGGCGCAGGGCCGAGCGCCTGGGGTTCGATGTGGTGAACACACCGGAGGCGGGGCACGACGCTTTTTTACCCCTGGCTATTGTGGCGGAGCATACCAGCAATATTCGTATCGGTACCAATGTGGCTGTGGCTTTTCCTCGCAGTCCCATGGCGACCGCCCAGGTTGCCTGGGATTTGCAGCATTTGTCCGGGGGACGCTTTCAACTGGGCCTGGGCACCCAGGTAAAGGGGCATATCCAACGCCGCTATGCGACCCCCTGGACCGGTGCCCCCGGGCCGCGTCTGCGCGAGTACATACAGTGTATGCAGGCGATGTTCAAAACATTCCAGAACCCCAAGGAACCCACGTATTTTGAGGGTGAGCACTACCAGTACACCCTGATGTCGCCGTTCTTTAACCCCGGTCCGATAGAGTGCCCCGATATCCCCATCTATATAGCGGCGGTAAACACCTATAACGCGCGATTGTGTGGCGAGTTGTGCGCCGGCCTGCGAGCCCACCCGATAGCCACCTTTGCCTATTCCCGGGATGTGCTGGCACCGGCGATTGAGCAGGGAGCCAATAAAGCCGGTCGCAAGCTGGAGGATGTGGATATTGTTGGCTCGCCATTTTTGGCTCTTGGCGCCGATGAGGAAGAGGTGGAGCGGGCCAAACAGGCACTCAAGCAGAATATATCTTTTTACGCCTCTACCCGCTCTTATCACTCAGTACTCAAATATCATGGCTGGGAGGACCTGGGGCTAAAGCTGCATGAGCTTTCGCGTCAGGGCAAATGGACAGAATTGCCCGGGCAGATAAGCGATGACATGCTGGAAGAGTGGGCTATCGTCGGCACCTATGATGAACTGCCGGCGAAGCTCAAGGCTCGCGCTGCGGGGGCTTACAACTCGGTATTGCTGGATCTTCCCAAAGCCATGTTGCAGGATGAGGATAGGGTTGCTGACATCGTTAAGAAAATACACGAAAGCTAGAGAGACAATTTGAAAGAATTGGAAGACACGCTATCTAGTGGCATCAGCCTGACGGCATCGGCAATGCGCATAACCCCCCGGTGATACTTTCCCATGGTGGCGGGGGATTGCAACAATATCTTTACCAGGGCAGTAGTTGATTTTCTCTCGGATTAAAGTGCGCGAGCACGAGGAGAGCACAATGTCGGAGATAAAAGTTGAGCAGGACGGCTACGTAGCCACCCTGACACTAAACCGGCCCGAAGCGATGAACACCATCACCCAGCCAATGCTGGCTTCGCTGTCCAGCCATCTGATCGCCTGTGACGAAAACCCGGGTATTCGTGCCATCATCATCACGGGGGAGGGGCGCGCTTTTTGCGCCGGTCTCGACCTGAATGATGCGGCCAGTGAAGAAGGTGTTTCAAAGGGCGGCTTTGCCCTGGCGGCCAAGCTGGATTTGAAGACATTTCCTCCCAATGTGCTCCATCACATGGACACGCCCACCATCTGCGCCCTGAATGGCGGCGCCGCCGGTTTTGGTATGGACCTGGCATTGTCCTGTGATATCAGGGTAGCGGCTGCGAGCGCCAAAATGGCGGCTGTTTTTACCAAGCGCGGGGTGGTTCCCGAAAGTGGTGGCACCTGGTTATTGCCTCGTATGCTCGGTTGGGCCAGGGCCTGTGATATTGTCTTTCGGGGGAAAACGCTGGACGCCCGAACCTGCCTGGAGCTTGGCCTGGTAAACGAGGTGGTGGAGAAGGATCAACTCGTGGCCGCCAGTCGGCTGGTCGCTGATGAAATTGCAGCTTGTGCCCCCCTGGCGGTGCAGGCCGCAAAGCGGATGATGCGTTCTGCGCTCTCTGAAGGTTTTGATGAACACACTGAGCGCGCCTATCTGCAAACTCTGCCCCTGCTGAAAAGTAAAGATTTTAAAGAGGGATTCAGCGCATTCCTGGAAAAACGTCAGCCGCAGTTTAACGGGGAGTAATAACACAAGAGAGCCTATGGAACAGTCGAATTTACCTGAGGCGATGCGCCTGCAGGACAAGGTTGTCATTATCACTGGTGCCGGGGGAGGTATTGGTCGAGCAATGGCAGTGCTGTTTGCCGCCCATGGTGCTGCGGTGGTAGCGGTTGATGTCGTCGCCGAATCGGTGAACGACACCCTGGCAGCAATCAATAGTAGCGACAATTGTATGGCGGCGGGATGCGATATCTCCAATGGCGAAAAGGTCCGGCAACTGTTTGCCAGGGTCGGGCAGCACTATGGTCGGCTCGATGTCCTGGTGAATGTTGCCGGTATTGCGGGCCAGGGGAAAGCTCTGTCGCAGGTCGATGACGCCAGCTGGCAACGGATGATGGATATCAACCTTAACGGCACATTTTACTGTACTCGAGCAGCGATATTGCTGATGCGGGAATTGGAGGTGAAGGGCTCGATCGTCACTGTTTCCAGTACCGGCGCCTTGAGCGGTGAAAGCGCCGTCCACTACGACACTGCCAAGGGCGCATTGTTGTCGATGACTCGCTCGCTGGCCCGGGAAATGGGCTCACAGGG
>JADFVW010000101.1 GCA_015222725.1 Pseudomonadota bacterium | reverse complement strand
GGGGCGAATTCATTCGCCCTTGAAATGTGGCTGAGCTCGTTCGACCAATACCGTTTGGCCGAATAAATTCGGCCCTACTCCAGCAGGCCCATGCTGCGCGCCCTGGATGCAGCCTGGGTCCTGCTCCCTACCCCCAGTTTCAGGAAAAGGTTCTTCAGGTGCCACTTCACAGTGCCCTCGCCAATAATCAACTCACTGGCGATCATCTTGTTGGACAGGCCCTCGGAGATCAGTGTAAGCAGCTCCAGTTCACGTGGAGTAAGGGTGTTGCCCTCTGCAACTTCCAGGGAAGGCCCAGCGGTCTGGGCCCCCTTTTGGCCACCAGTCTCGAGCAGCTGGTGGCCCTTTTTTTCCGGTGCCAACAACTGGTCCAGTAATGCAGTGGAAGGTTGATGTGCTGAATCCGGCTGTTCCTGATCCTGGCTATCCTGGAACTTCCTGATCAGGCGTTTCACGGAACTCCCGCCTTCAATCAGGGGGCGAATAACGCCGGTTTGGTCTGCCAGCAACAACATCTCCCGCACGGAGCGCAGGGTACGCCTGTCATCATCGCCGGCGTCATGGGCCAGTGCCAACAGTACAGCGATTTCCACACTGAGGGTCAGTCTCTCCGCAGATTTTGCCTGATTCAATAACTTGGTAAGCCAGGTGGAAGCCACAGTTTGCTTACCTGTCTGTATCAGGTAGCGACAGTAGTTCAGGTAGAGGTATTCCACGGCTCGTTCGCACTGAAACGTTGGGTTGGGGCCTCTGGAATTGAGCGGCGCGCCCAGGCGCTTCAATATAGCCTCAGCCTGCTCAAGGTGCCCCCCCAGAACTTCATACCTGACCTGCTCCGCGCGCAATTGGTTAATATTTGACTCGTGGATATTCTCCGAAAGGTTTCCAATTGCCTGCTCCAGAGTGTGCAATGCGCTCTGCCAACCTGAGCTGGCGTTGGCCAGCCGCGCCCGGTGTACCGCGGAATCCATCAGGTAGTGGCTGGCACGATACATACGGAACATATTCCGCCCTTCATAGAAACTCTGTTCCGACTGAGCAAGTTGGTTCCTGTCAAACAGGATGCGACTGCTTAGCAGTAAGGGTATTCCCGTAAAGGAGGACAACTGCCCTGGTACCAGCGCCGCTATGTCTATGGCCTCAGTGCAGAGGTACATCGCCTCCGTTAATTGCCCCTGCATATAGCGGATTTCGGCCATCCTGGTGGCTGCGGACACAGCAGTGATAGTTGTGTGATTAAGTTCCGCCAGGCGCTTTGCCTCGTGAAATGCCGTATAGGCGTCGCTGAACTTGTTACACCTGAAGTAGGCGGAACCCAGGGACAACTCTATTTGCTCCTGCAGAAAATCCTCTTTGCTGCCGCGTGTTTTTTTTAGTTTCAGCCAAACCGCTGGCTCGGCCCAATCCCGATCCAGAGCTTGCTTGATGCGATACTCAAGAGCTTTGAGGTTTTCAGGTTCAGGGATCAGCGGATCAGCGGTCTTGTCCTCGATTCCCGCTGCCAGCCGACTCTGTAGCTCTGTCAGATGCTTGTTGGCCTCCGTAAAGCGCTGGGAAATAACCAACATCCAGGTATAGGGCCAGAGGATATAGGGATGCTCCTCAAATTTCTTCTGTGGCATGGTTTTAATGAACTGCTCAACCAGGGCCGCGCCGCCTGCCACGATCAAGTCGGCCGGGTGAGCCGTTTGAATGGCAATTGCCCGGTCGTAGTCCTGGGCCTCCAGGGCATGATAGAAGCTGGATTCCGTCAGGCCAAACTCCAGGTACCAGTCACTGGCTCGGCAATGGCGTTCAACCAGATTGCCGCGACCTTCTTGCTGCAACTGCCGCAGCAGAAAATTGTGTAATAGAGGCGGGTAGGAAAACCAGTTATCGGCGTAATTATTTCCCTCGAGTAAACCCATGTCCAACAATGCAGACAAACAGTCGCCGGCGTCATCGGAGCCGCAGACATGATTACATAAATCGATCCGCAGGCGTTTCAGGTGCGCGGTCTGTTGCAGGAAAGCCCGCAGGGTTGGAGGCAAATTCGAGATGATATTGCGCTCCAGGTATTCGTACAGGAGGGGAAATACCCCGTGCACGATGCTCGTATGTTCACGGTGTGTTTTTGCTTTATTGAGTGACAGGCTGGCAAGTTTGAGGGCGGCGGGCCAGCCCCCGGTCACGTTCATCAGGCTGAGGATATCTTCGTCACTAAGGGCTTCGTGCCCTTCCAGTTGCATAAACTCTTCCAGTTCCGGAGCAGAAAATGCGAGGGCCTCCCGGTTCAGAACCTGGACACCTTCCTCGAGCCGCAATTTCGGCGTCATCCACTGGGGAGTGGATGTGCTGGCCAATACTCGGTGAGCGGCAGGTGGCAGGTGAAACAGAAAGTCAGTTAGCAGTTCCCTGGCGCCTGGATCGGTAAGGGTTTCATACTGGTCGATCATGACTATCAGCGCTTCTTCGCTATCATGCAATAAATTGCATAGTTGCTGGATAGTCTCCCCGGAGCTCTCATCCGGGCTAATTTCAGGACCGGAGTACCCTAAAGGCAGCAAAGGGGCGCATGCATCCAGCAGAACACGCGCCAGCTTGCCTGGTTCATTATCTCTGTCATCCAGCGTTATCCATATGGGCCTGGTGCCGGAGTCCAGAAGGGCTGCATGCCAGCTGCTCAAAACATGGGTCTTGCCGTACCCCTGTGGGGCTACCAGCAGAGTGAAAGATTGCTGTTGCAGCTGGGCGTAATACTCTTCAAGTCCGGGCCGGGACAGCTGCTTGCCCCGGCTGGGTGGAGGTGCCAGCCTGGTGCGTGGTGTGCTCCGGGCGCGACTATCGGTCATGTTGCCAGTTTTGCCCGGAACGGCTTTTAATTTTGTCATATCGGAGTTATTCCACTGGGGTGCAGAACCCGCATTCCATCGATGCTCTCCCATATTACTCGTATCCAGGGGAGGTATCCATGCCCTGCCCCACCCTTGTCTTTAGCTCCCCTACTT
>JADFVW010000100.1 GCA_015222725.1 Pseudomonadota bacterium | reverse complement strand
GGCAAAGGTATGGGCGATGATTTTTTCGTCATTGCCCTGATCCTGCTGGTAAATTCTTTCCACCTCGTGTAAATCGGCTACGATATTGGAGATTACTTCGAAGGTGCGTTGTTCTGGCGTGCCGGGCAACATGCGAACATCCACATCGAGAAATTCCCCGGGTGCGTCAGGTGATATGACTGTGCGCACAACGCCTCCGGCCAGCAAGCCGCCGGATAACAAGAGCAGGGATAGGAAAAAGGCCAGGGTAGCGTAGCGATGGGCAATGCAATATTGCACCACGGGGGTATAACGATACTGGATAAAGTGCCTGAGACGCAGATTGATACGCTCCTGTACCCGGTCGACGCTAAGGAGTAGACGGTTGCGGGTGGGTTTGGTATGAGCCAGGTGAGCGGGCAGAATCCATTTTGACTCGACCAGGGAAAAGCACAGGCAGAGTATAACGACCCAGCCGCAGGCCTCCGGGAAAGCCCCGAAAATACCGTCGATGAAAAGTGTAGGGGCGAAGGCGACAATGGTAGTGAGTACGCCAAAGGTGGCGGGCGTGGAAACCCTGTAAACGCCGTTAACAATACTCTCCACACTGTGCCCGAACTGCTCCTGCTCGGTGTAGGCACTCTCGCCCATGATGATGGCATCGTCTACCACAATGCCGAGCACGAGGATAAAACCGAAGATACTAATCATGTTCAGGCTGGCGTCGATGTAAGGGGTATTGATTATCGCCATGGCACCCAGGAAGCACACGGGTATTCCCAGCATCACCCAGAAGGCCAGTTTAATCTCAAGAAACAGGGCCAGAATAATAAAGACCAGCAGCGCACCCATTGCCAGATTTCTCACCATCATTCCCAGTCGGCCGTTGAGGTAATAGGTAGTGTCTGCCCAGATAGTTAACTCTACACCGGGGGGTAATTGGGCGTTTTTTTCTTTGACGTAGGCTTTGGCAGTCTCCGCTGTATCGACGATGTCCTGTTTGCCCATGGCGAATAAATCGATGCCCAGGGAGTATTTACCATCGAACTGGGAGAAGCCCTGGCCGTCGACAAAGCCGTCATTGACGTTGGCGATGTCGCCCAGCAGCAACCGGGTGCCATCGGGCCAGGTTTTGAGCACAATGGATTCAAAGTCCTGCTGTACATAGGCCTGCCCCAGAGTGCGCAGCATGATGTCACCATTCTTGGTCTGCACGGAACCCGCGGGGAGGTCGATTGATGATGTGGCTATGGTTCTGGCCACGTCGCCCAGGGTCAGGTGGTATTCGCGCAGTAGCTGCTCAGAGATCTCTATGGCAATTTCATAGTCTCGTGCGCCGACAACGTCAGCTGCGGACACTGTGGGGTAGGTGAGTAGCTCGCGCCGCACCTCATCCGCCATGGCTTTCATGCTGCGTTCATCCAGATCACCAGAGATCTGCACCGTCAGGGCTGGAAACTGAAGCTCGGGCTGTCGTATTATGGGCTTCTCTGCCCCTTCGGGAAATTGCTGAATGGCATCTATACGGATCTTGATGTCATCCAGTAGCTTGGACAGTTCTACACCATCCTGTGGCTCTATCATCACCCGTGCATAGGACTCGTAGGCATCTGATTCGACCCGCTTGATACCGTCGACGTCATTGATGGCCTCCTCGATCTTGAGCACAATGCCCTTTTCAACTTCCTCCGGGGCGGCGCCGGGGTAGGCCATTGTGACAAAGATTATTCTGAAATCGATGGCGGGAAACAGGGCGCGCTGGATAGAAAAAGCAGAGGACAGGCCAATCGTCATAATGACCAGCATAAGCAGGTTGGCAGCCACGGGGTTGTGGGCGAACCAGGATATTATGCCCTCGCGGCGGCGCCTGTTCACAGTGCCTGCTCCGCCTCGCCCGCAGGCGTAGTTGTGGTTTGCGAGATAATTTTAACCGGGGCACCGGAGAATGTGGCGTCCAGGGAGGTGAGTGACACCAGGTCACCGTCATTCAGTCCGGCGGACACGTAGATGCTATCTCCCCCGGTTCGCAAAACAGTCACTTTGCGATTCTGTAATTTCATGTCTTTGTCGATAACCCAGACCAGGTTACCCGGTCTCAGGATATGTCGGGGCAGGGTGATGAGGTTTTCAATTTCCCTGCCGCTGATATTGGCATTCACGAAGGTGCCTATGCGCAACGGCAGTGTGTGTGTCGTGGAGCCCAGGAGTGCGTAGGGGTCCTCGATACGAACCACGGTAAACAACACACGTGAGCGCTCATCAAACACGCCCTCGGTACGGTGG
>JADFVW010000099.1 GCA_015222725.1 Pseudomonadota bacterium | reverse complement strand
TGGGTCTGTACAAGGTGGGGTGTATCTGGCCGCTGGAGCCACAGGGGCTCACGGAATTTGCCACGCCGTGCCAGGAATTGCTCTTTATCGAGGAAAAAAGCGCTATTATCCAGCCGCAGGCTGCTGAGATTCTCTACAACCAGGCACAAAGGCCCCGTATTGTCGGCAAATACGATGAGGCAGGCACCCAACTGTTCCCTTCAGATGTGATGCTTGACGCACGGGAAATAGCTGCCGTGATTGGGCAGCGCCTGGTAGCGCTTGAACTGGCAGATGCAGATCTACAGGCGTGTATTGCCGAGCTGAGTCAAGATGTTGCTGTCAATGTCGGAATAAACCCGGCGGCACAAAGAACGCCCTATTTTTGTTCTGGATGTCCGCACAATACCTCTACAAAAGTACCAGAAGGCAGTAATGCACTGGCGGGTATTGGCTGTCATACCATGGCAATGTTTAACAAAGGCTACACTATTTTCCCCACTCAGATGGGCGGGGAGGGCTTGAACTGGTGCGGTATGAGTCATTTCACCCATACCAAGCATGTTTTTCAGAACCTCGGTGATGGCACTTACTACCATTCCGGCTTATTGGCCATTCGCGGCGCCATTGCATCCGGCGCCAATATCACCTACAAGATTCTCTTTAACGATGCCACGGCGATGACCGGCGGGCAGCCGGCGGATGGACCCATATCCGTGGCGGATATCAGCTACCAGGTTTTACACGAAGGGGCAAAAAAATGCGTGGTGTTAACTGATACCCCCGAAGCATACAACAGCCAAAGTGGCCTGGCTGAGGGCGTGAAGGTATACCACCGGGATGAGTTGGACCGCATTCAGCGAGAACTGCGCGAGGTGCCCGGTTGTACGGTACTGATTTACGAGCAAACCTGTGCGGCGGAGAAGCGTCGACGGCGTAAGCGGGGCACATTCCCCGACCCTGCCAAGCGCCTGTTTATCAACGATGCAGTTTGTGAGGGCTGCAGTGACTGCTCGGTGCAATCCACCTGTGTCAGCATTATGCCCCAGGAAACAGCGCTGGGAACACGGCGAAGAATCGACCAGTCCAGTTGTAACAAGGACTACAGTTGCGTTAAAGGCTTTTGTCCGTCGTTTGTTACTGTGCTAGGGGCCGAGCCTAAGAAACGCCGGGGCAAGGCCCTGGACAGCTCCTTGTTTGATGATTTGCCCGTTCCGGTTCAGGCCCCCGTTGGCGAGGGTAGTTACGACATAATGATCGCCGGTATAGGCGGCACCGGCGTGATCACTGTAGGCGCTTTACTGGGCATGGCAGCGCACATGGAGGGCCGAGCCTGTTCAATTTATGATATGACGGGTTTGTCCCAGAAAAATGGTGCTGTTTATAGCCATTTGCGTATCGCGGACTCAAACGATGTGGTTTTTGCCCAGCGCATGGGTGCTGGCGATGCCGATTTGTTGCTTGGCTTTGACCTGATTGCTGCGTTGCAAGGTGATGCGGCACCGGTTTACGCGCAGGGTCATACCCAAGTCATAGGCAATGCCCAGGTATCGACCACCTCAGGATTTCAGTTCGACTCAACTGTACGGCCCGATACCGGCTTGCTGCAGCGTCAGATCACTGAGCGGGTGGGGGAGGGCAGTGCTGACTTCATCGATGCCACCGGCATGGCACTTGCACTGCTTGGCAACACCATAGGCTCCAATCTCTTTCTGATGGGCTATGCCGCCCAGCGAGGTTTGATACCTGTGGGCATAGACGCTATTGTCAAAGCGGTAGAGCTGAATGGCGTTGCGGTGGAGTTCAACTTGAATGCGTTCAATCTTGGCCGGCTGCTGGCACATTCCCCCAAACAGCTAATGGCGCTGCTTCCCCAAAGCAAGCCCAGTACCGAACTGGCTGCTTTGGGCCTTGATGAATTGATCGATCACCGCAGCGATTTACTGACCCAGTATCAGAATTCCGCTTATGCTGATCGTTATGTTCAATTAGTACACAGAGTACGTAGCGCAGAACAATCCCTGTACCCCGAACAAGATGAATTAACCCGCGCTGTTGCCCACGGTTACGCCAAGCTGATGGCTTATAAAGATGAGTACGAAGTGGCACGCCACTACGCAGACCCCGCTTTTATGCAAAAATTAAATGCGGACTTTGAAGATGGCTACAAGTTGCGGTTCAATCTGGCACCACCGCTACTGTCCAGGCGCGATCCACAGACAGGCCATTTAATCAAACGCGAGTTTGGCGGCTGGCTACTCGGTGGATTTAAAGTACTGGCCAAATTCAAGGGCCTGCGCGGTGGTGCACTGGATATTTTTGGTTACAGCGCCGAGCGCCGGGGCGAGCGTCAGCTAATCAGCGATTATGAGCAATTAATCAGCCAACTGCTGGGCGAACTGAACGAAGCTAATTATTCTTCTGCCGTTCAGCTGGCAAATCTGCCGGAGGAAATTCGTGGTTACGGCCACGTAAAGGAAGCGAATATCGAGAAGGTCAAGCTGCAACAACAGGAACTTCTGGCGCAATTTAAAAACCCTGATAGCAACGACAAAATTCCGGTGGCACTGGTTGCCAGTTAGCCGATGTCTGAAACAGACCGTCAAAAAGGTGTAGCAGCGATGAGTGTGAATAAACTACTGCAGGGGATCGCCGAAATTGTCGGCTCGTCCGGGCTGCTGACAGGGGATGATGTAAAGGCGCGCTCGGGTGACTGGCGGGGGCAGACTAACTGCCAGGCATTGGCTATTGTGCGCCCGGCATCCACCGAGGAGGTCTCGGCCGTGATGAAGTTGTGCTTCGAAGCGGGGCAGGCGGTGGTGACACACGGTGGGCTCACGGGGCTGGTGCAAGGAGGCGCGGCTGGGCCGGAGGAGATTGTATTATCACTGGAACGAATGAATAAAATTGAAGTAGTGGCCCCCCTGGAAGCGACAATGATTGTGCAGGCGGGTGCGGTTTTACAGGTGGTACAAGAGCGTGCAAAGGAAGAGGGCTTGATGTTCCCCCTTGACCTGGGTGCCCGCGGGTCCTGCACCATTGGCGGTAATATTTCCACCAATGCCGGGGGTAACCAGGTGATTCGCTACGGCATGATGCGCCAGCAGGTTCTGGGGCTGGAGGCGGTGCTGGCTGATGGCACGGTAATCTCTTCCATGAACAGTATGTTGAAGAACAATGCCGGCTACGACTTGAAACAACTGTTTATTGGCAGCGAGGGTACGCTGGGCTTGGTCACTCGTGCTGTATTGAAGTTACAGCCCTCGTGTCAAAGTGAAAACACCGCCCTGGTAGCCGTGCCTTCTTTCGACAATCTAACCGCTTTATGGCGGTTGATGGGCGCACAGCTCGGAGCAAGCCTGAGTGCATTTGAGGTGATGTGGCAAAACCATTATCGTACTGTTGCGGTGGAATCAGGGAAGCATACTGCACCGATGTCACCCGACTATCCTTTGTATGCTCTGATCGAGTCGAATGGTGTCGATCAGGCGCGCGACGCAGAACAATTTCAACAGGTATTGGAGCAGGCTATTGAACAGGATCTGATTGTTGATGCGGTACTGGCTCAGTCTGAGAGCCAACGTGCGTCACTGTGGGATATTCGTGAGGACATAGAGGCACTGGTGGTAGCCTTGTCCCCATTATTTGGTTTTGATGTCAGCCTGCCCATGGGAAATATGGAAGAATATGTGAACCAGGTAGAGTCTTCGCTTCAAGCTCAGTGGCCTGACAAAGGCCGCTGTCTCGTTTTTGGCCATATTGGCGATGGCAATCTCCATATAGTTTTGACTGTCGGCAGCGATAGCGAAGAGAATCGTCAACAGGTGAATCAGCTGATTTACAGTCCGCTTCAGGCCTTCGGTGGCTCTGTTTCAGCCGAGCACGGTATCGGCCTGGACAAACGAGACTATTTGTCTTTGAGCCGCACGCCCCAGGAGATCGATCTTATGCGCACATTGAAGCGAGCGCTGGACCCGAAAAATATTTTAAATCCCGGCAAAATATTTGATCTTTGAAAAAGAGGGGCTTATGTCTGAAAATGCTAAACATAGCGTCATAGATTTTGTCGTATACATCGGTTGGTCGAATGAATTCGACCACAAGCGGCGATATTTATGTCGTCGTGTATAACAACAAAAACTACAGGAAGGAACTTAGAGCAATGAATAATAGTGGTGGCCAAAAAATATCAAAATTTACGATAGCAACTGTATTTTTGTCAGCGCTCGTAATATCCGGGTGTGAGAGAGAGCAAGAGAAAGCTCCGAAACAGGAGCTCTCGGAGCCACCTGCAGTAAGCACAAAAATTGCCGACGTGGATGGTGACCGAATTATCAATGCAGACGCCGAAGCGGGAAGCTGGCTCGCCCATGGGCGCACCTACGACGAGCAGCGTTTCAGTCCGCTTGATCAAATAAACGTGGAGAGCGTGGGCCAGCTGGGATTGGCCTGGTATTTCGATACGGATGTGGATCGTGGTCTTGAAGCATCACCGATTGTGGTGGACGGGGTGATCTACACCACCGGGGCCTGGAGTATGGTGTATGCGCTGGATGCCCGCAGTGGTGAATTACTCTGGAAGTACGACCCGAAGGTGCCGGGTGAGAGTGGCTTCGACGCCTGTTGTGGTGTGGTCAACCGGGGTGTTGCGGTGTGGCGTGGCAAGGTATACGTCGGAACCCTCGATGGTCGCCTGGTGGCATTGAACGCCGAGGACGGTAAGGTCGCGTGGGAAGTGCGCACAACACCCACAGACAAACCT
>JADFVW010000098.1 GCA_015222725.1 Pseudomonadota bacterium | reverse complement strand
GGTTCATGTGGTTCCTGTGTAACAGAGTAGCGGCTTGAACGAGCCCGCGGTCTGCATTGGTGTAGAGCGGGTTAAGACACGCCGTGGACCCATCCATGGGGGCTTGGCGCCAGCGTCCCTGCTGGCGACAGTCTTAACCCGCTCTACACCAACCCATACCGCTACGATGGTCGGCAAATAGCGCTATTCTATTACACTCAGTGCGCCTGTGTACCTGAGTAAGATCAAAAGTCTGGACGGATTCCCCAACGCTAAATCCCTCAGGCCTGCATGTCGTCGGTGGTATGGGGCACATTGTAGGAGCGGAGGGCTGCACTGGAACATCAAACCAAGACTGTCGCCAGCAGGGACGCTGGCGCCAAGCCTACAAGGATGTATTTACGGCGTGTCTTGGTTAGCAGTTCCAGCTCAGACCTTGGCGGGTTCAAAGCCTCCATACTCCGCCCGACATACAGGGCCGATTTTGGCTAGTGCTCGAATTCAACACGCGCTATATTGGAACCATGAATATCGACTCAGAAATTTGCCGCCGCGCCCGCCTGGCACGAGACCCGCGCTTTGACGGCGAGTTCTTTGTGGCGGTACGTACCACGGGAATTTACTGTCGGCCGATTTGTCCCGCGCGGCCACCGGCAGAGAAGAACGTACAGTATTTTCAAAACGCCACACAGGCCGCCGAGGGGGGCTTTCGGCCCTGCCTGCGCTGTCGGCCAGAGTCGGCACCCAACAGCCCTGCCTGGCGTGGTAGTTCTACGACAGTCCAGAGGGCGCTGGACTTGATTCGGGCCGGTGCGCTCAACGCTGGATCGCTGGAGGCACTGGCCGACCGGCTGGGAGTTGGCGAGCGCTATCTCAGGAAGCTATTCCAGCGCGAACTGGGCGTATCACCGCTCGCCGTTGCCCAGAATCAGCGGCTGCTCTTTGCCAAAAAATTGCTGATGGAAACCGGCATGCCCATGACCGAGGTCGCCTTCGCCTCAGGTTTTGGCAGTGTCCGGCGATTTAACAGTGCCGTGCTAGCCAGCTTTGGCTTTACACCCGGTGATTTGCGCAGGCATAGCAGAGCCGACAGCAGCTGTGCCGATATCGAGCTGCAGCTGCATTATCGTCCCCCCTACGATTGGGCGGGCGTGATCAATTTTTTTGCTCGCCATGCCATCGAGGGCGTGGAGCAGGTAGACGCGGACAGCTATCAGCGCAATATTCTTGTGGATGGCAAGCCGGGTTTGATACGGGTTCAGCCGATTGCGGGGCGCAACGCACTCCAATTACTGCTGCGCCTGCCTGCCCCCGGAGAGCTGATGCCGATTGTGGCCAGGGTCAGGCGCATGTTCGACCTGGATGCCAACCCGACCGTGGTGCGCGAAGCGCTGCAGAGCGACCCTGTACTGGGCCAGCTCATAGACGATATTCCCGGTATTCGCTCACCCATTCAATGGTCTGTATACGAAGCCACGGTGCGTGCCATTGTCGGCCAACAGGTCAGCATTCAAGCGGCCCGAAGTGTGTGCGCGAGGCTGGTCGCAGCCTGCAATGAAGGCAGCGGCGCATCGGTATTCCCGCAACCCGGCGCTATTGCCGAGTTAGACGACAGCCACTTCCCCATGCCGGGACGAAGGCGCGACACCTTGCGCGAGTTTTGCCGTCGCAGCGCCGCGCTGGAAAACCCACTGGACCTGGAGACTTTTTCCTCGCTCAGGGGAATAGGCCCCTGGACAACCGCCATGGTGGCCATGCGCGGCCACGGCGACCCCGACATTTTTCCCACGGGGGATTTGGTGCTGGTAAAGGCGTACGAGGCGCTATCGATAAGCCTTACATCCAGCCCCGACCTGAAACACACGATTGAAAACTGGCGCCCCTGGCGTTCCTACGCCGCCAACCTGCTCTGGAGGAGCTTGTCCACATGAACTATCACCTGCTCGACACTACCATAGGCACACTGCGTCTGGTCTCCAACGGCTCCCACCTGAGAGCAATAGAATTTCCCGGGAGGCATGGCACCGAGCCCGAAGCGCGTCAGCATAAGGACGCCGTCCTGGAAAAATGTGCGACGCAACTCACGGAATATTTTGCCGGCGAGCGCAGCCATTTTGATCTGCCCCTGGACGCGGGTGGCACAGAATTTCAGCAAGCCGTCTGGGCGGCTCTGGTCGCCATTCCCTTTGGTGAACTGCGCAGCTACGCCGATATCGCCAACAGTATAGGCAGGCCAAAAGCGGTGAGAGCGGTAGGTGCGGCCAATGGCCGCAACCCAATTCCTATTGTCGTACCCTGCCACCGCGTCATCGGCAGCGATGGCTCGCTCACCGGGTTTGCCGGCGGGCTGCCGATGAAAACAAAACTTCTAACTCTGGAAGGGGCACTGTTGCTCTAATTGGACCCCGCAATAAAAGCAATCCATGACGCTTCATTAATAAAGTGTTGGAAACTATCCTACATGCCTTGCAGGGAAGATATTGTCAGGCATTCAGGTCGGGGATCATTTCATTTTTCAGGCGTTCGATCGCATCTTTAAGGAGCAACTTTTCCCTTTTCAGGCGCTGCAGCAGGATCTGGTTCTTATAGGCAAATTCATACATCTCCGCTATACGGACATCCAGAGCCCTGTGTTGGGTCTGCAGCTCCAGCAGGCGCATGCCAGGCGTGAACAATTCATTCGCCGCGCCCTGCTCTTCCGGCGCCTCTGTCTCGGGTGGCTCAGTCATTTTTTCCTGTCATCTGAATAGTTTGTCGCCTCATAAAACCTGCTGAGTGGCGACCAGAGTGCAACCCTACACCCACATGGATAAGTGATACAACCAATAGTCAGGTTTAAACCGCGCCTAATTGAATTTATGGACCCGCAGGCTCGAACAATCCCCGCCAAAATGGGTTGTGCGCATCAGAGATTGCGTAAAAATCAGGGTTGAGCAGGGACTGACGCGTGTTATAGCGAAACGGGCGGCCATCCATACCCAGCAGGCTTCCCCCGGCGGCCTCCAAAAGCGCCTGACCCGCGGCTGTATCCCACTCGCAACAGGGTGAGAACCGCGGGTAAAAGTCCCCGTCCCCTTCCACCATCTGGCAAAATTTCAAGGCGCTGCCGCTATTGATACGGCGGGTTGGGCCCCAGTGCTGATGCAGCCAATTAAAGCAGCTATCGAGTTTAGGGCCGTGGTGCCTGCGACTGGCCAGCACCGTCAGGCTCTCCCCCTCCCTGAGAGCTGAGGTGGCGACAACGCGCTGCGACCATTGCGCTTCGTCGCTGTACTGGTAACACCATGCGCCCTCCCCGGGAATACCAACATAGGCCCTGTGGCTCAGCGGCAGGTAAAGCACTCCCAGTACCGGGGCATGGTTGTCAATCAGGGCAATATTAATGGTGAACTCGCCCGTTCTGGCCAAAAACTCCTTGGTGCCATCCAGCGGATCTACCAGCCAGAAGCGAGGCCAGGATAAACGCTGGGCTACCTCCACCGCACCGGACTCCTCGGACAACACGGGGATGTCACCATCCAGGCCCTCCAATCCTCCTTGAAGAATAATATGGGAGTCCAAATCCGCACGGGTCAGTGGCGAGTTATCGCCCTTGGCCTCAAATTCTGCCGCATGGGGGGCGTGGTAGTGTTCGCAAATAACATCACCGGCCCGGCGACAAAGGTCCAACAAAGGCTTAACAAAATCTTGCAGGTTTTCCACTATAATTCCTAATAGGCTTTCCGATATCCCTTCCACGGTAGTTACCCCTCATTATAACATGGGGCATAACCGGGAAGGTCGAAGAGACGAATTTTAGGATAAAGAGCTAAATATGATTGACTGGCACAGCATCGATACCGTTTTGCTGGATATGGATGGCACCCTGTTGGACCTGTATTTCGACAACTACTTCTGGACAGAACACCTGCCCAGGATCTATGCCGATAAACACCAGATTAGCGAGGCAAGTTCCACTGAGCAGCTAATGCGGCGGTTCAAAGAGGATCAGGGCACCCTGGCGTGGTATTCCATTGACCATTGGTCAGAACAGTTGAATCTCGACATCCCCGCGCTCAAGCGGGAATTGCAGCACATGATCACCCTGCGTCCCCACGCCCTGGAATTTCTGCGACAGCTGCATGACAGCGATCGGGACGTGGTGATGGTGACTAATGCCCACCGCAAGACCCTGGACATAAAAATGGACAATGTGGATATCACCCAGTGGTTTGATCGAATTGTGGTTTCCCACGAACTGAATGCGCCAAAGGAAGAACAGGCCTTCTGGCACAAGTTGCAGCAACTTCACCCCTTTGACCCCGCGCGCACTCTGCTTATCGATGATACGGAGAGCGTCCTGCACTCCGCCAGGGAGTATGGCGTGGCCCATTTGCTCACGATGCTGCAGCCGGACAGCCAGCGACAGTTACGAATCGATACGGATTTTCCCGGGATCCATCACTTCGATGAGATTATGCCGGAAAGTGTGTTGTGAAAAACAAAGCCGAAAGTGAAACGAACACGCCGCCGAAAATGCGGGTGGATAAGTGGCTGTGGGCAGCCCGCTTTTTTAAAACGCGCAGCCTGGCCAAAGCGGCAATAGAGGGTGGCAAAATACAATTGGACGGGCACCGGGTAAAAGTTTCCAAAGAAATCAGTGTGGGAGACCAACTGCACATTCGCCAGGGCTGGGACGAGAAAGTCATCGGGGTAGTATCGCTGTCACATCAACGCCGCGGCGCACCCCAGGCACAGCAATTGTATAAAGAGACCTCTGAAAGTGTTGAAAAGCGGGAGGCGGAGGCCGCAGTAAGAAAAGCGGCAGGTGGCATGATCGACCGCCCTGCAAAGCGCCCCACAAAAAAACAGCGTCGCCAGATTCACCGCTTTAAACAGGTTTAAATCTGGGCTCCAAGGCCGGACTTGCCAAAACCGGCATCAGTTATCTCTATCGCGTTTCGGCCGGACGCTTTTGCCTTGTAGAGTGCCTTATCGGCCATTTCTACCAATTTAGTGGGCTCCAGGTCGCTGTCAGGGCGCACCGTAACCAAGCCCTGGCTGACCGTAATATGACTGGCCACGTCAGAACCCTCGTGGGGAATGGCCTCGGCATTGACCAGCTCCCGCAGCCGCGTTGCGGTGCGCATGGCCGCCACATTCGAGGCGCCAGGCAGCACCAGGATAAACTCCTCGCCCCCGTATCTAGCCACCACCTCACCCGCTCGGCTGGTGGCTCGCTGCATCACATCGGCCAATACCTGTAGCACCGAATCGCCCGCCGGGTGGCCGTAGGTATCGTTATAACTCTTGAAATAGTCGACATCCAGCATGATTATCGACAACGGTGCACCGCTGCGTCGAGCACGGTTTATCTCTTCCTGCAGCGCAGTATTCACCAGGCGACGGTTACCCAGACCGGTCAATTCGTCAATGTTGGCCAGGTCTGTCAATTGACGCCGGGCGTCCCGCAACTGGCGGTTGCGGTCACGCAGGGAACCGGTCAGATCACCCAGCTCCTGGGAAATGGCCTCGCGCTCCCAGTTCATGGAGATCATGTTCTTGAAAGACACGTACATGCGGTTAGTAACCGAAACCAATACCGCACAAATCAGCAGGAGGAAGAGCCCGATGACCAGGTTGTACGGTTGATCCCAGTAGTGCACCAGGTTCCACCAAGCCACGGGCCAGACTGAGGCAAACAGGTAGACAATAAAGTATTCTTGAACAACCACCGTCACACCCAGCGAAATGGCGGCAATGACAACAATCACCATCAAAAACACATACTGCATAGTGACGGGCACTATCGTCGAAGCATAAATATATACCGCTGACCATATTGC
>JADFVW010000097.1 GCA_015222725.1 Pseudomonadota bacterium | reverse complement strand
TCAGAAATTACCGAGTCTAACGGCTCCAGCTCCATGGCATCGGTTTGCGCCGGTTCCCTGGGCATGATGGCTGCGGGCGTACCACTGAAGGCTCCTGTAGCGGGTATCGCCATGGGTCTGGTCAAGGATGGCAATCAGTTTGCCATTCTCACCGACATCCTGGGTGACGAAGATCACCTGGGCGACATGGACTTTAAAGTTGCCGGTACTGCCGGGGGTATTACCGCCCTGCAAATGGATATCAAGATTGAAGGTATCAATGAGCAGATTATGGAGACCGCCCTGGGCCAGGCCTTGACAGCGCGTCTGCACATTCTGGGTCAAATGAACGAAGTGCTGGCCGAAGGTCGCACCGTGACTTCAGACACTGCACCCAGCATGCTTATCCTGAAAGTTGACTCTGACAAAATCCGCGACATCATCGGTAAGGGCGGCGCTATGATCCGTTCCATCACCGAAGAGTCCGGCGCTACTGTTGATATCGATGACGACGGTACTGTCCGCGTATTCGGTCAGGACAAGGCGTCTCGCGACAAGGCAGTCAACATGATCGAAACCATTACTGCCGATGCAGAAATTGGTGCGGTTTATACCGGTACGGTTGCCCGTATCGTTGACTTCGGAGCCTTTGTTAACATCCTGCCGGGCAAAGATGGCCTGGTTCACATCTCTCAAATCGCCAATGAGCGTGTTGAGAAAGTGACCGACCACTTAAGCGAAGGTCAGGAAGTTCGGGTAAAAGTTCTGGACGTTGACCAGCGTGGCCGTATCAAGCTCTCCATCAAGGAGTTGCTGGAAGATGAGGCACCGGCTGCGGAAGCACCGGCTGACGAAGCTGCTGCTGAGTAAGCTTTAGTATAAATGGGCTGAAAGGCCTGGATAAGGGGGTGCACTGATGAATGGTGTGCCCTTTTTTTTTACCTCGGGTCAGAGTGATCCTGCCCACTAAAGGCCATCTGCCTGTTGGCGCATTTTTTCAATGCCTTTAACAAATCGGCGTAGGGTGTTGGACAGAACCCCGCGATTGATTATTGCTTCAACTAATTGGAAGCTGTCTGTATTGTTCGCTGCAGTTGTCAGCGCATCCTTAAACTGCTCTCGGTTGTTGGCACGATATCCCTTGCCGCCCAATTCGTTGGCGATTCTGGCGTAGTTCAATTCTGGCAGGTCGTTAAAACTGGATTCTGGCTGGAAGGTGCGCAGCATTTCCCAGCTACTGTTGTTGAATACAATCACCAGTGGGTTCCATCCGTAGCGACCGGCATTGAGTAATTCCCAACCGGTCATCTGAAAAGCACCGTCACCCAGCAGAACAATCGGCCTCTTGCCACTCGCTACCTGCATGCCAAATGCTGCGGGAACGCCAAAGCCCATGGTAGCGTAGAAGCCAGGCGCTACCAGATCGGTGTATTCGATATCCAGAGTGGTAAAAAAGCAGTCACCCATATCCGAGGCAATTGGCATCGGGCCTGAACTATGGAACAAATCATTTATGGCCATGGCAATATCGGTAGGTGTAATCGCCTGCTTATCTGCAATCATGTTCCTTGGATAGGTCAGGGCTGCCGGGGTATTGGCTTTTGTTGCGGTGGATTGCTTCACGCGGCGATTTAGTTCTGAGACAAAGGATTTTAAAGGAATATCGTGATAAACATGGTAGCCCATGGAGACCTGGCCATCGCTGGCCACAACAACCTTGCGAAAATCAAATTTCTTTCCCGAGATACCAAAATTACCATCTGTCAGAATTGTTCCAAGCAGTATTGGGGCATCGGATTCCTCGACAAGACGGGTCAGTTTATCGTCGCCGGCAACACCGAGATAGGTGCCCTGTAGCGGCACATTCTGTTGCGATAACAGGCCTCTTCCCATCAGGGTGGTGACCACTGGAATATCCAGCTTTCTTGCCAGTTCTGCAGTCTCAGCTTCAAGGTCAAAGCGGCGTATTTCCACACCGACAACCAGGACCGGGGACGCTGCCTGGTGCAGGTGCTCCAGTGTTTCATCGACACAGGCTTTGAGCGCACTGTCGTGAATGGCCAAAGGCGGGCAGCGATTCAAGTCAGTAACGGGCTCACAGTGATCAAATACCCGATCTCGAGGAATTTCAATATACACGGGGCGAGAATGGGTCTTACAGCTGTTCAGCACTCGGGCGATATCAGCCGGTGCTGTTTGCATATCCTCGAGGATCACTTGGTCACATGTGACTTCTTTGTACACTTCAAGTTGGGAGTTGAGCCGCTTGGCCTGATGGTGGACCAATAGGCCGGTGCTTTTGTCGCCGTCACCAGGCCCTCCGGAAATAACGATAACCGGTGATTTTTCTGCATAGGCAGAGGCAATGGGGTTAACCATATTAAAGCCTCCGGCCCCGTAGGTAACAGCGGCGACGGATGGGCCCCCATGGCAACGCGCCGCGGCATCAGCAGCATAGCCGACACTGGGCTCGTGGCTCAGGGTATAGAGCGGCAGGATTTTTGACTCTTCAACTGCCTTGAAAAAAGGCAGCGCAAAGTCGCCGGGAATACCAAATATTTCCTTAACACCCTGGTCTTTCAAGGCATGGAGAAGCACTTCTGCTAAATTCATGAGGTTACCTGTTTGAGGTGGCTGGGTGAGTTTGAATGACATCGCGCCTACTTATTTTCGGATATTTTAGTTGTCAAGACGATCATAAAAAACAATAATAATTCGATTTAAACAATCGAAAAATAAGATGGTATTGTGAGGGTTTGCTATGCGCCTGGATATTGAAGCTTTTTCACTGGTCAGTGCTGTAATTGAAGAGGGTAGCTTTGCCAAAGCGGCTGAAAGATTGCATCGAACTCAGTCTTCCATTAGTTACCAGGTTAAAAAGCTGGAAGAAAATCTGGGTGTTGAGGTATTTGACCGCAGTGAATACCGGGCCAGGTTGACACCTGCGGGCCAGATCATACTGATGGAAGGCAAGCGCCTGCAAAAAATGGTTAAACACATCCAGCAACTGGCGTTGCGATTTCAACAAGGTTGGGAACCGACGTTAGAAGTGGTTATCGATGGTGCGCTACCTCTTGATCCGGTGATGCAGGCCCTGAAGGCTATGGCTGATCAGGGCATACCGACCAGAATTCAAATGAAGATGGAATTTCTCGGTGGTGTACAGATGCGTTTTGAGCAGGACAGGGCCGACATGATGATTGTTGTCGATTATAAGCCGGCCCCCTTTCTCAAAGCCCAGCCGCTGCAGGTGTGTACTTTTGTTTTGGTCGCAGCAAGGCAACATCCACTTGCCGGTCAGCAGATGCTATCCCGTAACCAACTCCTCGAGCATGTAGAATTAACCATTCAGGATTCCAGTGGTTCAATCCCTGATGCTCTGCAGTTTGGCGGAGAGCGGGTTTTTTATCTGTCGGATTTTGCCTGTAAAAAGAACGCTTTGCTGATGGCGCTGGGGTTTGGCTGGATGCCTGAAAACCTGATTGCCAGGGAACTGGCATCGGGTGAGTTGCTTGAACTGGATTACACCGGAGGTACTCGACACCAGTTTACCCCGCATCTGGTTCAGTCGCAGGATACGCCGCTGGGTAAGGCGGGTGAGATGTTTAGGGAGCTTATTTTACAGGGGCTGTAAAACTTTGTCGGTTGTCGATCAGATGCTCAACCACTGACGGGTCAGCCAGCGTACTGGTATCCCCCAGGCTGTCCAACTCATTCTCGGCAATCTTGCGCAGTATGCGCCGCATGATCTTACCGGAGCGGGTTTTGGGCAGGGCGGGTGCCCATTGGATGATGTCGGGTTTCGCTATCGCGCCGATTTCCTGCACACACAAGGCCAGTAGTTCAGTGCGTAGTTTTTCACTGGGTTCTACGCCATTCATAGGGGTCACATAGGCGTAGATGCCCTGGCCCTTGATGTCGTGGGGGTAGCCTACAACCGCGGCCTCAGCGATGTCCTGGTGCAGCACCAGGGCGCTTTCTACCTCGGCGGTGCCCATGCGGTGACCGGAGATGTTGAGTACATCGTCTACCCGACCCGTTATCCAGTAGTATCCGTCTGCGTCCCGCTTGGCCCCGTCGCCGGTGAAGTAGTAACCCGGGTACTGGCTGAAGTAGGTGTCTTTCATGCGCTGGTGGTCGCCCCAGATGGTGCGGATCTGGCTGGGCCAAGAGGACTTTATCACCAGATAACCGGAGCCCTCACCCTCTATTTCAGTGCCATCTTCATTGAGCAGGGCCAGGTCTACGCCGAAGAAGGGGAATGAGGCAGAGCCCGGTTTCAGATCGTGCGCGCCGGGCAGGGGGGTAATCATTTGTGAGCCGGTCTCGGTTTGCCACCAGGTATCCACGATGGGGCAACGCGATTCACCCACCACGGCGTAATACCACTCCCAGGCTTCGGGGTTGATGGGCTCTCCTACGCTGCCCAGCAGGCGCAGGCTGGCGCGGGAGCTGCGGGTAACCGGCTCGTCGCCCACTGCATGCAGTGCCCTGATGGCCGTGGGGGCTGTATAGAAGATATTCACCTGGTGCTTGTCTACCACTTCCCAGCAGCGCCCCGCATCGGGGTAGGTGGGCACGCCCTCGAACATCAGGGAGATAGCGCCGTTGGCCAGGGGGCCGTAGACGATATAGCTGTGCCCGGTAACCCAGCCGACATCGGCGGTGCACCAGAACACCTCTCCGTCGCGGTAGTCAAATGTGTATTTAAAGGTAACGCTAGCCTGTAAAAGATAGCCAGCGGTAGTATGTACCACACCCTTGGGTTTACCCGTGGAACCTGAGGTGTAGAGAATAAACAGGGGGTCCTCGGCGTCCATGGACTCCGGCTCGCATTCGCTGTCTGCATTTTCGATGGCCTGGTGGTACCACACGTCCCGGCCTTCGCTCCAGGGGACATCGGCAGCGGTGCGCTCCACCACGAGGCAAGTGTGGACATTGGGGCAGGAGGCCAGGGCTTTATCTGCGTTGAGCTTCAGGGAGACAGATTTACCAGCGCGAACACCTTCATCCGCTGTAATCAGTGTCTGGCAGTCTGAATCCAGAATACGATCCTTCAGCGCCTCCGGGGAGAACCCTCCAAATACGACCGAGTGAACCGCACCGATGCGGGTGCAGGCCAGCATGGCGTAGACCGCCTCGGGAATCATGGGCATATAGATGCAAACGCGATCACCTTTTTTGACCCCACGGGCTTTGAGTGCATTGGCGAGTTTGCACACATGGGATTTTAGCTCGGCATAGGTGATCAGCTTGCTGTCTTCCGGATTATCGCCCTCCCAGATGATGGCGGTTTGTTCGGCACGTTGGGGCAGGTGGCGGTCTATACAGTTGTAGCTTACGTTGAGCTTGCCACCGGCGAACCACTCCGCCTCCCCGGTTTTAAGGTCACAGTTGGATACGCTGTCCCAGGGCTTGTCCCAGGAGAGAAATTCACTGGCTAAATCACCCCAGAAACCATCGGGATCATAGATGGACCGCTTGTACATAGCCGCGTATTTTTCAGCATTGATGGTGGCATCCTTGAAGCTGGCTGGCACAGGGTGGGTAGTGAATTCAGACATGAGCGTACTCCGTAATTATATTCCTGAGCTTGGGATGATACGTTTCCTGTGTGAGTTAGCAAGCGGACTAAAGTCTAATACCGGTGCGTTAACAGGTGGAGAGAATGTCGGTAAAAATTACAGCTGGTGTTGAACGGGAGTATTTCTGTTAGCGTGTATTGCGTGCCTATAATACAGGCAGGCAGTTAGCCGCACAGCCATCTGCCGAGGTCATGTTTAACAGGGGAATGTAAACTACATGGTGTCACCTTCCAATCTGCTCAGCCTGGCGTTGCTGTATATCTGCATTTTGTTTGCCGTGGCTTGGTATGTGGATCGCAACTCTGATGATGGAGCGGCCAGGCGTAGCCCGGTGTGGCGCGGTGTTATTTATGCCCTGTCGCTGGCTGTTTACTGCAGTTCCTGGACGTTTTACGGTGCCGTGGGCAGCGCTGCTGAGTCTCCCTGGAGTCACGCTCCGATCTACCTTGGGCCTATTTTTCTCTACCTGTTTGCCTGGCCGGTGATCAGGCGGCTATTGGCCGTGGGTGCCCGCCACCGTGTGACCTCTATTGCCGACTATATTGGCGCCAGATATGGCAAGCGTCAGTCTCTGGCCGTGCTGGTCACCCTGGTAGCGACCGCGGCAGTATTGCCCTACATCGCCCTGCAGTTCAAAGCTCTCACCCAGGCCTGGAGTATTGTTGGCGGCTCGGTAGTGGAGGTTGAGGGGATGGGGGGCGATGCGGCGTTGCTTACAGCGATTATTC
>JADFVW010000096.1 GCA_015222725.1 Pseudomonadota bacterium | reverse complement strand
TGCGCCACGATTTCAATCACCTGGGTGACGCGGACTTCTTCGGTGATAACTCTTGCGGCGATACTGTTACTCAGGTCGACAATGGCAATGGGGATGTTGCGTACATCGCTGTTGATAGCGTAACCAAACAGCATGAGTTGGATCAGGGGGATCATCACAATCATGGCAAAGGTTGTTCTGTCCCGGGACAGCTGGGTAAATTCTTTTTGTGCGATGGCGCCCACTCTTCGCAGTGACTTGATCATGCGTTGTCTCCGCTGGTAGCGGCGACGAATACGTCTTCCAGGCTGGGGCGGGTTGGTGCTATGGACAACTGTTCTCCCGAGAGATTTTGCTTCAGGTAGTCGCTGGGGTTTTCAGTGTTGGGCCTGAACAGAACTCTTAACTTCAGCCCCTGCTGGGCCGCGGATTGCACCTGTGGCAAATGTACTACCCTGTCCTTTACCTGACGCAGGTTAGCGCCTTCAATTTCAATGACCCGTTTTTCCAGCTTGTCCATCAAGTCTTTGGGCGTGCCCTGGATTTTCAATTTTCCCAGGTCGAGAATAGCCAGTTGGTGGCAGCGCTCGGCTTCATCCATGTAGTGGGTGGAAACCAGAATAGTGGTGCCCTGATCGCTCAGGTCAAATAACTTCTCCCAGAAATCCCGGCGATTTTCCGGGTCTACCGCCGAGGTGGGTTCATCCAGAAACAACATCGTGGGTTCGTGAATCGTAGCGGTGGCAAGAGCAAGCCTTTGTCGCTGTCCCCCACTCATAGCACCGGAGCGTCGATTTCGCATGGCAGTGAGAGAGTAGTGATCCAGCAGGCTGGAAATTCTCTCTTTCGCTTTCCCCCGGGATAGCCCATAAATTTTGGCAATAAAGTGCATATTTTCCTCTACAGTCAGGTCGTCGTAGAGAGAGAATTTCTGGGTCATATAGCCGATTTTCTGGCGCAGGGCCTCGGCTTGCTCCGGCACGTTTAAACCGAGAATGGCAGCCTCACCGCTGGTCGGTGTGAGCAGGCCGCACAGCATACGTATGATGGTGGTTTTTCCCGAACCATTGGGTCCGAGAAATCCGTAAATTTGCCCCCTGGGGATATCCAGGTCAATATGATCCACCGCTGTAAGGTCCCCGAATTTTCGGGTCAGGGCACGCGTGTGAACCGCCAGTTCAGTCATCCTCAAGTATGACCTGGGTGGGAACGCCCGAGGGCAATTCATCCGCATCGTCGAGGTCAAACTCGGCGAGATAAACCAACCTTGCCCGGTCGCTGGAATTCAGCGCGTAATACGGGGTGAAAGCGGGGTCAGTGGCAATCCAGCGCAAGTGCCCTGTGTAAGACCGGTCCACCCCGTCAACTTTTACCGCCTTTGTATCACCCACTTGAAGACGGACGCGCCAGGGTTCCGGAATGTAAACACGGGCGTAGGGCTTGTTGCCTGCCAACAGTAAAGCCAATGTTGCACCCGTGGTCACGCGTTCCCCAACATTCCATGGGAGGCTGTCGAGATAGCCGTCCCGGGTGGCGACCACACTCAGTTCGGTGAGAATATATTGTTCCAACTCCAGTTGGGCCTGGGCGGCGTGCAGGCTTGCCTCGGCCTGAGCCAATTGTTCCGGGCGGGTACCGTTGGTCAGGCGCAGTAACTGCTCTTTGGCGGAGTCGTGCGCAGCCTCTGATCCGTCGCGTGCAGCCAGGGCGCTATCAAGCGCTGCCTGGGCGGCCAGCTTTTTCGCCACAAGTTCTTTTGCACGTATGTAGTTAGCCTTCGCCTCCTGTAGTGTCGCCCGCGTTCCGGCTACACGGGCGCTGGCGTCTGCTACGTCTTCCTCCCTCGCGCCATTGCGCAGTTCCTCGAGCAGGGCATCTGCTTTGGCCACCTCCGCAATCGCCCGGGCAACAACCGCTTTCTGGCGCCTGTCATCCAACTGAACCAACAAGCTCCCGGCGCTGACCAGCGTGCCTTCAGGTATCGGTTGGGCGATGATGATTTCATTGGCGGTCGCTTTGTGAATGATACGATCGCGCTCTAGAGTGCCAAGGGCCTCCACGGAGTTGTCACCGGTGCAGGCACACAGAAGCAGTGTGCTTACAAATACAGTTAGCAGGCGCATGGATGAATCCTTTTTGTTGGCTTGAGAGCAGTGTACTTTATGTAGTCTAACGCATGACAATTAATGGTGGATTAAACTGTCGGGCATTTGATGCCTGGTTGGCGGAGGGGGTAAGCGCCGCGTTGCGGCGCGGGGTCGCGACCTCAGGCCGCGCGGTACAAAGCCCGCGGCCGAATCAGGCAGCTGTCCTTGCTGAACTCAAGGTAGTGAGCGATATAGCCATATACCCGGGCCATGGCAAACATGGCGGTGAAATAGTGGGTGGGAATGCCCAGGTTGTGAAACACGGCACC
>JADFVW010000095.1 GCA_015222725.1 Pseudomonadota bacterium | reverse complement strand
GACCTGTATTTCTCCGACCTGGGAGAGCAGGCCGGCTATTACAACCTGGTGCGGTCGCGCACGCCCCCGGGTGAGCCCATCGACATCATTGCCACCCGGCGTCCCTATGACTCACCCGGCGAGAACCCGTTCTACTATCGTTTACAACCGCTGAGGTTCGCGGTACTGGACAAACGCCATATGGCCTACCCCCTCAGCCGGGCGCGCATGCAACGCTGGACCGCGCTATTTCTAAACGACGATTATGAAGTCACCAGCCTGCCCTCCTACGAAACCGACGTGGCCTCCAACCCCTTTATCGCCTTCCGTGAGTTACCGGTGCAGTCGCGCTACAAGTTCATGCTGGACGAGGCACGGTTCACCATTATGGGCTTTATCAAGGGACCAGTATGCCGCGGACAGGTGGCCTTGAATGTCATCGACGACCACTTCTGGGTGGTATTCCTGGATCCCGAACATAAGGGGGCCAACCAGACCGCCGAGTTCCTGGCCAGGGAGAGCAAAAACCTGCGACTTCCCACCGCCAAATCCAGCATACTGGTTTCTCTGCTGCAATGGCGCAATTACTCCAAAGACCAACTGAAGTTCCTGAAAGCCAAGGCCAAACACCTTAGCCAGCGTACCGACCCCACTCAGTCAAAGATCAGCCTGGATTTGATCTGGGACGGCGATGGCCACAACGAGAACGCTACACTCACCATATTCCGGCACAACGACAGCGCCTCCGTGGTCAAGGGTTTTGTGGGCCATCAGCCGAAAACAGCCTGGGTCATAGACTACTCGCTGCTGGAGCGCATTCACTATTTACTGGTCGCCGGGTTTGATGTGTACGGCAATGTCGCGCATCAACTTGAAACCCGGCTATATATGGACTTTCTGCGCATGGAGGGAGAACAGAATTTCCTGCTTTTCCTGCCCGAGGATACACGCATTCCCCTGCGTAACTTCTGGTACCGGGGCGCCAGCTCCCACGTGAAGCAATTCGTGCTGTCAGACACCTCGAAACTGGACCGTGATACCGATATTGTGTACCACACCGACAACCCCAAGCAGGAGCTGTTAAAGCTGCTGCAGAAGCGCGAACCCGGCGCCGAGGCGCATGGCTACACTATATCCGACCCGCATTTCGCCCAACTGCACAACCTGAGCGGCCCACCCTTCAGCTTTATGCCCGAGGCGGCCTTTGTGGAGGTGCTGGGCGCGGGTGGTGTTGAACAGGTTTACTCCATTATTCACAACGCTTCTTATTCCAATAACGCACAGGTATTCAAGGAAGCTGAGCGGCGCATTCCGTCTGAGGACTACGTTACCGTAGTGAAGGGATTTATCGGTTCCTACCCCAATGTGTTTTTTCAGTTGCGGGAAAAGGATCTAGACAGTTTCGTCAAGGCGATCATCGCGTTGCGCAGTGAGGAGGATTACGCCGAGCTGGTGTCCAGTTACGGAGTACGCCGCAATGCGAGCGGGTTCTGGAAACTCAGCGATAAATTCCACGCGCACTACAAAAAATACTACCCGAGAGAAGCGGGGCTGTTCGATCTCAACCGCTACGACAACCGCTGACATACAGAAGTAACAAGGACCTCCCATGTTGTACAGCTACACCACACCTATAATCGGCGGCCTGTTGATAGGGCTATCTTCAGTCGCCCTGTTGTACTTCCTGGGCCGCATGGCAGGCATCAGCGGCATCGTCTGGGGAGCGATTTCTGCCCAGCCCGACAATGCCTGGCGCTGGCTGTTCCTGGTTGGCCTGGTTGTCGGGCCACTGCTGTACCATCAACTGACTGCGACCCCCTACCCCGCCGCGAGCCCGCTGGAATGGTGGCACGCGCTTGTTGGCGGATTGCTGGTGGGCTTTGGGGTCAAGCTGGGCTCCGGGTGCACCAGTGGTCACGGCGTTTGCGGGATAGGCAATCTCTCGCCACGCTCGCTGGTGGCCACTTTAACCTTTATGGCCACGGGCATAGCCACCGTTTACGTGATTCGTCACCTGTTGGAGGGTTTATAAATGCGCGGAATTATTGCTTTACTG
>JADFVW010000012.1 GCA_015222725.1 Pseudomonadota bacterium | reverse complement strand
TTCTCGTAACTGCCGCCATAGTCCAGTAGCCGCCGATACGGGCTCACCTCCCCAGTGCTTCGCTGCTTGTACGACGGCATTTTCTGCACCGGACAGCCGCAGGAACAGCGTGCCCTCTGCCCAGTAAGCCCCGCTGAGAGGTTTTGCCTGGGCGCAGCGGGTATTCATCAATTCCAGGGCCGCCTGTGCATCCAGTTCATAGCAAAGCGTGAGCGAGTGCTCGTGTAGGGGCAGAACTTTCAGGCTGATCTGGGTGAGTACCCCCAGGGTGCCCAGGGCTCCGGCCTGAAGGCGTGAAACGTCATAGCCGGCAACATTCTTCATCACCTGCCCACCAAAATTCAGTAACTCGGCTCTGCCATTGATCAGCTGCACCCCCAGTACCATATCCCGTATGGAACCGCTCCAGGGTCTCGCGGGGCCAGACATATTGCAGGCCAGTGTTCCGCCCAGTGTTGCCGCGCCACCATATACAGGGGGCTCGAAGGAGAGCATCTGGCCCTCGGCGGCGAGAACGGTATTTATATCGCTAATCGGGGTTCCTGCTCTGGCAGTCAGCACCAGTTCGGCCGGGTGGTAGTCGACAATGCCTGTGTGGCCCGAGAGTTGGAGTTTGTCTGTGTTGCCTGTGCTGGGTTTGCGCCCGAGAATATGCGACTTGCTGTTGCCGCCGCAAATCTCCAGAGCGGTTTTGTTGTTCAGCGCCTGGGCTACAGCTGAGACCAGTTTCTCTGTGCAGTCGCTCATTGCTCGCTTCCGTGCATACTGGTGTAGCGAGCGGGCAGGGCCCGATATTCCTGGCAGCGCTTTAAGATGGGAATACCTTTGCCCGGGTTCAGGGAAAGTGTTGGGTCAAAGGCGACCTTTATTTCCTCCAGTTGCAATAGCTCCTGTTCGCTGAACTGACTTGGCATTTGCCGCAATTTTTCCAGGCCCACACCGTGTTCCCCGGTGATGCATCCGCCCACCTGAACGCTGAGCTCAAGAATTTTTCCGCCGAACTCCTCGGCTTTTCGGATCTCCTCGGGATTACTGGCATCGAACAAAATAAGTGGGTGCAGGTTGCCATCGCCCGCATGAAAAACATTGGCGACACGAAGTCCGTACTGTTCTGCCAGGCGGCCAATTTCGCCGAGCACGAAGGCGATTTGGCCACGCGGGATGGTGCCGTCCATGCAGTAGTAGTCCGGTGCCAGCCTGCCGACGGCAGGGAAGGCATTCTTACGGCCTTTCCACAACAGCTCGCGCTCTGCTTCATCGTGGGAAACCTTGATGGATGTAGCGCCCGCTTCTGTAAATAGACTGGATACGCGGGAAATATGTGCCGCCACTTCCTCGTATGTGCCATCCACTTCACACAGCAGCAGAGCCGCGGCATCCCGGGGGTAGCCGGCACCTACAAAGTCCTCTGCCGCGCGTACCGCCAGTGCATCCATCAGTTCCAGGCCCGCGGGAATAATACCCGCGCCCACGATATGGTTAACCGCATTACCCGCCTTCTCGACGCTGTCGAAGCCGGCCATGATGACCTGCGCCATTTCGGGGGTTGGCAATAGCTTTACGGTTATCTCGGTGACGACAGCCAATAAGCCCTCAGAGCCGATCAACAGGGCCAGCAGGTCGAAGCCCGGGCTGTCCAGGCCCTGGCTTCCGACGGTCATCTTCTCGCCGTCGGCAGTGAGCACTTCCAGTGACAGGATATTATGGACAGTCAGGCCGTATTTCAGGCAGTGCACGCCGCCCGAATTTTCCGCGATATTGCCCCCAATGCTGCAGGCAATCTGCGAGGATGGGTCCGGGGCGTAATACAGACCGTGTTTGTTTGCCGCTTCCGATATTGAGAGATTGGTAACACCCGGCTGCACTTTGGCGGTGCGGGAAAGTGGGTCTATTTTAATTATCTTGTTCATTTTAGTCAGACTGAGCAAGACCCCCTCGGGGTGTGGCATCGCCCCCGCACACAGGCCGGTTCCCGCACCCCTGGGTACAATAGGCACGGACAAGTCCCGACATGTACGCAGGATATTTTGGACCTGCTGCTGGGAGTCGGGTAGAACCACAAGTAATGGTAAGGCCCGGTACAGAGTGAGCCCGTCACACTCGTAGGGTCGCTGGGATTCTTCCTCGTCTATGATGGCGTGAGAGGGCAAAAATTCCAGGAACTTACGCAGCAGTTTTTGTTTCAGGGTGCTGCTCTGCTCTGTGGATGTCTGGGAGGTTTGCGTGCTCATTGCCGTCCGAGGTTGGGGTCAGCCGACATTATAGACAGACTTGCGTATTAAGTCAGTGCGGTCCGTCCCTGTTCCAGCCAGGCTGCGCATCCGGGACTTAGAGTTCGCTCTTTCATAGCTTCATATTCTTTCAGCTCCTGTTCACTGAGCACATCGTGCCAGCGCCCATTGGAGCCTTTGAACAAAAAGCGTTGAGCACCGCCTTTCCAAAAAACCTCAGTGCCGCCCAGCACATTTTCCGCATTCGCCTTCATCGATTTGAAGCTGGTAGCGTCTACGACGCTGTCCAGGTTTTCAGCACTGATGGGAATGTCGAGAAACTCCGCAAGACGGCTAATTTCAGCACCGGGTTGAGCGAGCAGGTCGGAATAATGAACAAAAATAATATTGTCCAGATGCCGGTAGTCCCACCAGGTTTGCGAGTGATGAGTGGAAGACCAGTAGGGGTAGCCATCGCTCTCCCACTCAAAAGAACTTTTATTTATCCAGCCATGCCAGAATTCATGGATATCTTCGGGGCATCTTGGAAATGAGTAAGGCGTGCTGGCAATTGCCTCAAAAAAAGCATCACTATGACCGCTGTAATGGTTCCAGACAGACATAAAGACATCCCGCAGGTCCCGCCCCACATAAATATATTTGAGATCTGTCTTGTAGGGGATGCCGTCAAGGGGCAGGTGGGTTTTCAGGAATCGACGATGAGTCTGTGCAGCGGCGGTCTGCTGGATGTCGTCAAAGGGCCTGATTCGCATATCCACCCAGGGTGACATCTCCATGATAGCCCCTGGAATATCACCGTCTTGAAACAACAGGTTGGCGATGATGGTCTGCATCCAGGTCGTACCCGATTTATAAGACGTGCTGATGATGATGTCGTCGGGGCGAGTATCGAATTCGGCCCAACGGGGGCTGTCGAGATGATGGTTTTCGTAGCTGTGGGTCAGTTGGGGATAGTTCATTTCGTTTCACCTGTATTTTTCTTATTGTTTAAGCATAGACCCCCTATGAATATTTGCTAGTAGTGCGCTAAGGTGGCGGTCTTCTGCCTCTTCGTTGGAAATACTGTTGTGAAATACTCTGTAATACTGCTATTGCTGGTTTCTCTTTTTAGCCAGGCACGAGATGGCCTGGCACCCACGGAAGAACAAATAGTTCGGGCGGTGGATGCCAACCAGCAGCAGGCACTGTTAATGCTGGAACGGGTGGTCAATATCAACAGTGGCACCATGAATTTTCCCGGCGTCAGGCAGGTGGGAGATGTTTTCTCTGCTGAATTGGACGCGCTGGGTTTCCGCACGGCCTGGGTGGATGGCGAGGCGTTTAATCGGGCGGGGCATCTGGTGGCGAGCAGCGGAAACCGAGGTAGGCGGCTTCTGCTAATTGGCCATTTGGATACGGTGTTCGAGCCCGATAGCAAGTTCCAGCATTATGAAGTTGTCGATGAGCGCTATGCACTTGGCCCCGGCATAACCGACATGAAGGGTGGCGATGTTGTCATGATCCATGCCTTGAGAGCGCTGAAAGAGGCCGGTGTGCTGGGCGAGATGCAGATAAAAATAGTGATGACGGGCGACGAAGAGAGCCGGGGGCGGCCTCATTCAATTGCCAATAAGGCCCTGATTGATGCGGCGGCCTGGGCGGATTATGCCATCGGTTTTGAAGATGGCGACGGCGATCCCACTACCGCGGTGGTGTCTCGTCGCGGCTCCAGCGGTTGGCAGTTGCGTGTCAGCGGTAAGCCGGCACATTCTTCGCAGATTTTTCAGGAAAGCATGGGCTACGGTGCGGTTTTTGAGGCCGCCAGGATACTGGACCAATTTCGTATCGCGCTATCTGATGTGCCCAATTTAACCTTTAACCCAGCCTTGATTATCGGCGGCACCGACGTCGAGCACGATGTGGACGGAAGCCGGGGCAGTGCCTTTGGCAAGAAGAACGTCATCGCGCAGACAGTTACTGTCAGTGGCGACATAAGAGCATTGTCTCCCCAGCAGTTGGAAATGGCTCAGCTTAAAATGCAGCAGATTGTCAGTAAAAATCTTGCTCACACCAGTGCCCAACTGACCTTTGATATAGGATACCCTCCCATGGCTCCCTCTCCGGGAAATGAAAAAATACTGCAACTATATAATCAAGTCAGTGAAGACCTGGGCTATGGAGCGGTGGCGGCAGTAGACCCGAGACGGGCCGGGGCGGCTGACATCTCCTTCGCGGCAGGCTTCGTGGATATGGCAATCGACGGTCTCGGCTTGATGGGGAAGGGGGGGCATACGGTTAATGAGGTAGCTGACTTGCATACTTTGCCGCAGCAGACAAAACGGGCAGCACTGCTGTTCTATCGACTTAACAGCTTTGCTGCTACTGGAGTGATAAATGACTGACGCCACTGAAATAAAAACCTTTGAAGTTCGCCGTGACGATTTTGCTACCACACGCTTGTTCACAGAAATATTTGACGGGGTGTTATCTGAAAACGAAGTTCTGCTAAAAGTAAATCGTTTCGCTCTCACCGCCAACAACATCTCCTATTGTGTCAGCGGCGACCTGTTGGGTTACTGGCAATTTTTCCCCGCTGAAGAGGGCTGGGGGCGTGTCCCGGTCATGGGTTATGGCGAGGTTGTTGCCACTGCCCATGCAGATATAGATGTTGGTGAGAAGGTGTGGGGCTTTTTCCCCATGTCCAGCCATCTAAAAATACTCGCGGGAAGGGTGGGTGAAAAGCAGTTTGTTGATGTATCTCCGCATCGCGCTGAACTCGCCCCCATCTATTCGCAGTTTCAACGCGCCGCTGCCAACCCAATTTATGAGGTGCAAAGAGAAGATCAGGATAGTCTTTTGCGCGGACTATTTTTGACTTCCTTTCTGTGTGAAGATTTTATGTACGACAACAACTGCTTCGGTGCCGAGGCCTACCTGATTACCAGCGCATCCAGCAAAACCAGCATCGCACTGGCCTTTGCGGTGAAGCGGCGCGGCGAAAAACAGACAGTTGGAATCACTTCGCCGGGCAATGTGGATTTTTGCCAGGGCCTGGGTTGTTATGATCGGGTTGTGGTCTATGGTGAGTTACAAAATCTGGATGCGGAGCAGCCCGTCGTGCTGGTCGATATGTCTGGTAATGCAGAGGTAATCTCTGGCCTGCACCATCACTATCAGGACAATCTTTGTTACTCCTGCATGATAGGAGCCACCCACTATAAAGACATGGGTTCAACAGATAATCTACCGGGTGCCAAGCCAGAGTTTTTCTTTGCTCCCAGCCAGGCGCAAAAGCGTGCGGGCGATTGGGGGGCTGGAGAAATGGAGCGGCGTATTGGCAGCAGCTTTGTCGAGTTCAGGGAGTTTAGCGACGGCTGGCTGCGGGTCGAGCGCGAAACCGGTTCCCAGGCAATCTCGGACTGTTTCTTGAAAACTTTGGCTGGAGCTGCGAGTCCGGAGCAGGGTTGTATCTTGTCAATGTGGGAAAAATAGCCTGAGGGGTGCGTATGTCAGAGCAATTTAAGGAGCAGGGCGGTTTTGCCGCCATGGACCCCAGCCCGATGAAACGCTGGATTACATCTCGAGTTATTCGAAAAATAATAAACCCTGCTCGCCGGCAGAAGGTGTGGCGCAAGGCAGAACGCGAGCGCGTTAAGCTGGGACAAGTGCACAGCGTCGAGTATTTTCATCAGGTGGACGATGCCTACAGTCATCTGGCGGCGCAGGCATTGCAAGTACTACTGGACCGCTATGATATCGAGTTGACTTACCATCAGGTGAGCGGTCCCCGGGGTAATAACCTGCCCGAACCGGAGTTGCTGCCGCGCCTGTCGCTGTGGGACGCAGCGCTGGTATCAGGCCATTACGGCTTGGGTTTTCCGGAGCCTGCGACACTGCCAGGTTCAGGTCTGGTAGAACAGGCCAACGCGATTCTCGCCAGTGTGTCCGATAGCGATTTCCCCAAAGCCGCAGTGGCGATAGGTGAAGTGATCTTTAGCGGTGACGATGCCGAAGCGGCCTTGAAAATTCTGGTAGAAACCTATGGCGAGGCAACGGCCGATGCGGCAAAGCAGAAAGTAGCCAGGGGTGATGCGCAGCTGGCACAGCTCAAACATTATTCAGGTGCGATGTTTTACTACGCGGGCGAGTGGTACTGGGGCGTAGACCGGCTATACCACCTGGAAAAACGTTTGCAGTCCCTGGGGGCCGCCAGGGCCAGCGATAATAATTTAGCGTTTCCCCGACCGGAGATAGAAGGCGGGCCGAATAGAGACAATGGCAGTCTTACCCTGGAAATATATGCATCCCTGCGCAGCCCCTACACAGCGCTGATATTTGATCGAGCGGTGCAATTGGCCAGCGATACGGGCGTCACATTGGTCCTGCGCCCGGTATTGCCCATGGTAATGCGTGGCGTTTCACTCAGTCGCCAGAAAGGCCTGTATATCTTCGGTGACGCTACCCGGGAGGCAGCTTCCCTGGGCGTCGAGTTTGGAAAATTTTACGATCCTATTGGCACCCCGGTGCGGCGTTGCTACTCACTTTTTTCCTGGGCGGGGGAGCAGGGCAAACAGGTAGAACTTATGAGCAGTTTCCTCAAGGCTGCTTTTGCCCAGGGTATCAATACCAATTCCGATGCCGGTCAACAGGCGGTCGTGGAGCAGGCGGGCCTGTCGTGGTCGCAGGCCGAACAAATTATAGATAACGAGGACTGGCAGGAAGAGCTGGAAAACAACCGCACTACCATGTACGGCTTCGATTGCTGGGGCGTGCCGAGTTTTCGTCTTCTGGATGCCCAGGGGAAATCATTATTGGCCGTGTGGGGGCAGGACCGATTGTGGCTGATCAGCCGCAAGATACAGGAGGCGCTGGAAAACAGGCAGGCCTAGGCCTGCCCGCGATAGCATTGCCTGGTCTACCATGCCCATATCCAACAGGTCATGCCGGTATCCTTGGAAAAATCAACAAGCGCAAGTTCCCTGCGCAGTACTGCGCCCAGGTCGGTCATGCTGTAGCGTGTCAGGATATGGGTGTTGTTCTCGCCCTGCTCAAGGGCCACCAGAAGCCCCTCCGGTGCCAGTTGCTCAAGCAGTTTTGTTTTCTCTTTTACCCGCGGGCTGGAAACCAGGATGCGGTTGAAGGGCCCCAGGTCTGGGGCACCCGCGCAGCCATCTCTTTGTCGCAGAATGAGGTTTTCCAGGCCCAATTTGTTAAAGCGAGCCTGGGCAATACGGGCTATGGCGGGATTTGATTCCATGGTAACCACGTTGGCTGCCAGTTTGCTCAGTACAGCTGCCAGGTAGCCGGCGCCGGTGCCAATTTGCAGCACCTTGTGCTCGGGGTGAATGTCGGTGTGATGCAGTACTTCTGCGACTGCGCTGGAAGG
>JADFVW010000094.1 GCA_015222725.1 Pseudomonadota bacterium | reverse complement strand
CCTTTAAGCCAGGGCCACAAGCGCGCAGCCGCCATACCCGCCCTGCCGGCGCCGATAATCACCACGTCGTGGTCGGCGGCGGTATCTGGGCGCAAGGCCTTGTTTGTAAACCCGGTTTATACAGTGCGCATCGACCAGCTTAGCGACGAGGAGAGCTTTATACTACTCAGTTGGTTGTACAACACCCGCCTGATAACTGATAGCCTGCAGGCTGGCACTCATATAATGTTGTCCCGTTTATTCAGGCGCTTCCAATAACGATCATAAAGAGAGTGCCAACGATAAGTGGGTTTCAGATTGTCCGCAGCGTCGCGCCATTGCTGGTGCCATTTCTCGGCCTTACCTGCACCGCCCTCATGTGAGCCAGTGTTTTCCATCAACGCAAACAGCTTATTCTCAAGCGTGTCGCGACCCTCAAGCAACTGGCTTCGAAACGCTTTATCAAGCAGTGCCCGCCGGTGAACTGTCTCAAAACGAAGCCAGAAGTTGGCTTCAGTTTCGCAGTTTTCGTCCATGAATATGGTTTGTTTGTAAGACCTTTCCAGGGGAAAGCAAACCGGCTGAAACAGTGAAAGACAGGGTGCGGAAGTGCCCGTCATCATAATTCGCGCTTGCTCACCTTCTCGGAGACACACAATCATTGAACCACAGGTCTGGCTTGGCCGCGTCAACCCACCGGCGTGCATACACACATCGCGATTATCATGCTGTGAAAACTCAGGTGAATTATTGGCATGCTGCCGTAAACTGGATGCCATCGAGCGAAAGGACGCTGTTCCTGCATCATAAAAATTGCCCAGGGAGTTCAGGCTCGCGGCGCGCCGCTGCCTGGCGCAGCCCATTCGTATCATAAAGCGTGTATCGAAGGCTTTGGCGAAGTTGAATACACCCTTTCCATCAAAATACTTATTCTCCTTTGCCCATTCAATCAGGCCCGGCGAGCAGAGGTCAAAATCGTCTTCTATGGACAGTACATTGGATATCGCCGCGTAGTCGCCAATCTGTTTTGCCACCCAATGTTTTCCCGCGGTCTCAAGCACCCAGGCCTCATCACCGTCGGCGATAATAAAGCTGTTGTCGTAACGAAAGGATTTGTCTCGAAATCCCGCAGGGCCGCCCTGGCCGTGTGCTTGCAGCAATTGGGTGATACAGTCCAGTGCATGGCGCGCACTTTCACCCCGCTCCAGCCCCAACCTGACAAGGTCCATCCCCAGTAGAGCGACGCCTGTCCTGGCGACCAGTTTGCTGAAAACCGCCTCGTTGCCAATCACTACGCCACAATCGTTAACGCCCATTTCAGCCCCCCACAGCCAGGCGGGCCTGGACAATATCACACCGTGCCGGCAGGGAGACTGTAAAATAGAGAGATAGGTAGTTTGCAGCTCCACATTGTCATCATCTACAACGGGGGGAATGTAGCAAACTACCTGTGGCTCGCTGGCTTCCCGATCGCTATTTTTGGCGAAGAAGGTTTCACCCTTTTGCCTGATTAACTGCGTATCGCACAAGGCGCTCTCTCCTCAGGACATATCGCCAGTTTTCATAGTGCGCGCCTGCCACCAGGCCATAATATTGACCCCCAATTTCTGCACAGGGTTCAATTCATTCATCAATTCCGGAATATGCTCGCACAAGCCATTTATGATTTCCTGTGCAATCTTATCGCCATTTTGCAGGCTGCCGGCACGGGTCATCAGCCAGCCCAGGTAGGTCAGGCCCCGCAACAGAATAAAGGCTGGAAAGATTTCCAGGTGTTCATCAGAAAAATTTCTCTCACTGCGATAACCAGCCACATATTGCTCAACCAGCTCGTCGAAGTATGGCTCAGAAATTTTGGGGAACAATGAAGTCGCCATTTCAAACATATGCCATCCAAAACCGCAGTCGTCGAAATCAATCAGAAACAGTTCGCCATCATGGACTAGAATATTATCAGGTAAAAAATCGGCATGAATCAAGCCATAGCAATCACCACCCTGCCCAATTTGATCGAGTAGAGCCTGCAATACAATTCGAGCTTTCAGGATAAGTGGACGCTGCTCAGCTGATATCAGGGGATGCTCCCAAAAGCGCCCCCACAAAGGGTTATCTCCCAACAGGCCGTCGCTGTCCCAGGCATGTCGCTGAAATTTTTCGGGCTTCTGCCAACATTCGGACTGATTGTGCAGTCGAGCTGCCAGGGCACCCAGCGCTCGATAGCGCTGTTTCAATTCTGGCACCACACCATTTTCTACCCGCCCCAAATTGTCGAACAGGTCTCCATCCACCCAGGCCAACAGGGAGCAGTACCTGGAGCCACCCCCCGCAGAGTCAGGTACCTGCACTGTGCACTCACCATCTTTTGCGGGAACCACCGGCGGTGTGGCAATGCCATCTTCAGCCAGGGCCTGCATCCACAAAAGTTCAGACTGTAATTCCCGTTCGCTGTGATACCCCGGGCGATGAATACGAAGGGCGAACTGCTCACCACTGGGTGACAGAACCTTGAATACGCTGTTCTCGCGATGCTTGATCAGGTGGAATTCTGCGTTTTCGAGACCCCAGTGGGACAAGGCCAGGGGCACAATTTGTGTAGCCGCGGCAACAGACTCGTCATCGCTACCGGCGGAGGCCATCATCAACTCACCACCGTGATTGACCAACCAGATACACGCCTCTTCGAAACGGCTGAGCACCTCATCGCAATATTCCCGGTCGATCAACAGGCCCGGCTTAAACTGCAATACCGTTTCGTCGAAGGCTGCGACAATGGCCCAGATACCACATTCGTATAGGGCCTTCATCATCATCCAACTGCTGGTTGAGTCAATAAACTCAAGCCCCATCACCAGGCCCTTCTGCCGTATGCCCGTGAAAAACGGAAAACGTGGCATGATCTGTTCCAGGCCCTGGCGAATATACCCGGCCTGCTCATCTACGTTGGATAAAGTTGCATCCGACAGGCACAGCTCCAAAGCCTTTAGTGCGACCACACAACCCAGATCAGAACCACCGAAAGTGGAGACGTGCCCCCAACCATTGTCATTCAGCCAATTTCCGCACTGTGCACTCATGACCACGGCAGCCATGGGATAGAGCCCCCCTGACAACCCCTTGCCTGTCACCAGGAAGTCTGGCTCTACCCCCCAGGCCTCTATGCCCCATCGGTACCCCGTGCGCCCCAACCCTGTTTGCACCCCATCGGCCAAAAACAAAGTCCCGTATTTCTCGCATAGGGCCTTTACCGCAGGCAAATAATCATCGGAGGGAATGGGAAAGCCGTAAGTAGCCGGAATACTCTCCATCATCACCAAAGCCACATTCTCATTGCGCAGGGCTTCTTCCATGGCACCGATGTCGTTGAAAGGAACCTTGATAAACTCACCGGGATAATCGCTGAGGAAATAGCGGGCGACTTCATCGTCCCCCGCGGCCCCGGACAAACCGCTGCGGCCATGATATCCGGCATCAAGAGCCACAATTTTACGGCGGCCGGTCACATGACGGGCTGATTTGATGGCGACATCATTGGCTTCACTGCCAGAGGGCGTAAAAACCACATATTGCATATCACCCGGACAGGCCTCTACCAGGGCTTTGGCCAACCGCGCTTTGGGCTCTGAGGGAAAATGGTGATTGCCTATATCCCAGGTCTGGAGCGCCTGCTGCATGAGCGCCACCAGTTCCGGATGACGGTGCCCCAGGTTGAACGTCCCCCCATTGAGATGCAGATCATATATTTCTCTACCATCTACATCCCAGTAGCGATAGCCCTCACGCTCGCCTGGAACAAAATCCACGCCTCCATCGGCAAGCCGCTGCACACGACCGGGGTACAGGTATGCGTGGTTATCCTGCAGTATCTGCCGCTTTTTTTCAGACACTTTTCCTGGGGGAAGATACATAACTGCGCTCGCTTAAGATTCCCACGCCGCCTGGAATCGAGGAAGATGAGTTAAAATGATAACTAAAACATTGCAGGAGATACACTGGCAAGTGAACATGCAGGGGCAGCCTTAACCCGCCGCAACCCGAAATTGGTGGGGGAGATCGCCTACACCCGCTCCAATCTGGTGAACGGTATCAAGCGTATGCACATCACCTTTGACCCGG
>JADFVW010000093.1 GCA_015222725.1 Pseudomonadota bacterium | reverse complement strand
GTCACTAAAAGAACCGTTTTGGCCTCCATGGCAGCCAGAGTGTGCCGGGTAAATCGGGTATTGTCGAAGGTAACGCGGTTGCGGGCCTCCATGATGATAGCCTGTTGCGGAACACCCAGGGTAACTAAAATGTCTCGCATAAGCTTGGCTTCCGGGGTAACGCCTTTTCTTGCACCACCAGTTACCACGATCGCAGGGGCCCTACCCGCCTTATAGGCCGCCACGGCAAATATCAACCTGTCACCCACGCCACTCATATCGGCCAGAGTATCCTTCGAGGCTTCACCCCGAATGGCTCCGCCCAACAACACAATAACGTCAGCCTCGGGCAGGTTTTGCGCGGCGACCGGTGGGTAATCCCGTTCCAGCTGTGCCATAAGAAAATTGGCAAACAAAGAGGATGAAGCCAGCCACAGCCACGCGGTAGCAACTACAAAAGACAGCCTGGAGATTCTGCGATGCTTCTTCCATAACAACAGACCCACTAGCAACAATAGCAAAACCTGGGTGAGTGGCTCTGTTAACAGGCCCATTAGCTTAACTGCTGTGAATTGACTCAAGGTGTTAGAAGCCTATTTTTGGTTTCTGCGGTGCGCCAGTATCACTCACGGGCACGGCTCGGGCAATGGCGGCCGCCGCATCGCCCCAGCCATCACAACTGGAGCGGCCCTTTTGGCCACGCAATACATTTAGAAAGCCCTTACAGGCTGCGTAGAGTTTGAAGAATAGCAAAATATTTCGACGATCTGAGTCGGTAATGGGCACAACGGAGCAAATCAGTTTGTCGTCGGACATATATCGCTCAGATAGACCAACAGCTCCATAGGCATTGACCTGCACCCGGGCTCCAGCTGCCAGCCGGGGACCGAGGACTACCGCATCCAGATAGTCTCCCTCGCCGCCAATATACTCATGGATTGAGCCATAATTGTAGGGACAGGGAATGGGAGATACAAAATCGATGTGCCCGAAACTACCCCGCTTGAGGAAGCTTCCGCGGGGGATTTCTATGACAACCTCCACCCTGGGAAGAGGTTGTTTGCTGCTGCCCTGTATGGCTACCATGCATAACAATCTAGCGCGCATCGTAATCCGATGCAATGTTAGTAGAAAAAGTGTGAACTGGCCCGCAAAATTTTGCTATACCTCAGGCAAAACCCTGAGGATGGTCTATGCTTCATATCCAAGCTTTCCATACGATGCGGGGATGTGGTTGAACCTATGAAATCAGCAAGCGAAATTTTTACCCCAGAACACACCGAAAACAACTCGCAAAATACCGAGAAGCACAGTAATTCGACGCATGGTCATTACTTTCTGGTGGCTATTCTGCTTGTAGTAGCATTTCTGCTCTCTACCTGGGTGGCTTCAACACCTAACGTGCTGCCCTCAACTCAGACTTGGTCTGGGTTTATCTTATTTTGGCTGGGTGGCGGGCTTGTAACCCTGTTTCTGCTGACACTGGCGGCTAAACGTTAAGCTGAAAAACCCTATCTTGAAAAAACGCAGTGAGGGGCCGTCTCCAGCCTCCATGCCCCATTCCCAATAACCGTCTCGGGCCAAGCGGCCCCCTTATCTTGTCAGCTCCGCCAATAACGCTTTGGCGTCCACACGTTCGGGAAACTCATTCCCCTCAGCCAACAACTTTATCAGTATCGCCTCCGCAGCACTTTTATCGCCCAGTGCGACTGCAATCATCGCATTGTGATAGATTAACGCAGGGGTTTCAGGGCTTAACTCCAGGGCTCGCTCAATGCTGCGCTTGGCGCGCTCAAAATCCTTATTGATATACTCAACCACCGCCAGAGTATCTAATACATCTGATGATTCGGGGTTAATCTCCCTAGCACGACGAGCATATTCGAGGGCTTTTTCCGGGTTCTCTTCCCTGATAAACCACGCCAGGTTATTCAGTGATACCAAGTTGTCCTTATCAGTTCTCAATATTTCTTCATAGTGGCCAATTGCCTTATCGATCTGCCCTGAAACTTGCAGTGTGTTCGCCACGGCTATTCTGACGGGAATATCGGCTGGGTGACCGGCTATCCAGCGATCGTATACCTCGACAGCCCCTGCTATATCTCCTCCAGCCTCTTTATAAAAGGCAAGTGAAATGACGGTTTTAGTTGAAGGGGCCACTTCCAAGGCTTCCTCAGCGAGGCTCACAGCCTGGTCAATATCATCGTGGGAGCTGGCATCCGCCGCACGTAACAAAAGCACGTCGGGGTCTTGCGGCGCAAGAGACTGTAGTTTTTCAAGGTGCTGCCTGAATTCAGCATCGGACTTATTCGCGAGTGCGAGCCTCGCCAGCGCTATACGGGCAGGCAAAAAATTCTCATCCAAATCAAGCGCTTTATGGAGTTCAGACTGTGCCTTTTCCATGTCATCCCCCGCCGCCATGGCCATCATGTGGTGAACGGCCGCACTCTCCGGCATGGTCTCAGTTAACTGCTCCAGCGTATACTGGGCGGCCTTAGGATCTTTACTGGCCAATTGAGACATAGCCAAGAGATGCAGGACCTGGGGGTTTCTACGCTGGGCCTCCTCCATACTAGAAAACAGCGGGGCAACTTGGTCCGGCCGGTTTTTACTGAGATAGTAGCGGCCCAACAGTAAACGGGGCTGAAGTGCAGTGGGGTTGGCCTCAATGCCCCGCTCCAGGTGGGCAACCAGAGATACTTCATCACCCTCCTTTGCATCCAGCAAGGCTAGCTGAATCAATGCAGGAAGAAAATTTTCGTGATGCTCAAGGATAGTTGCATAGTACTTACGCGCTTGCGCGATATCGTTATTACTGACCGCCAGTTGTGCCAAGTTGTGATTTGCGCCCGGGTCTCCCGAATCCAATATCAGAGCCTTCTCAAAAGATTCTTTCGCTTTGTCTTGCTGGCCGGCCTCTAGATACACTCTCCCCAACAAATTGTATGGCGTCACACTCACCATGTTTCGACGCTTGTAATCTTCAGCTGCCGCTATCGCAGCGGGATAATCCTTATTCTGGACGTAATTTAGTACCAGCAGGATATCAGCTTGCTGAAACTCAGGGTCCAGGGAGAGCGCAGTTTCCATGTGCTGAGCAGCATCATCACCCTGCCCACCCATGAGCAAACCCGCTCCCAGCCTGACCTGCGCCGTGGGCGAGTCAGGTTGTAGCTCAGCGACCCGGGACAGTAGCGTAATACCCTCATCGGTCCTACCCTCGCGCAACAATGCATTTGCTGCCAGATTCAGTGCGTCGGCATCGTCGGGATTGGCATCCAACACAGGTTGCAGTAATTCCTCCACATCGCCAAACTTACCCTGCTGTAACCGGATGGTGGCCAATAGCTTGCGCCCGCGGATGCTATCGGGCACCAGGTCATAGAATCGGGCGGCCTGTACACCGGCCTGGTCTACTTTGCCTTCCAGCAACTGGGCACTTCCGAGGAAAAACAACACAACGGGGAATTGATTGAATGCGGGCTCAGCAACAGACAGCGACTCAATTGCCGGAGCGTATCGTTTCGCCTGAAAATGAATAACTCCCTGAATGAAATTGGCTCCCGCATGCAGCGGTGCTATCCGTAGAATAGTAGATATATCCGCCTGGGCCGCGTCAAATTTTTGCATTTGCAGGGAAACATGTGCCCGCTTATACAAGGCTGTGTAGTTGTTTTTATCCGCACTGACCGCCTTACCATAGGCCAACAGTGCCTCTTCAAGCTTTTGCTGTCTCAGACGGAGATCACCGAGTAGACTCCAGGCGGGGGCGTATCGCACGTCGCGAGAGAGAATACTCTCCACCTTGACAATCGCCCCATTTAAATCATTCTCACTGGCAAGAATCTGGGCACTGACCAACTGTGCTTCATTGGACTCGGGTTCTTTGGATAATGCACTCTTAACCAGGCTTTTGGCCCTTCGAACCTCCCCCTGGGCAAGCTCAGACGCGGCCTTGGTTGCCAATACACTGGCCGCTGCTTTGGGATCCAACTCCACGTGATCCAGTTCACGCACCTGAACATATTTGCCCTGTGCCAGTCACGACTGTGCCAGAACAGGGAAAATATCATCCGTGGACCAACCAAGATTTTTAGCATGTTGCAGTTCTTTCTCGGCGGACAGTACGTCGCCTGTATCGAAATATAGCTTGCCCAGCAACCAGCGTGCCTCTGCGGACTCCCGATCTTCCTGGAGAGCATTTTTTAGCTCAATTGTAGCTGCCTTGAAATCGGAATTGGAAATGTACTGCCTGGCACGCGATATATATTCTTCACTTGATAAGTCGCTACCGCAGGCAGTGAGTGTGAGAGCCAGCACTGACGAGAGAACGGCATTTCTAATGGTATATTTCATAGGCACACAGACACATCATCTGATTTATAAACTGGAACCGTAGCAGAACTCTCCACCCATTGGATAGTTGTTTTTCTGGTTATTGCAAGCATAGTGCTCGTTATCACCATAAAGGCGACAATCTATACAGGTTGAATTCGAGTGATGACACAATGTTCTTAGAAGACTTGCGCTGCAGGACAAAAGCGAACTGAAGCTGGAAGCAGTATTGGTCGTAATAGAACCTGCCCGTCCTTATCAACATCAGGTTGCTTTTTCCAAGTCTTCGTCAAGATATGGGTAATGCAGTGT
>JADFVW010000092.1 GCA_015222725.1 Pseudomonadota bacterium | reverse complement strand
GGCATCGACATTTACAAGGTGGGCATGGTGTGGCCACTGGAAACCGAGGGGGCCAGAGCCTTCCTGCGCGGCAAGAAAGAAGTACTGGTTGTGGAGGAAAAACGCGGTGTTATCGAAAGTGAACTCAAGGAGAATCTCTACGATTACCAGAGCGATAAACCCAGCCGTATGGTGGGCAAATACGATGAACAGGGAAAGCCCCTAATTCCCTGGACAGGTGAACTAAGCCCCACTTTGCTGGCACCTATTGTGGCAGCACGTATTACTCATGAATTCCCGAAAATAACTTTTGAAAGGGAACTGGCAGAGCTCACTGGCAGCCGGGTGGAGGTGTCAGTGCCCACAGATGAAAAGCGTACGCCTTATTTTTGTGCTGGATGTCCGCACAATACATCTACCAAAGTACCTGAGGGCAGTAACGCCATGGCTGGCATTGGATGTCACGTTATGGCGACCTGGATGGATAGAAAAACTGAATCACTGGTTCAAATGGGTGGTGAGGGCGTCACCTGGGTGGGTAAATCACGTTTCACCGGTGTGCACCATGTATTCCAGAACCTGGGGGAGGGTACATATTTTCACTCGGGTTATCTTGCGATTCGTCAGGCAGTGGCTGCGGGTACTACTAATATCACCTACAAAATACTGTTCAATGACGCGGTGGCCATGACCGGTGGACAGCCGGTGGATGGCACCATTACTGTGCCTGCCATTGCCAGCCAGATGCGGGCCGAGGGTATACAGCGTATAGCAGTGGTGAGTGACGAGCCCGAAAAATACCGTGACAAGAGCATTTTCCCACCGGGTACCAGTTTCCACCATCGCGACGAGATGGATACTTTGCAACGCGAAATGCGAGAGGTATCGGGTGTTAGTGTATTAATCTACGATCAGGTGTGCGCGGCAGAGAAGCGTAGGCGGCGCAAGCGCGGCACCTATCCCGACCCGGCCCGCCGCATGTTTATCAACGATGCAGTCTGTGAAGCTTGTGGTGACTGCTCGGTGCAGTCCAATTGCCTGTCCATCTACCCGCTGGATACCGAACTGGGCCGCAAGCGCAAGATCGACCAGTCCTCCTGTAACAAGGACTATTCCTGTGTAAAGGGTTTCTGCCCCAGCTTTGTTACCGTCGAAGGTGGAGAACTGAATAAGCCCCAGGCCACAGCTCCGGGGCAGGATTTTGACGATCGCATGGCTGCTCTGCCAGCACCAATATTGCCCTCACTAGAGGAGACCTATGACCTGTTGGTTGCAGGTGTCGGCGGCACTGGCGTGGTTACCGTGGGCGCCCTCATTACCATGGGGGCACATCTGGAGGGGAAAGGTGCATCCGTATTGGACTTCACGGGCTTTGCTCAAAAAGGCGGGGCCGTGATCAGCCATCTTCGCATAGGGAGTTCGCCTGCTGAGCTACACCAGGTGCGCATTGCCGACGGTCGCGCCGATGCGGTGGTGGCTTGTGATGTAGTGGTGGCGACAGACCCCAGGTCGATGCGGGTACTAGCCAGGGGGAGAACCCGTGTTCTGGTGAACCAAAGTGAAGTGCCCACCGGCCAGTTTGTGCAAAATCGCAATGCAGACATCCATATGGATAAGCGCCTGCAGGCCATTGCTGCCGCCGTGGGCAGCGACAAGCTGGTGGTGATAGAGGCCAATGCCCTGATGGAACAATTGATGGGGCACACGGTATACGCCAATGTATTTTTGCTAGGACACGCCTGGCAACAGGGCCTGGTGCCGGTTTCCGAGCAGGCGCTGTTGCGCGCCATTGAGATTAACGGGGTCAATATCGAAGAAAATAAGCGGGCTTTCCGCTGGGGTCGACTGGCGACTGAGAATCAGCAGTACGTTGTGGATGCCGCCTGCCTGCCGGAGGGTAATCAGCCTGAGATGTCGCTGGCACAATTGATAGAGCGCCGCAGCGCAATGTTGGTTGATTACCAGAACAAGGCCTATGCCGCGCGTTACCAGGATTTTGTGGCGCATGTTCAGGACACTGAGAAGGCGATGCCCAGTGAGGGCTTTCCGTTAACCCACGCGGTGGCGATTAACCTGTTTAAACTGATGGCCTACAAGGATGAATATGAAGTGGCGCGTCTGTACAGCAACGGCGAGTTTCTGAAAAAACTGGCCAACACGTTTAAAGGTGACTACACACTGAGCTTTCACCTGGCACCGCCAGTCTTTAACCGCGGCCTGGATGAGCAGGGTCGCCCGCGCAAGACCCGCTTTGGAGCATGGATGCTACCAATGTTTAAACTGTTGGCAAGGGGCAAGGTACTTCGCGGTACTGCACTGGATCCCTTTGGCAGGTTTACAGAGCGGCGTGAAGAGCGGGGCCTGATCGGCGAGTACCGACAGTTGATCGAGGAGTTGCTGACCAGTTTGAAGCGGGAAAACCTGGAAGTGGCGCTTGACTGTGCCAACCTGCCAGACCAGTTACGGGGTTACGGCCCGGTAAAATCACAATCTATTGTTGAGTTTCGACAAAACAAGGTGGGGCTTTTGCATCGTTTCCACAACCCGGCCAGCGTTGTTCAATTTCAGTCGGCTAGACACAAAGCGTAAACAGAGCCGGATATTAGTGGCGAGTTCGTGGATAATGTCTACACGGGGTAGAGAGTCTGGCCCGGAGACAGTTTCTCGCCATCGGCCAGTCTTTCTTTTACACCATTATTGAACCACAGGCTAATTTGGAAATTGAAGGCCGACACCCTCCCAGAAAGACAACAGGGCCTCTACAAAAATGGAATCCACCTGATTGGGGTAGGACCCATACCCCACCATCAACCGCTGCGTGGTGCATCTTGAACAAAACAGCAAAACTTCCAGCGGGCAGAAAGTCTATATTGTCCAGTTTTTCG
>JADFVW010000091.1 GCA_015222725.1 Pseudomonadota bacterium | reverse complement strand
GCCGTACAGCGGTGAGAAACCTGTGGAGAATTAGTGATCGAATTTGAATTAACAAAAGGAGACTTACAATATGTCGTACCCGGATATGCAATCCCGCTCCGCACAACTTTTCGAACGTGGCCGCAAGGTCATACCGGGTGGCAACACCCGTAAATCCGTTTACTTTGCCCCCTATCCCACGTATGCCGCCAGTGTCGACGGGTGCCGGGTGACCGATGTGGATGGCGTGGAGCGTCTCGACTTCGTTAACAATAACTCGGCCACTGTGCTGGGCCATAACCATCCGGCTATTGTCGATGCGGTTGTTGCCCAGGCAAAGCGGATGATGGCGGCGGGCATGCCAACGGAGCTGGAGATAGAGCTCGCCGAGATGATCTGCGAGCGGGTCGCGAGTGTCGACCAGGTGCGTTTTGCTAACTCGGGTACCGAGGCCGTTATGTTCGCCGTACGCGCGGCGCGTGCCTATACCGGAAGAAACGTGATTGCCAAAGTTGAGGGTGCCTATCACGGCAGCTGGGACCCGATGTACACCAGCATGACACCACTGCCCGATACCTGGGGGGAGGACAGTGCGCCGACCACCACACTGAGCTCTGCCGGTATTCCACAGGGCGCTATCGACGACATTCTCATTCTGCCTGCCAATGATGTGAAGGCTGCGCGAGAGCTATTACGAGCTAACGCTGATGACCTGGCGGGCGTACTGATTGATCCACTGGTGTCCCAGATGGGCTTTCTGGCGCTGACTAACGAGTATCTTGCGATGATTCGACAGGTGTGCAGCGATCTGGGTGCCCAGCTGATATTTGACGAGGTCTTTTCATTTCGCCTGGGCTATCACGGCGCCCAGGAGGAGTTCGGTGTACAGGCAGACATCACCGCTTTTGGTAAGTTGATCGGCGGCGGCTTGCCGGTCGGTGCGATAGGTGGTGGTAAAGACATCATGGCAGTGTTCGACCACACCGCCGGTGGCAGCGTGCCCCAGTCCGGTACGTTTAGCGGTAGCTGTATGACGATGGCGGCGGGCATCGCCGCACTGAAGGAGATGACACCCCAGCGATTTGAGCAGATCAATGCGCTCGGCGAATACGCCAGGGAGGGAATGCGCAGCGCTTTACAAGAGGCCGGGCTGACCGGTGTGGTCAATGGCCGCGGCTCGTTGATGTCGGTGCTTCTGGTGGAATCCCCCTTCGACAATTATCGGGAGTTGTTTAACCAATTGATTGCTGGTGGCGCGTTTGCCCTTGGCGCGCAGCTTCACCAGTATCTGTTGAACCACGGCATTGCCTGCATTCCGCCCGGCGTATTTATTCTCTCTGCCGCCATGACCGAGGCCGATATCGATGAACTGCTGCGTGTCGCAACGGATGCTTTCAGGGAAATTGCCCAAAGCGAGTGAGGGGGAATTATGAGTGATATACTGTTTTGCGGTAGTGTGCCCCTTTCCCGGTATGAATACAGGTGCTTGATGCCCCAGTACAAGAAACCGACAAAAAAATTGCCCGATGACGGAAGCTATTCTATCCGCGGGCATTTCGCCCAGGTCGCTGGTGAGTTTGATCAACAGGGCACTCGCCCTACAGATGAGCAGCCCTATGAGGTATCACAGGGCGTGCGTGTGGAATCGGCATTGCCCGAGCTGTCGGGCTTCCAGGAAGTGGTCCGATTTGATGAGGCCTTTTACCTGACCATCAATGACCGTGTGATCAACACCGAGTTTTTTGAAAAATCCGAGGGAGAGGGGTGGCTGACCTTTCACTTTCGCATCGCTGGCAGAAGTGATGAGTTGTATGGGGAGCTGGCTGAAGTTGAGCGAGCGCCATCATACTGTTACATCGTTATGCAGCCAGAGGGATTGGAGCGTGGCGAATGGTTGTACGGGGGTACGCAGCTGAAAACTGTGGCCATCACCTTCAAACCCGGTTTGTTCTTCGACAAGTTGGGCCTGGCTGCTGAATCACTACCCGCCCCGTTGCAGGAGATTGTACAGTCTGAGCAATCAGAGTTTATTTTTCAGCCGTTGCCCATCGACGCGAGTATGAATCACCTCCTTAGACAGCTTATTGACTCTCCATATACGGGGGATATTCGCCGTGTCATGTTTCATGCCAAAGCCATTGAGCTAATAGGCATGGTGATTTACCACTTACAGGGCGAAGGTGATGACGAGACCTTGCCGGTACGCCTGTCGCCGCGGGATATCGAACTGTTGCAGCAGGCCAGAATTATTATCCAGGAGCGCTATCGGGAAGTTATTACTATCCAGGGCTTGTCCAAGGAAGTGGGGCTCAACCGCAATAAGCTGCAGTATGGTTGTAAGCATCTTTTTAATACCACAATCCATAACCTCTGCCTTGAGGCCCGAATGGCCAAGGCCTGTGAACTGCTGGAGGGGGGCGAGCTCAATATCGCCGCCGTTGCGGACATGGTGGGGTATATTCAGGCCAGCAGTTT
>JADFVW010000090.1 GCA_015222725.1 Pseudomonadota bacterium | reverse complement strand
GCCCAGGGACCCCTGCTAAGCTCCGTGTTGAGGCGCCTGGTGAACGGTGATGCACAATACGCGGCCCTCACCGATAAATCCATGATGATTTCGGCGGACAATGCGCATGGCATTCATCCCAACTATGCCGACAAGCACGATGATAATCACGGCCCCATCCTCAATGCCGGCCCCGTTATAAAAGTTAACGCCAATCAGCGTTATGCGACAAATAGTGAGACCTCGTCTTTCTTTCGCTTGCTGGCGGCCAAAGAAGAGGTCTCCGTACAGTCTTTTGTTGTGCGAACCGACATGGCCTGCGGCAGCACGATTGGCCCCATAACAGCAGGGGTGACCGGTGTGCGCACCCTGGATATCGGTGTTCCCACCTTTGCCATGCACTCGATACGGGAACTGGCGGGGGTTAGCGACGCTCAAAACCTCAGTCGTATCTTACAGCGGTATTTTAATTACGAGGGGAAGCTGATTGCCTGAATGACGACGGCCATAAGTTGTGAAAGTACTGCTACTGTCTGCCTACGCTGCGCAAAGCCATGTTTATTGGCATGAAAATCTCAAAAGTATGTTTGCCGACTGGGACTGGCAAATTCTTACCCTGCCCCCCAGGCACTTCAGCTGGCGGGTACGTGGCAACCCACTGTATTGGTCGCTGCGCGAGAGGGAGTTGCTGTCAGCCGATTATGACCTGTTAATTGCGACCTCTATGGTCGACCTGGCGACGCTGCGTGGCCTTGTTCCCGAGCTCGCCTCCCTGCCTGCAGTTTTATACTTCCACGAAAATCAGTTTGGTTATCCACAAAACCAACCCCAGGCGCGTAGCCAAAATCTACTGGAAGCCCAGATGGTGAGTTTGTATGCATCGCTGGCGGCGGATTGCATAGTGTTTAACTCGGACTATAACCAGGACACATTCCTGAGCGGTTGTGATGCGCTGTTAAATAAGCTTCCCGATAAAGTACCCGCCGGCGTCGTGTCGGCGCTGAGAGCCAAGTCCCGGGTGATACCTGTGCCGCTGAAACAGACCATTATTACGGGAGAAAAGGGCGCTTCGCGCTGGCGCGCGCAACAATCTCAATTTCCAGAGCGCCCCCTGAGAATACTGTGGGTCGGTCGCTTTGAATACGATAAGGGTGGGGATAATCTGCTGCTGTGTCTGCGTGCACTGGAGCGGCAGGGTCTTAACTATGAGTTGGCGGTGGTAGGCCAGCAGTTTCGAAATTCGCCGGGTGCCTTCAGCGACATCGCTGAGGAGTTCGGGCACAGGCTGATTCAGTTTGGCTATATCGAATCCCGTGATGAGTACCAGCATACCCTGGCCGGGGCCGACGTTGTCCTGTCCACTGCTATTCATGAGTTTCAGGGGCTGGCAATTCTGGAAGCTGTGGCTGCGGCTTGTCTTCCCGCTGTGCCCCACAGGCTGGTTTATCCGGAAATTTTACCCGCGGGCAATAGTTATCCGTCCTTTCCACAGGACCCTATTCGTGAGGCTGAAGGTGCTGCCGCGCTGGTCTTTCGGTTGGCCGATCAAATAAAGAGCGGCTGCATAGAAGCACCCGATGTATCCCGATTCAGTACCCGGCAACTGGAGCCAATATACCGGGACTTGTTTACCTCTCTTTCCCGGAGCTCGCAATAGCCAGAGCCTTCGAATGGCAGTATCATTAGCGACTTTTTCCACCCAGCTAACATCGACAAAGCAGGCATCATGGCAAAAGAACGGGTTTTAACCGGTATCACCACGACAGGAACACCTCACCTGGGGAATTACGTGGGGGCAATTCGCCCCGCGATCCAGGCCTCACACAGTGACTCTGTCGATTCTTTCTTTTTCCTGGCGGACTACCACGCCCTGATCAAGTGCCAGGATCCTGCTCTGGTGCGCCAGTCCAGCAAGGAGATCGCGGCGACCTGGCTGGCCCTGGGCCTGGACCCCGATGAAGCTGTTTTCTATCGCCAGTCGGATATTCCCCAGATCACTGAGCTGACCTGGGTGCTGTGCTGCAACGCGGCTAAGGGCCTGATGAACAGGGCGCATGCCTATAAGGCAGCAGTGCAGGCCAACCTCGAGTCTGGCGATGACCCCGATTTTGCCGTGACCATGGGCCTGTTTAGTTATCCGGTGCTAATGGCGGCCGATATTCTTATGTTCAACGCCAACAAAATTCCGGTCGGCAAAGATCAGATCCAGCACGTGGAAATGGCCAGGGATATCGCGCAGCGCTTCAACCACAATTTTGCCGACGTGTTCACCTTGCCAGAAGCGGTTGTCGGCGATGACTCGGCGGTGCTGCAGGGGCTGGATGGTCGAAAAATGAGCAAGAGCTACAACAATACGATTCCTCTGTTCGATACCGAGAAAAAACTGCGTAAATCCATCAATAAAATCAAGACAAACCTACTTGAACCGGGCGAACCAAAAGACCCCGATGATTCAACGGTATTTCAACTGTGGACTGCCTTTGCCAGCCCGCGGGAGACCGAGCGCATGCGGGCCGATTTCGTCAACGGCATAGCCTGGGGCGAGGCCAAGAAGCAGTTGTTTGAATTGATTAACGCTGAGTTGAGCGATGCTCGGCTGCGCTATAATCAGTTGATGGAAGACCCGGCACACATAGAGTCTGTACTGCAAAAAGGCGCGGAGCGCGCACGGATCCACAGTGCTGCGCTGATGAAGAAGGTACGCGAAGCTGTTGGAATTAGCTCGATAGGCTAGCTGTTTGTGAGGATTTTGTGATGTTTGTCGTCTATTCTTTGAATTCAGACCGCAAATGACAAAATCATGCCACAAAATATTCTCCTTATAGAAGACAACCCGGATATCAGCGAACTGGTCTCCCTGCACCTCAGGGACTACGGACACCAGGTTGAGGTCGTCATGGATGGCAAGCTGGGCTTGCGGCGAGCCATGTCGGGCGAGTTTCAACTGATCATTCTGGACCTGATGCTGCCCGGCATGAACGGTCTGGAAATCTGCAGTAAATTGCGCGCTGCCTCATGTATCGTCCCCATTCTGATGCTCACTGCTAAATCCTCAGAAATGGACCGGGTGGTGGGTCTGGAGTCTGGCGCAGACGACTATCTGATCAAGCCTTTCAGTATTCACGAATTACTGGCCCGTGTAAAAGCTATCTTCAGGCGAGTGGAGTTGTTGTCGGCAAAGCCCGAAGCCGAAGAGCAGCGCATCGTATGTGGAGCTCTGGAAATTGACGTGGACAGGAGAGAGGTCATTATTTCCGGTATCCGGGTGGAATTGACGGCCAAGGAATTTGACCTGCTGGCCCAGTTTGCCGCACATCCAGGGAAGGTCTACAGCCGCAAGCAGTTACTGGATCTGGTTTGGGGTTATCAGCACGACGGTTACGAGCATACGGTGAACTCCCATATCAACCGTTTGCGACGCAAGATAGAGCCCGACCCCAACAAGCCCGAATTTCTGCTCACGGTCTGGGGCGTGGGCTACCGGTTTTTTGATGGCTGTGAGCGTCCCGCATGAAAATACAGACACTCAATGGCAAAATAGCTCTGGCTCTTTTTGTGCTTATCGGTCTGACAAGTGGCTTTTATATTTATATCTCTGTGCAATCGACCCAGCTGTACCAGCAGGAAATCCAGCAGAAGCTCAACAGGTCACTGGCGCAGCATATTGCCAAGGATATTCCGCTTCTTTCAGACGGTACCGCCAATCAAGCGGCGCTGGAAGATCTCTTTCACACACTGATGATAGTAAACCCGAGTATTGAGTTATACCTGCTGGATACAAAGGGCACCATCATGTCCTTTAATGCACCCCCGGGCAAGGTGAAGTTGGACAGGGTGGACATGGTTCCCGTGTACAGTTTCCTGGAGGAGGGCAATGATCTGCCGGTAAGAGGTAATGACCCGCGCAGCCCCGGCAGGCATAAAGTATTTTCAGCGGCCCCCGTGTTTGAAAACCAGAATCTGGCCGGATACCTCTACATTGTGCTGGGCGGCGAAAACTATGACACCGTTGTGGAGATGATCCGGGACAGTTATATCTTGCGTTTGCTGTTCTGGATTGGAATCTCCGTGGCCCTGTTGAGTTTGCTGGTGGGTATTATCTCTTTTTACTGGCTGACCCGCCGGGTGCGGCAAATTGGCAGCGATGTGGAAGGCTTCAAGAATTCTGAATTCAAGGCGCCCATCTCCCTGGTGGGCTGGCGCAGGGAATCCGTTGGTGATGAAATTGACAGCATGGGCACGACAGTAGAGAAAATGTCACAGGTGATTGTCGATCAGTTTCAGCAGTTGCGTCAGGCGGATATTACGCGCAGGGAGTTAATTGCCAATATCTCTCACGATCTACGCACGCCCCTCACCTCGATGCGTGGCTACCTGGAGACACTGCAGATAAAAAAGGACCAGCTGAGCAGCGACGAGCAGGAGAAATTCATCGAGCTGTCCATACAGCACAGTGACCGCCTGAGCGCTCTTATCACCGACCTGTTTGAGTTGGCTATGTTGGAAAGCCCCGACTCCGCCGCTGAGATGGAGTACTTCTCGCTCGCGGAACTGGCTCACGACGTAATTCTCAAGTTTGAAGTAAAAACATCGAGGAAAAACCTTCAGGTGAGCTGTGATATTCCCCAGGATTCCCCTTCCGTTCATGGTGATATCGCGATGATAGAGCGGGTACTGGAAAACCTGATCGAAAACGCCATCAAATTCTCCCACCAGGGCGGGGCGCTTTCGCTTCGCGTCGCGCCCAGGGACGGCAAGCTTGAAGTGAAGGTGGTTGATACCGGCATTGGTATAGCCGCAGAGGATATCCCCAATTTGTTCCAGCGCTTCTACTGTGTGGATAAATCCCGCTCGGCCCGCAACAGAAGCAGCGGCCTTGGTTTGGCTATTGCCCACCGGATATTGCAATTGCACGGCGGCGATATCAAAGTGAGCAGTATGCCGGGCAAGGGTTCCTGTTTTTTCTTCAGCTTGCCGATTGCTTCAACCTGAGCGCCAGCGAAAGATATTCAACTTATTTCTGTTTGTTACCGAAAAGTGATAATTCCGCGATGCTGTCGTGATATCAAATTCATAGAATTATGACTCGCTTAACTACAGGAGTATGCGATTCCATGAATAACATCAAATCAGGCAAAATCAAGTTAATAGGCACTATGGCTCTTATCGGTGCGATTTCATCACTGTCTTCAGGCGCAATTGCCAAGGAGAGAACAAACGGGAGAGGCACAGGCCCGGTAGTCTATGTTGTATCAACCGGGCTGTTTCATGATTCCTTCGTAGTGGCGGACTTGCCACAAAAAGGCCGATTTCAACAGCTGATGCCGGGTGTGGGACCATCCGGGTTTCAGACCGATTATGGTCCGGGCTCTCAGGAATATGTCGGTGGCCGCTGGTGGATTGATGCCAACCCGAATGGAATAATGGACGACGGGGATGCCTTTTTCCTCTGCCCACTG
>JADFVW010000089.1 GCA_015222725.1 Pseudomonadota bacterium | reverse complement strand
GTCTGACAAAACATCGCAGGCACTATTGATAGCCTCGGCGGAAGACAGATCACAGGCGATATTACTCACGCCCGGTACCGGGCAAGGCCGGCGGGACAGGTTATACACCGTATAGCCATCGGCCAGGAAAGCGCTGGCAGCAGCCTCACCGATACCAACACTGGCCCCTGTAATTATTGCTGTGTTCATTGTCTGGTCCAATTCATGTGAAAGTGGAGCTTGCCACGTCGACGGGCGACTCGCAACGTGGCCAATGGTGACCTTGTTTATGATATAGGCCGGAGTAAACAACGGGCCAAATAGGTTACCGTGAACTGCGTCACATAATAATGGAGAAACTCTTAAAACAAACCTTTCCAATACGACACTCACGGCGGTAGGATACAGGAATAATAAAACACTGGAGCAATTGTATGCCTCGTATCACCTACATCGAATTTAATGGCACCGAGCACACGGTGGATGGCGACGGAGGTGACAGTGTAATGGAAACAGCTGTCAAAAATGAAGTTCCCGGTATAGACGCCGATTGCGGTGGAGGCTGTGCCTGTGCCACCTGCCATATCTATGTGGATGAGGCCTGGCTGACGCAAGTCGGCGAACGCAGCCCAATGGAAGTCAGCATGCTGAACCTGGCCGAGGGTGTGGCAGACAACAGTCGTCTGTCCTGCCAGATATCCCTGAATGAATCTCTCGACGGCCTTGTGGTAAGAATGCCGGAATCCCAGCACTAACGCGGAGTAAATCCCATGAATGCAATTTTACCTGACCCCTATACTATCCCCCTGGAGAAACTGGACCCCAGTAGTCCGAATCTGTTTCAGAATCAGGAACACTGGGCTTACTTCGAGCGATTGCGAAAAGAAGACCCGGTGCATTTTGTCGACAGCGAAGATTTCGGCCCCTATTGGTCGGTGACGAAATTCCAGGATATTATGTACGTAGACTCCCATCACGAGCTGTTTTCGTCTGAACCCAGGATTGTTCTGGGGCATTCCAATATTGATTTTGATCCCCCTATGTTTATCGCCATGGACCCTCCCAGGCACGATGAGCAGCGTGCAGCTGTAACACCCGCGGTGGCACCGAAACAGCTGGCGGAATTGGAACCCCTGATACGCGGTCGAGTGCAGGCCGTGCTGGACGGTCTGCCGGTGGGAGAGAGCTTTAATTGGGTGGACAGGGTATCGATTGAGTTGACCACCCAGATGCTGGCGACCCTATTTGACTTTCCCTTCGAAGAAAGGCACTTGCTGACTCACTGGTCCGACGTGGCGACAGAGAATCCTGAACTGGATGTAAATGGCAATGGGCGCACCGAGGAAGAGCGGCGCGATATCTTAATGGAGTGCCAGCAGCGCTTTATGGAAATCTGGAAAGAACGGGCGGGGCAAGCACCCAAGATGGACTTGATTTCCCTGTTGGCCCACAGCCCTGCAACCGCAAAGATGGAGCCCATGGAATTGCTGGGTAATATGATTCTGTTGATAGTGGGCGGTAATGACACGACACGTAACACCATGTCGGCCAGTGTCTACGCCTTGAACAAGTTTCCCGAGCAATACGACAAGCTGCGGGCCAATCCGTCACATATTACCAGTATGATTTCGGAAACCATTCGCTGGCAGACCCCACTGGGCCACATGCGCCGAATCGCGACCGAGGATACAGAACTAGGAGGTAAAAAAATCAAGAAGGGCGACATGGTCGTCATGTGGTATGTCTCGGGCAACCGCGACGAGGATGTTATCGAAAATGCCAATGATTATATAATTGACAGGCCCAGGGCGCGGCATCATGTGTCCTTTGGTTTTGGTATACACCGTTGTATGGGGAATCGGCTGGCGGAGATGCAACTGCGAATTTTGTGGGAGGAAATACTGCAGCGCTTCAGCAAGGTGGAAGTTCTCGAAGAGCCTAAGCGCGTTCACTCCAACTTTGTGATGGGTTACACTGATTTACAGGTAAAGTTACACCCTCTGTAGCGAGTTATACCCATGGAACGATTAACCACTCTTCATATCGATAAGGAGAGCCACAAATTTTCGGCGGCGCACTATACGATATTTTCGGCGGACTCCCGTGAACGTCTGCATGGCCATAATTATTCGGTGTCGGTGCGCATCGTTGCGCCGGTGGGTGATAATGGCCTTTCAGCAGATTATAATGTCTATAAATCCCACCTGAAAATCCTTTGTGATTCGCTGGATGAATACGTGCTGCTCGCGGGGAACTCGCCTTTTCAGGAAATAGAAAAAGACGGTCCTTACTACCGCGTTAAATTCGACCGGGATGAGATGCTTTTTTTGCAGAGCGACACACAGGTACTACCTATTCTCAATGCCACGATTGAAGAGTTTTCCCACCTGCTGTTACGGCGGTTATTGGAACGGTGTGTGGAGGAAGACCTGCGGGAGATAGAATTGTGTGTGGCTTCCGGCGCAGGGCAGCGTGCCAGTTCAATCTGGAAGTGTTGACCCGAGAGGAAAAGCTGCTACCTTCAATACCTAACATTCACAAGGAGAGTTGAACATGAGTATGTCAAAAAAGCTTGGTGCAGAGTTTATTGGTACGTTCTGGCTGGTGCTGGGCGGCTGCGGCAGCGCGGTGTTAGCAGCAGGGTTTCCCGAACTGGGTATTGGCTTTGTCGGTGTTTCGCTGGCCTTCGGCCTGACCGTGTTGACAATGGCTTTCGCCATTGGGCACATTTCCGGTTGCCACCTGAATCCGGCAGTGTCGGTGGGGCTGATGGTGGGCGGACGCTTCCCCAGTTCTGAGCTGGTCCCCTATATCGGTGCACAGGTTCTTGGGGGGATAGCAGGTGCGGCGGTATTGTATGTTATCGCCAGCGGCCAGGCCGGCTTTGAAACAGCGGGTTTCGCATCCAATGGTTTTGGTGAGCACTCTCCGGGCGGCTATAGCATGACGGCGGCACTTGTCACCGAAGTGGTGATGACCTTTATGTTTCTCATTATTATTCTAGGGGCTACGGACGGGCGTGCTCCGGCAGGTTTCGCGCCAATCGCCATAGGCCTGGGTTTAACCCTGATTCACCTGATCAGTATTCCAGTGACCAATACCTCGGTTAACCCCGCGCGCAGCACGGGTGTGGCTCTGATTGAGGGTGGCTGGGCTATCTCCCAACTCTGGTTATTCTGGATTGCGCCCATCGTGGGGGCGGCCCTGGCCGGTATTGTGTACAAGTGGCTGGGTAGCGAAGACTAGCTCCGCCCGCCGTGCGCTAGCCAGAGATACCCGAGTGTCGCAGCAGGGGCTCAATATTGGGCTCCTGCCCGCGAAAGGCTTTGAATGAATCCATAGCTTCCCGGGCGCCGCCCATTTCCAGAACATTTTCCCGAAATGCGGCACCGGTCTCTTTGTTGAATATTCCGTCTTCTTCGAACTTCGAAAAAGCATCGGCAGACAATACTTCGGCCCATTTATAGCTGTAATAACCCGCCGCGTAGCCGCCTCCAAAGATATGCGCAAAACTGTTCTGGAACCGGTTCCAGGGCGGTGCGCTGACCACGGCGACCTGCTTGCGTACTTCGCCGATGAGATCCTGCACGGTTAATGCGCCGGCTTTTCCCCACTCCATGTGAAGGCGAAAATCGAACAGGGAGTACTCCAGTTGTCTCATCATTTGCATGGCGGACTGAAAGTTTTTCGCGGCCAGCATTTTTTCGAGTAATTCCTCTGGCAGGGGTTCACCCGTTTCAAAGTGGCCAGATATAAACGCCAGGGCCTCTTTCTCCCAACACCAATTTTCCATGAATTGGCTGGGTAGTTCTACCGCGTCCCAGGCCACGCCATTGATACCGGATACGGCAGCAACCGATTGAGTGGTGAGCATGTGGTGCAGGCCGTGGCCAAATTCGTGGAACAGGGTTAGCAGTTCCTGGTCGGTCAGCAGGGCAGGGCTGTCGCCCACGGGGGGTGTAAAATTGCACACCAGGTAGGCCACTGGAATTTGCAACGTACCTTTGCTGTAACGCCTTTGCCGGCAGTCATCCATCCAGGCACCACCGCGCTTGTGGGGTCTGGCGTACATATCCAGGTAAAATTTGGCGAACACTTCACCATCGCGAGACAGTGCAAACAGCTGCAGGTCGGGGTGATAGCTGTCAAAGCCTGAAAGCTCTTTTACTTCGATTCCGTACAGGCGTTTCACCACCTGAAACAGGCCCTGTAAGGCCAGGCTGGCGGGCAGGTAGGGCCGTATGTCCTCCTGTGAGATATCGAACAGGGACAGGCGCATTTTTTCGCTGTAATAGCTGACATCCCAGGCCTTGAGCGCGTCGACGCCAAATTCGCTGCTGGCGTAGGCGCACAAGTCCTGCCATTCTTTTTGTGCCTGGTCTTTTGAGCGGGTGCCCAGTTCTTCCAGAAATTCGATCACCTGCCTGGGGTCCCTGGCCATCTTTGTCGCCAGGGATACCTCGGCATAGTTATCAAAACCCAGCAGGGTGGCCAGCGCCTGGCGCAGGGTGAGTATCTCCTCGATGGTGTCGCTATTGTCCCATTGACCGGCGTGTGGCCCCTCCTGTGAAGCCCGGGTTGAGAAGGCCTTATAGACCTCTTCGCGCAGGACCTGATCATCGCAGTAAGTGAGAACGGGTTGATAGGAGGGAAACTCAAGATTAATCAGATAGCCGTCTTCGCCCGCCTGCTCTGCCCGTTGCCTGGCGCTGGCCAGCGCGGTATCGGGAATGCCAGTCAGCTGTTTTTTGCTCAGTACTTTGGACCAGGCATTGGTGGCATCCAGGACATTATCACTAAAGCTGCTGCTCAACTTGGACAGGCGGTTCTTGATCTCGCCGTATTTCTTCTTGTTTTCTACAGACAGCGAAACACCCGCCAGACGAAAGTCTCGAAGTGCGTGCTGCACAGCTGTTCGCCGGGCCAGTTCCAGCGCGGAAAAGTCATCGCTGTCCGCGATTTGTCGATAGGCGGCATAAAGCTTTTCGTGCTGCCCCATCCAGGTGCCGTGGGCAGATAGCAGGGGCAGGCAGGCGTTATAGGCATCGCGTAATTCATCGCTGTTCATGACACCGTTAAGGTGTCCCACGGGTGACCACGCCTTGGCCAGGTCGTCCTCCAGTTCTTCTATCGGTGCCAGCAGATTGTCCCAGCTGTAGTGGTCGTTAGCGCGCAGTAGTTCATCTATCGCGCTCTGGTTACGCGCAATAAGTTCAGCTACGGCTGGTTTAACATGGATAGCCTGTACGCGGCTGAACGGGGGCAATTGATGGTTTTCGAGCAGTGGGTTGGTCATGGGGCGTCACTTTTTTTCTTCAACAAAGGGGCGAAGCCATCGTTGCTTACATTGCCAGTTGCGCTGGCTTTGGGTTTGCCCTGGTTTTTCTTGTTGCGCTGACGGCTTTTGCTTTTTGAGCCTGCCGAGTCTTTGCGCTTTTTCTTGCTGCCGGCGGCCTTGCCGGATGCCTTTTGCTTTTTCGGGCCGGTGAATTTTGCTTTTAGCCCCGGCAGAGTGCGTCGTTCACAACTGAGCTTCAGGTAGCGTTCGATTCCCGCCATCAGGTTCCACTCGGCTGCGCTGACCAGTGATATAGCGATACCCAGGGCGCCGGCCCGGCCGGTGCGGCCAGTGCGATGCAGGTAGTCATCGCCGCTGCGCGGAATATCGTAGTTAACCACCAGTGAGATGTCTTTGACATCCAGCCCCCGCGCGGCGAGATCGCTGGCGGAGACGATATCTATTTTGCCATCGTTAAACTGGGTAATGACGTGGCGGCGCTCCTCGGTGCTCATTTCGCCGTGCAGGCTGGCACAGCGAAGTTTGTGGTAGGCCAGAAGCCCTGTCAGTCGGCGGGCCGTGTCGCGTTTGTTGCTAAAGATCAGGGCTCGCTTAAACCCGCCTTGCTGCATCAGCGCGGCGAGTATCTTGTCTTTGTGTTTGGGGTTATCGGCGAGAATAATTTGATGAAAGATACTGGCGTGGGCCTGGCGTACCACGCCGATATCAATGATTTCTGCATCGCGCATGAGGGTTTTGGCGACGCCATCCAGTGCTTTGTGTTGCAAGGTGGCGGAGAGCATCAGTACCTGTTTGTTTTTTTCACAGAACGCATTGATTTTAAGGACATCCTCTCGAAAGCCCATGTCCAGCATGCGGTCGGCTTCATCCAGTACCAGCGTTCGCAGCCCCGAAAAATCGGTGCTGCCCTTTTCACAGTGTTCCAGTAGGCGCCCCGGCGTGGCGACAACAATCTCGGGATTTTTATTGAAAATGGATTTTTGGTATTTGAACTCGGCTCCACCGGTAATAGCCTGTACTGAAAG
>JADFVW010000088.1 GCA_015222725.1 Pseudomonadota bacterium | reverse complement strand
GTCTTCACTGATTCTGAGGGGTTTAGCGTGAGAGTCAACCACCCAGATATGACATTTTTACAGATTATCATGAGATTATCATAAATCGAATTAAAAACTCTATAAATAACATAGTGATAGAGAGTTTTTGTAATTTTCTGCACAAAGTAAGAATCGTGACTTTTTAGGAGTTTTTTTTACCGCGGGATGTAATATGGCTACAAATATTCCAAATAGTTATAACTTGGTGGTTTATAGCAGCCCAAAAACACCAAAAATTTTCACTAATCCGAGGCCTGCAGTGACCAGGACGACCAGCACTCCCAGCGCGTTGGCAAGCGGGCCGTTACAGTATTCACCCAGCAGTTCGCGACGATTCATGACAACAAGCAGGAAAACAGCCACGAAAGGCAGTAACAATCCGTTTGCTACCTGGGCGTACAAAATAGCAGTCAGTGGTTTTGTACCCAGTGTTGCAAATACGGTTCCGCTTAGGAGCACTGCGCCCCAGACGAGCTTGAAACGGTCATTGTCCAGGCCCTGGGGCCAGCCCAGGGCGCCACAGACAGCATAGGCGGCGGCCAGTGGTGCGGTAATGGCGCTGGTGAGCCCCCCTGCAAACAGCCCCAATGCAAATACATATTTTGCGGTGGAACCCAGCAGTGGCTCCAGTTGAACCGCCATGGACTGCCCGCCAAACTCCATTCCCGTATTGAAAAATGCTGTAGCGGCGGTGGCCAGAATGGCCAGGGTAATAAGCCCCCCCAAACCAATCGACAGGCCAGTATCCCAGCGGGACTGGGACAAGGCGTCCTCAAGAGGCACATTGTCATCCCACTTTTCCCGTACCGCATTGGCGTGCAAAAACAAGTTATAGGGCACAACGGTGGTTCCTATCAGCGCAATAACGGTCAAAGTTGAACCCCTGGGCATGGTGGGTCGCAGCAGAGACGAAATAAGGTCGCCCATAGCGGGGGCAACCATCACGGCGGTTACTATAAATACTGTACTCATGGTCAGGACCAGCGCGATCAAGGTAATTTCCAGTACCCGATAGCGACCGCTTGCCAGCAAGAGTCCCGACAGGGCACCCAAAGTGAGGGCCGCACTGCCCCGCCCGATGTCGGAAACGCTGGTGATAGCCAGTGCCGCTCCGGCGATATTGCCCGCTTCGTAGGCCGCGTTGCCGAAGCCCACGGCGACGACAATGAGTAAAACCGAAAGTCTGCCGAACAGTCGGCTGTGGAAGCTGGTGCGCATGGCCTCCGCCAAACCGGCGCGGGTGACTAAACCAAGTCGCGCCGACATTTCCTGCAATACGATGGTGGCGATAATTGAAAACACCAGTGCCCACAGCAGGGCGAAGCCGAAGTTGGCCCCGGCGGCACTGGCCGTTGTTATTGTTCCCGGCCCGATAAAAGCAGCGGTGACAAGGATGCCAGGCCCAAATCGACTGAAAATATTCATGGCGCAAATACTAACAGCTAGATCAGAACTTGTCGGCATCTGATAAGATTCCATTCATGGAAAACACTCCCTCATCGACTAAAAGCCTTATTGTCTCAATTGTTCTTTACCACAGCCAGGTAGAGCTATTGCATTCAACGATAAGCAGTCTCTACCAGGCCTCTGTGACGGCACTGAACGAGGGGCACCTGGGGCAGGTTCTGGTGGTGCTTGTTGATAACAGCCAGGACCAGCTCTATCAGTCCAGCGTGCGCGATGCCCTGGCGGTTTTGCGCTGGGACGACTTTTTTACGCTGAAATACATCGATGCCGCAGAAAATATAGGCTATGGCGCTGGCCACAATCTTGCTCTGGCCAATCTGGCTAGCGATTACTACCTTGTTCTCAACCCCGATGTGGAGCTTGACCGGTGTGCGTTGTCCGTCGGCTTGTCCGCTCTGAAAAGTGACGAGACGCTTACCCTGGTCAGCCCTAAAGTGACGGGAAGCGAGGGCGTGCAGGAGTTCCTGTGTAAGTCTTACCCGTCGGTGTTGGTGTTGTCGTTGCGTGCCTTTGCCCCCGTCTTTATTCGCAGTTATTTTAAAAGCCGCCTCGACCACTACGAAATGCGCGATGAATGCACTGCAGCGCTGGCTATCGACGTGCCGCTGGCCAGCGGTTGTTTTATGTTGGGATGCTCCGACGCATTAACCGCGGTAGGCGGGTTTAACGAGAGCTATTTCCTCTATTTCGAGGATTTTGACTTGTCGCTTCGTTTGCGGGAGCAGGGCCGTCTAATGTTTCTTCCCACGATGCAGATAAATCATCACGGAGGTTATGCCGCCAGTAAGGGGCTAGGCCATATCTGGCTCTTTATGAAATCTGGCGCTCGCTTCTTTAACGATCACGGCTGGAAATGGATATAGTGCGCGGGAGAAAGCTGCTAGAATTTGTTACCTCAAGTTCCAACTTCTGTCTTACGAGAATTAAGGGCGACTTTCGTTAGCCATGCATGAACTGAAACGCAGATCTTATCTCGACTCTATGGGCATAGACTCCTATATCTCCAGGGGGCAATTGCCCGGGGCTGCTCCCACACAGCGACTGGTAATCAATCGCCGTACGGCGGTGCCTGCGATAGGCGCGGCCACACCGGCAGTCACAGGGGCAACGCCCACTGAGTCAAATGCTGCAACGGCCTTCCGTGAGGCCGCCAATACGGTACAAGCCCAATTGGGCGGCGGTAAAACACAATCCGCACCCCCCGCTGCCGAACGAGCTCCAGCGGTAGCAGTGCCTAGATTTAGCATTGTCGCCGTGATCGCAGGTGGTTTTTTGTGGCTTGAAGAGCTATCGGCTACCTCGGTGTCCCGCGATCAAGTTCACTTGATTCGAGCCATTGTCAAAGCACTGGCCCTGAATGATGGCGAGTTGGACGTGAGCCAGTTTGACTGGCCTATCCATAGCAATACACAGTTGGACCTGGGAGAAGATGCAGCGCGCACTTGCCTGGGTAGCTTTGTGCAGCGAAAAGCAGATGGGGGAAAGTGCCGCGGAATGATTCTGATGGGGAGCGGCTGTCGGGAAAAGCTGGATATGGCACAGTTCGAATCAGTGGCATGCCTGAGC
>JADFVW010000087.1 GCA_015222725.1 Pseudomonadota bacterium | reverse complement strand
CCATCGCACTGGCATCGGGTGCCAGCTTTATCGCCAGGGCTTATTCCGGCAAGCCCAATGCCATGGCTCAAATGATCGCCGATGCCATAGAATTCCCCGGCTTTGCCTTTATACAGGCCCTGTCCCATTGCATCACTTACTGTCCCGAGCAGTCCCAGTGGAAGGAGATAGTCCGGCCTTTTGAGTCTGAAGCTACTCAGGATTCGGTTGTCGCAGCGCAACGAATACACGGCGATGATGGCTTTTCAACCGGGGTCATCTATAAAAGTCCACGCCCCACCTGGCCCGTAGAAACCTTGAGTGACACCGAAGCTGCTCAAGTCGAAGCCAGACTAGAGGCTCTGGGACAGGAGTTTCAAATATGAGTAATCTGCGATACAAGTCGATGGAGGTCTTCCTCGCCCATGCCGTTGCCCTGGAGCGAGAAGCCGTGGAGCAACTCAGGGAAGTGGCGCATATGATGGAAGTTCACAATAACCAGGGGCTGTATGAGCTATTTAGCGAGCTGGCAGGCTATGGCCTGGAACACGCCGAAGCCATTGAGGCACTGGCCCGTGACAGGGAACTGCCGAGTTTTAAACCCTGGGAGTACGAATGGCCGGATGATGAGTCACCGGAAACAGGCGATACCAGCGACTTGCACTACCAGATGACTCCACAGCAGGCCCTTAATCTCGCCCTGAGCAGTGAGCGCAAAGCACAACATTTTTACCGGGATATTGCCGAGTATGGTGAGACAGATAAAATCCGCGCACTGGCCCGGGAGTTTGCAGAGGAAGAGGCCGAACATGTGCAGTTAATTGAAGACAAACTGAAAAACACGGCCGATGTTGGCGCGGACTGGGCCGCGGACCTCGATCCACCCCATATGCCGGAATAGCTGTGTCACTTATATGTACTCATGGGCCAAGTTTATCGATTATTGCCAGTTGATTTGGCAATACCGACAAGAACGAACAGCTTAGCCTCTTCGCCAGTGCTCGAGGTCGATGCCCGTGAGTTCCTCACAGGCACTAATATCTTCGGAATAACCCTCCAGTAGCCGGGTGATGGTTTCCTGCCGGAGGGTGGGCCTGGACCGGGACAGCCTGTTGATCCAAAAGCTGGCGCGGTTCCGTATGGCGGCGGGGAGAAATGGCCGGAGTTTACCGCGTGGGGTATTGCTCTTGGTCCATAAAAACCTCAGCAATGGGTTACTGATGTCACCTGATTTATTGTGCCGTTCGGCGGTATCCCAATTGCCAAAGCTGGAGACTCCGAGAAAATCGCAGATCTCAGTAAGCGATCCCTGAGGAGACTCCACAAAGTCTTCGTACAACAGTACCTTAATATTCTCTCTCGGGTAGACCTGATAATATCTTGCCAACTGTTCACCATATAGGCCCGCCAGGAAATAACTCCCTCCGAACCAACCCCTTTTGATCCTCTCGGGTTCCGCCGTAAGAGCTTCTTCAAATCCCAGGCTCTCCAGTCCCAGGCCCAGGCGCATGCAGTACTGTGAGTACGCGCGATAAACGGGGTTACGCAGCATGGCAATTATCTTGATATCACCCAATTTTTCGTGAACCTTCTCCGCGGTGCCAGGGGTGCGAAGGTAACTCGGGCAGACTTCTCCCCGAGCTGGGAAGTCTTCAGAGCCCTTGAACAGATCGAGATAATCTGCCCATGAGGACGTCCGATCACGGTTAACCGTGTATTTCTCCCATGGCCCTTCAAAGTTCACAGACAGCCCGGAGGAGAGGAAATAATAGGATTCCTTTTTCCCAGGCAGAAAAATCTCGGGGTGTTGGCTTAAATAATGATGTAGTGAGGTTGTGCCCGCTTTTGAAGCGCCAACTACAATAAAATTCGGTAAAACACTGGTTTCAGCTGTGAGCTGGTCCATCACAGACGCCCCAGCAATCTTTCGTATTCATTAATATATTTGTCCGTAGCCACTTCGAGGGAATTATTCTGCAACACGTACTGATAACCCAGTTCACCCAGAGATCGCCAGCGGTCCTGACTGAATAGATGCTCCAGACCCGCGGCATAATTATCATCACTGACCTTGTAACCGAAGCGGCTGGCAAAATTGTCAGGGTCCAGCGCGGACAATATCGCGCAACGATTTGCACAAGCCTCGACAAAGGTATTTGGCAAAGCCTCCTTGGCGGAGGTATTGACCAGCACCCAGGATTTCTCCAGATAAGCCGTCAATTCATTCGATGAGAACTGGTCGATGTAACCCACCAGATTCAAATTGGATTGGCCCGAATATCTGGCACGCAATTCAGCCTCGTAAAACGGATTGTGCGCCCTGCCGATCGCGATAAACTGAACATTCGGAAATTGATTGGCCAAATCAAAGAAAATTTCAGGTCGCTTGACCCGGTCCCAGCGCCCGACGAAACACACTGTCGGCTTTTCGGCCTTACTCACCTTTTCCGGCACCTCGACGGGTGTCGGCATGAATTGCGGTAGACTTTTCAGGCTATACAGCCCCTGGGATTTACGTGCCAGGTAGAAGGCCGGCACATACAGCGCATCCATCGACCGGATGGCCGCTCTAGCCAAAATATTCTCATAATAGACCCAGGTTTTTAGTACCTGAATTTTGCTGTGCGTGGGATACCGAAACTCCTGCAACCAATCCCGGCTGGAGCGCGGGTCTCGTAAGGTCGATACATGCAACTTCCCAGGCTTGCTCCTTTTGGCCACCCAGCTGGCGAGCGACGGTTGTTGTGAGTGGTAGATATCGGCATCAATACTCTTGTAAATCGCCGCCGCAGAAAATGGCTTTGTCCTGGGGATTCCGATTATGGACACACCGTCCAGTTCAATTTCGCTGCGGTCATCCGTAGAGGGTTGTGGTACAACAGCAAAAACTTCGACTCCTCTGCGGGCTAACTCTCGGCCTATGACTCTGGTCGCATAGCCGAACCCTCCATTGCTTCCCCAGCCAAAGAATTCTGTACAAATCAAACAAACTCGCATCAGGAACTATCCTGTGAAAATCCAGGCGGGGGATTGAAATACTGCTCATACAGCGCGCTGAAACGACGGGCGATTATGGGCCAGTCATACTGTGCCGCCCGCTTCCGGGCTTCTGACGAGAGCTGGTGATAAAATTCATCATCGTCCAGCAATCGTGCAAGCGAATGGGCAAGTGCACCACTGTCCCCCGGCTCGACCAGACAACCGTTGACATCGTTCTCAATAAAGTCAGAAATACCGCCCACTCTGGTACTGACACAGGGTTTACCGGCGGCACTAGCCTCCAGGATCACCGTGGGTAAACCATCCATATCCCCATCTTTGGCGACAATCGAAGGCGCGCAGAATATATGCGCCTTCGAATACACTTCCGGCAGGTCTTCATGGCCTATGGCGCCCAGAAAGTTAACCGAGCTGGCAACAGATAAACTATCTGCCAGGTTCATAAGATCACCTTTATCTGGGCCATCCCCCACCACGAGGAGGCGGCATCCCAAGTGTCTCAACTCTGGCCTGGCCATCGCTTCGATCAGGATGTTGACGCCTTTCTTCTCGGCCAGACGGCCGACAAAAAGTATCGTCTTGTCCCCTGGAGCCAAGCTAACCGGTGTGGTGACGCAAAAACGCCGGGCATCGACACCCATGGGTATCACCCTGGAGTTATAGCCTGCTTTAGCGACCCTCTTTTGCAACTGCCGGGATACTACAGTGACCGCTGCGGCTCTGCCCATGATGTATTGCAAGGCTCGTTTTATGAACCGCCCCTTCAGAGTATTCAAATCGCCGCCGTGACTTGTGACTATAAAAGGCGGCGCCCTGGTGTGGAAAAACCCCCAGGCCTGAACTGCACCCTGAGGAACAAACCAGTGGCAGTGCACCAAGTCAAATTGCCTGGACTTGAGCAGCTTACTCAGTGCGACGTGTAGACCCACACACAAAAGGGGTACCAGCGGCCAAAGCCAGGGCTTTTTCTTAAGGCGGGGAAGAATGGCACCGGGGTAGGCCAGTGTTTCCCAGCGGCGCAAGGGAGCATATCGATACCGGACTATTTCCACTTCTCCTATTTTTTCCGAAAGTGCGGCCAGAGCATCCGAGGGTGCCAGAATCGTGACCCGGTAGTACCGGCTCAGGGCGAATGCAAGATCAAGAACAAAGCGGGGCTCAGGGTCTCCTTGAAAACGCGGCAGAGTGGAAGTAGTGAGTAATATACTTTTCAAGAGACTCCAGCTTACTCCGCTATCCTATACTGGTAATTCTAGTCACGTAGCTCGGGCGGCAAGAGCTCAACAACTTGCCCTATGTCTACGGAAAAATTGTCTTCGAAGTGGCCACCGTTCCCCTTCCATGTGGCGTACTGATGCCCGAGGGACTTGCACAGATAATAGTAGTTTGGAATGATCATCTTCCCCGGGTGAAGCTCCACCAGTGCAATGTTTTCTGCGAAAATTAAATTGGACAGCCCCGCACCGTGTGCAGCTACCACAACCTCGGCATCGTAAAACAACTCAATCTGGTCGCTGAGGCTCAAATCCTCCAGATAGTACTGTACAAACCCACTCGCTTTGAGGCGCTCATAGAGCTTCGATTCATTCCGGATTACCCGCAACTCGCCCCTAGGCCCTATCCTCCGGGAGATGAAGATCCGGTGGCGTTTGTTACGCGGGCGTTTGGGCAAAAAGTGAGGAAGCATGTCCTGCAGGTAGGACGGTGGCAGATATGTCATCGTACGCCGCATAAGAAAGCAGGGAAAAATCAGTGTCTCAGGGGCGATATATTGATTGTCGGGAACCACAACGATTTCTACATTGTCAGGCAAATAGCGCTCGAGGAAAAATTGCTCCGCTTCCGTTGGCGACGTCGGAAATAGCATTTGCAGAGTACCGACATTCTCATAACACGATTGGCGCAGAAGAAACACCCGCGCGAGATTATCGATTAATGTATGAAAGTAGTTATTGTGCACCGACCTGAAGACCGTACATGGGCCGGAAACTTTATACCGCCCCCAGCGGAATCGACCCGTTAGAGCCCGTTTATCAATGGGCAATACCGTGCTGGTAGAATCGATCAGGGGCGCGCCAAAATGGGAGGTGACTAAATTGTGCCAGGGGTTATACAGGGCTCCGGAAAGCGTTGCACTTCGCATATCTGGCGTCGTGTACTCTGCTGCTACTCGAATCGGGACTTGATCCCATACCCCCAGAGACGGTGCCTCTGGCGTGGGCACGGTGACACCTGAAGAGTGTAGTGTGACCTCCGCATGGATGCCTCGACCCGCCAGGGCATTGAGCGTAAATGCATCGGGGTATAGCAGCTTTCGGACAGCCGCTGGACCTCTACGGTGATAGACTCTCCCCATTTACATTAGCTCTTTGTATGGTTGCGATACAGGTAGACGAAGGAGCAGATCAACTGAGCCCAGCACAAGCCAGCCCGCCAACTTGAACTGTCGGCTGTTTGCGGATAATTGTCGCCACTGATTCTTGGGGTAAATGCTCAAGCGGGTAGATCTCCTCAGTTTGACTCAAGAATAATGGAATATTCGAGGTATTGGTAGCCACTGCCACTGTCAAACACAGAAAAGGCCATCGAGGACATTCGGCGCGATACACGCCGAAAGTTTTCCAGCGAGGAAAAGATTCGGATTGTGCTGGATCGTTTACAAGGCGAGTGCTCCCAAATGGTCTGACGACGTACACTCAAACAACAAGTACAAACAAATTTTGATACTATCCCCCCTACACGCATCTGGAATAAAAAAAAGAATCAAATGTTTAGAATGACCGTCTTGTCATTGCTGTTGGGCGCAGTGGCGACAATTGTGGGGCTCTCCTTATTCTATGGGTCGCCCTGGCAGTGAGCGCAAAGCACAACATTTTTACCGGGATATTACCGAGCATGGGGAGACAGATAAAATCCGCGCACTGGCCCGGGAGTTTGCGGAAGAAGAAGCCGAACATGTGCGGTTAATTGAAGACAGACTGAAAACCACGCCCGATGTTGGCACAGACTGGGCCGCAGACCTCGATCCACCCCATATGCCGGAATAATTGCAGACATCGTCTTTTTACAGGAAGTTCATGCCACGCTTTTAGATGCCGCTTCGGGCAGCTCCCGACTGATGATTTCGGCAAATTCTTGTGTCATATCAGATTTTTCCTCGAGCAAACGACGCCTGTAACCGGCCCAGCGGCAGATTGCATCTTTATCGTTGGAAATTTCAACGGCTCTTTGCAGAGCACTTTGCATATCTACATGGCGCTCGAGCAGCCCATATTTCTCCAGCTCCAGCGAGTGCCCCGCGCGAAGGGGATTAACAAGCAAGGTCGGTATACCCAGAACGGCGGCCT
>JADFVW010000086.1 GCA_015222725.1 Pseudomonadota bacterium | reverse complement strand
GGTAATCGCTTACTCTTCCGGGAGCCCAGAGCGCAGTATTGGGTGCGCCTACGTTGGGAATCGGAACGAGACTTACTTCAGATGGGGGCGTAAACTCGGCGATATCGCTGCGCCGTTGAATTTCTCCCTGGGCAATTTGCACCACAAAGAAACCCAGGAATAGTATGCCCGCCACATAGCTAAGCACTTCCCCCGCGCGAATAATTGGTAATTCCAGCCTACCTGGCATTTATTACTCTATCCCCTGCTGCCAACCCAAGACCGGGCCAAGCTTCAAACATCAGACGCATATTCTAGTTCTTTTTCAAAGAGTTGTATATTCTAGTGATTTTGCGAAGATATACCACCCTATTTTATAAAAGTTTAATGTATAGGAGTTGATTGTGAATATTGACATTTTCCCCTTTGTCGCTGATATCCCCGAATCCGATCTGGCTGATTTGCGTACTCGACTAAAACATACCCGGTGGCCGGAGGCTGAAACAACCGACAATTGGGATCAGGGCATGCCGCTGCACTACACTCAGGAGCTTACCAAATACTGGTTAGAAGAATACGACTGGCGGCGTTTCGAAAAGAAGCTGAACAGCTGGCCCCAGTTCAAAACTGAAATTGAAGGGCTGGACATCCACTTTATCCATGTGCGCAGCCCACACGAAAATGCCCTGCCGCTAATTATCTCCCACGGTTGGCCGGGCTCGGTTGTTGAATTTTACAAAATCATCGATGCACTCACCAACCCCACAGAACACGGCGGCAAGGCGGAGGACGCCTTTCACGTCGTCGCACCCTCCCTGCCCGGCTTCGGCTTTTCTGACAAGCCCGCCAGTACTGGCACAACGGTAGAAAAAATTGGCGCCATGTGGGGACAGCTCATGGCACGACTGGGCTATGAACGCTACGTTGCACAGGGCGGTGACTGGGGCAGCATGATCACCCAGAGCATGGGGCAAACAGAAACCGTTCACTGCGCGGGCATTCATATCAATATGCCTATCGTCGCCCCCGACCCCGACACCATGGACTCTCTCACAGAGCAGGAGACCGGTGCCCTGGAAGCCATGGGGTTCTATAACGAATGGGATTCGGGCTACTCGAAGCAACAGTCCACACGACCTCAAACCCTTGCCTACGCGCTGGCTGATTCACCCGTTGGGCAAATGGCCTGGATTGTAGAAAAAATCTACGCCTGGATGGATTGTGAGGTCGAGGGTGTTAAGCACCCCGAAAATATCCTCACCAAGGATGAAATTCTAGACAATGTGATGATGTATTGGCTCAACAATACAGCGGCGAGCTCAGCTCGCCTATACTGGGAGAGCTTTAACAAGCCCAACCTGGCGCCCATAAACATGCCCGTTGGATGCTCAATTTTTCCAAAGGAAATATTCCGCTGTAGCAAGCGCTGGGCCAGCAAACGTTTTTCAAACCTTATTCACTGGAATGAATTGAAAAAGGGCGGACATTTTGCAGCGCTGGAACAACCAGAAATATTCATCAAAGAAGTACGAGACTGTTTCAGCGTATTAAGGAACAACTAATGAATGACTCGACAATACTCTCCTCGCCGATATTCAATCCATTTGAATCGGAAGAAATTACACCCCCCTATTCCGATCACTGGCATGCCAAGCGGAGGGTAGCAGACGCCATCCGCAAGCTGACCGATGTGCTGGTCACCAGCACACCACCCACTGAGGAATTGCACAATATTGCCGAACAACTGGAAAAACAGGCCGATAACTTTGCCAACAGCAAACGGCTGTACGGCATGCTCGAGTTTATCCAGGACGGTGAACACGGCACCCAGGGTGAAGTCAGCCATGAACTTAACGCACTGGGGGGATGGAGCAATCCCTTGTCACCGGGGCTGAACATGTGGCTGGAAGGAAACAAGGCCTACGGCACGGTTAACTGCGGCTACGCCTACGAGGGCCCCCCCGGTCATATCCACGGGGGCTTTATTGCAGCGATTATGGACCAGTTTTTGGGCATGGCGCAGATCATCGGCAAAAAACCGGGCATGACCGGTACGCTCACCACTCGCTATCGTAGACCCACACCACTGAATACCGACCTGCAACTGGAGGCCGAAGTATTTATTCTGGCTGGCAGAAAAACCCTGGTTAAAGGCGAAATGCGAGTGGGCGACATTGTGACCGCTACCTGCGAGGGCCTGTTTATCAGACCAGCCGGGGGAATGCCCTCCGGGCAATAGCCAAAGCCGTGTATCAGCTGTCCCTGTTGGTAATTAAACTGTTACTGAAAGGGGCGATACTCACTTTTTCCCGACCGTTTTCCAACTCCGGCATAACATCCATATCGACATTCGCGGGGTTTCTCAAATTCGCTGGTGGGGGTTCTTTATAGGGCTTTTTTTCTTGCTGCGCAGGCTTTTCTTGCCACGCAGACACGGCTGCATCGGACTTAAACTTGTCATGTTCCACGTTAGGTGAATCGACATCAAACGTCTCACCGATGGTCGGCAGAACCCTGCTGCTGCCTATAAATTCCAGATTCTGCAGGGCATCCGCGGTGTGGCCACTGCCAATATTCAACGCAGGTTCCGGGCTTAACATGCGTGCCTGCTCAGCCAAAGTACCCCCGTGCGAAGTTGCAACTCTGACCTGGAATTGCGGGGCAACCGCATCCATGTCATAGGCGGAACTCTGGGCCTGGGCGCTGGCGGCGGCAGGTAGTTGCACACTGACTTCTTGCTGGCGCTCTTCCTCCTGACATTCGTCCTCAGCCTGTAACTCGGGCATTTCCGGTTGCCCCAGGGCGCGCAGCTTCAGCAGTTCATTGGCGCAGTCTGACCATCGACCAAAATGGCTGGACTCAACGGGATCCGGCATTTTGTGCTTTCTAAACGAGCGCTGGGCAGACATAAAGCGCTGTTTAACCGCCAGGTAGTGGTATACATGGTCTTCGGTCTGTAGCGGAACCACATCACAATTGCCGCGCAGAATAAGCATCTGCGGCGGCAACTGCCCCTGCAGGCTGTGCAGTAAATCCGCCAGGAAGCAGAGGCGAAATGCAGAGCTCAGGGTGGTTTTAAGTTGTGTATCACAGGGGATGTACAGGTAATTACCCAGCTCGGAATAACCACTGGTACGCATTAACAGATTGGCAGAATCCGACAGGGGGCCAACCGCCAACTGACCATTGACAATAAAGTCGACACCGTGGCGCATCGCCGCCAGGGTGGCGGTACGGCGTATGACCTCATCCGTCTGCCACTCGATTGATATAATGTCCTTGCCCTCGGCCTTTAAGGTGTCCGCCAGGTCACCCTGTGGTTCCGGCGCGGCTGAAGGTGAGCGACTATCCACATCTGGAGGGATTCCATGGCCGGGATTTTCCAGCGTCAAACGCTCCATCCAACAGGCAAACGGTGACTCCCTGAAGAGCACAAAATCTTCAGCGGTAAAGCATATGGCCTGATCTACGCTGTAGCGATACATAAACTATTCTTTTTTGAGTGCAAAATGAGCCCGCTCTGTTACATAGGAAAGGATATTATCTGAGTCGTCTTTACTCAAGGCTTTTGAGAAACCCACCATGCCTTTTTCCCAATGCAGCCCCCCCAGCACGATAGCATCCCAATTTGCCCGGGTCTCGGTAGAAATCGCGCGCAAGTCGGGTGGCGTGCCGCCAGCGATGGCTTCCGCCCCATGGCAGACAAAACAGTAGGTATGGAATAGTTTCAGACCCTCCTCGACCTGCTCGGGTGTTGCCTCCAGTTTGGGCGGTGTAAACGTGAGCTTTTCCGGGCGCTGCGGGGCTGCGGGAAGCGCCGCCTGGCCGCCCAGTTTAAACACCAGCAGGCGGCTGTAGTTAGGCTTCGGGCCACTATTGTCATCGTCACCGGCGGTCAGGGCATAGGTTCCGCCCCAGCCTGCGACCACTGCAATGTACTGCTCGCCCTTCAGCCTGAAGGTCATGGGGGGAGCGACAATGCCCGTCTGGGCGTCAAAGCGCCACAGGGGCTCCCCCTGGCCTGCAGAATAGGCCACCAATTCACCTTCTGCATTACCCTGAAAGAGTAGATTGCCCGCAGTAGATAGCATGCCGCCATTCCAGGGCCCCTCGTGAGTAATTCTCCAGCGCTCCTCCTGGGCCACTGGATCCCAGGCGGTAATATGGCCCTTCACCATATCGATGACCGCCTGGCGCTCCGTCGGATCACTGGGTAACAGGGCGGCGCGCGCATCGGTTCCGGTGTTCCAGAAGCCTGGCTTATGCACAAAGTATTCATCCTGGGCGTATACATGGGGAATATCCTGGGCGGGAATATAAACCAGCCCCGTATCCGGGCTATAGCTCATGGGGTGCCAGTTATGGGCGCCATAGGGAGCCGGAAAAATGGGTGCGGGCTTGTCTTCATAACGCACACCCTCTGCCTCCACTGGACGGCCGGTCTCTTGGTCGATGTGGGTGGCCCAGGTTGCCAGACCATAGGCTTGCGCTGAAATAAACTCGCCGGTTTTGCGGTCCAGTACGTAGAAAAAGCCGTTCTTGGGGGCCTGCATAATGACCCGTCGCTCAGTACCGCCTATTTCGATATCGGCCAGAATCATGTGTTGCGTTGCGGTGTAATCCCAGCTGTCGCCCGGGGTAGTCTGGTAATGCCAGACGTAGCTACCATCATCGGCATTCAGCGCTACGATACTGGACAGGTAGAGATTGTCGCCACCAGCAGGGCTGCGAATCTCACGGTTCCAGGGCGCACCATTGCCCACACCGATATACAGCAGGTTGAGTTCTTCGTCATAGGCCATGGAGTCCCAGACCGTGCCACCACCGCCAATTTCCCACCAGGGGCCACCGCCCCAGGTCTCTGCGGCCCGCTCCATCGCTGGGCGCTCAAAAGGTTTTTCGGGGTTTCCGGGCACCGTATAAAAGCGCCAGGCCATTGCCCCATCGTCTAGATTGTAGGCGCTGATGTAGCCGCGTACCCCGTACTCGGCACCGCCATTGCCAATAATGGCTTTGCCTTTCACAATTCTGGGTGCGCCGGTAATGGTATAGGGTAGCGATTTGTCGGTAGTCTGCACTTCCCAGCGCAATTTGCCGGTGGCGGCTTCCAGGGAAACCAGTCGGCCATCGATGGTGCCAAAGACCAACGTGTCGCCCTGCAGGGCAACACCGCGGTTCACCACATCACAACAGGCATGCAGCGCCCAGTCGCGAGGTACTTTGGGGTCGTACATCCACAGTAACTCGCCACTCACCGCATCGTGGGCGTAGGCCAGACTCCAGGAACCGGTACTGTATAGAATTCCGTCACGCTCAAGTGGTGTGGCTTCCATCCCCCGGTTGGTGGGGTAGTCGAAGTACCAGGCCAGGGACAGCCCGGCGACATTTTCTGTATTGATATCCGCGAGCTCGCTGTAGCGGGCCTCGCCATCGTCCAGGCCGTGTTTCAGCCATTCGACGTCAGGGAGAGCTTTCACCTGTGCAGGCGGTACCAGTTCAGCTGCTCCTTCATCGCGGGAACAGGCAACAATGAGTGTCGCAAACAACAGAACCAATATCGATCTCGTGAAATTCATAGCTATTAATCCCTACCTGTTATTTTATGTATGGCCACGGCCTTTTATCAGTGCAGATGAAAAATTGTCGCACCGCCTACCATCGTCCTTTCAACTTTTAGCTCTCGCATTGCCATGGGGTCATCCAGCGGGCTGCCCGACAAAATAATCATATCGGCAAATTTCCCGGGCTCCAGTGAACCCCGGTTATCCTCTTCAAACACCTGCCAGGCCGCGTCGATGGTTACCGCACGCAGGGCCTCCATCACGCCCACCCTCTGCTCCGGGCCCAGTACATCGCCGCCATAGGTAATTCTGTGGACCGTGCTCCACACCGCCTGTAACGGCAACATGGGTGTCACCGGTGTATCCAGGTGAGAACTGTAACGCAGATTGTTATCCTGCGCCCACCTGGCCGGGCTCATCGTCGCAGCGCGTTCAGGCCCCATGAAAATATCGCGATGGCGATCACCCCAGTACCAGGTGTGGGCGGAGAAAAAGCTCGGCGTCACCCCCAGCGTTTTCATGCGTACAATCTGGTCCTTCCGGGCCATCTGGGAGTGAATCAGTATGAGGCGGGGGTCATCAACAGGGTGTGCCTTCTGGGCGGCTTCAAAGGCGTCCAGGATATCTTCAATAGATTCGTCTCCATTGCCGTGGATAGCGAGCTGATAACCGGCCTTGTGCAGAGCCTCTACTTTTTCAAACAGGGCGGCGCGCAACACCGCTGGATAGCCTCGATAGGCTGCGTCCCCGTGATAGGGCACATGGTAGGGCTGGCTGAGATAGCCGGTATAGCCCTGGATGCTGCCATCGGCGATGATTTTAATCGGCCCCATGGTCAGGCGATCACTGGCGTAATTTTCCGGCTTGTATTCTCCATTCAGGAGATCTTCCTCAAACTCCTGCTCCATGGGGAACAACACAACCCGCATGGGGATAATGCCCAGTTTGATAAACAGGGAAATGCCTTTTATCAAGTCCCCAGTCACGGCGCCAGACTGGGCCGTGGTGACACCAATGGCCGCATATTCGTTGGCCGCCAGTTTAATGGTTCGATAGGAATCCATAAGCCCGATGTCGTATACGTGGTTGACCATGCTCCACTGGGCTGTTTCCTGTAGCAGGCCCGTGGGTTCACGAGAACCCTCCTGCCTGACAATAACGCCGCCCTCCGGGTCTGGTGTACTGGCACCTATGCCCTCAGCGGCCAGGGCCGCAGTGTTGGCCACTACCATGTGGCCAGAGATATGCAATGCGACAACAGGGTGCTCGGTGGAGACCTGGTCCAGGTCTTCCCTGGTGGGGTGGCGCTTTTCCGCCAGCAGTGTGTCGTCGTAACCCATGCCGATTACCCACTCTCCAGGCGGCGTCTTTTGCGCCTGAACCTTCAGTGCGTCAATGACATCACCTATTGTTTCCCGGGTGCCTATAGGTGGGCTGTTCAGGTCGGCATTTATGACCGCCAGGCTGGAGCCCGGAAAGTGCCCGTGGGCATCAATGAAGCCGGGCATCAGGGTTCGCCCGCGCAGGTTGGTAACCACGGTTTCGTCGTTTACCAGACGCATGATTTCCTCAGCACTACCCAGGGCCTCTATTTTGTCACCCCTGACTGACAGCGCCTCTACGATGCTGTTTTCAGCGTCCATGGTAAGCACATTGCCGTTGATAAACACCTGGTGAGCGGGTGCCTGTGGCAGGCGGGTAGCCATTTTAAATATGACGGCGATAGCCACCGAAAAAACGGCGAGTATCAGTAAGCCAGCCTTCCACTTCATATTAGATAAATCCTCGTTGCAAAGTTTGTGTCATCACGCCGCTATCGGCCCCAACAGCAAACCTGCCAGAGCGCGGCGATGCCAGGCGGCATCACCCCACAACATTTGATTGTGCTTTTGCCGCTTGAAGTACAGGTGTACATAGCACTCCCAGGTAAAGCCTATGCCCCCGTGATATTGCACCGCTCGCCCGGATGAAAAGGCCGCCGTTTCACTGGCAGAGGCCTTCGCCATATGCGCATACTTCAGGGCCTTTTCTGGTTCCGAGTCAATCGCACAGGCCGCGTTATAAACCAGTGACTTGGTCTGGTCTATTTGCACCATGACATCTACCAGAGGATGTTTTACCGCCTGGAAAAAGCCCAGTGGATGTTCAAATTGTTTGCGGGTCGAAACATAGTCTACCGTGGTCTGCAGCAACCACTCTGCCGCGCCGACAATATCGGCCGCCAATACGGTCCAGATGGCCGGGAATGCTTTGTCCAGAGCGCCGGAGCCGTCCGCTGCCAACTCGACGGCTTCCACCCCGGTAAACGTGACATGCGCCTGATCCCTGCTCAGGTCGATAATGGCATCGGGGTCGATAACGACACCGCTTGCATCGCAGCTAACCCAGTACAGTGACACGCCCGTCGTCGACTGCGCGCTGACCAGAAAATTGTCTACCTTGCGCGCATCCTGCACATACCAGGCGGTACCGCTAAGCTTGCCATTTTCAAAACGGACATCGGTATCAGTGGTACTCCAACTGCCCTGTTGATTGGTGATAGCCAGGCTGGCCGATTTGCCCTCGGCGATGTCACCCAGGGCTGACTCTCCTGCGCTGCCACAGGCAGACAGAACATAGGTGCAATTAATGGTCGGCACCAGGGGGCAGGGGAAAGCGGCCCTGCCTAACTCCTCCACCAGGCCCGCAACTGCAACCACCGGCATGCCAATGCCCCCCGCCGCTTCCGGGACTGCCACCATGGTCCAGCCCAGATCGACCATCTGCTGCCAGATGTCTTTATCCCACAGGGACTCGGGCATGCGCTCCGGCGTGGGGTCGCCCGCCACCAAGGCATGCAGTTGATTGGTCGGCATCTTCTCCTCGAAGAATTTTCGCGCGGAGTCTTTTAACAGCGCCGCCTCTTCGCCAAAGCCAAAATTATTGGGTTGTGCCATTTACCTGTTCTCCCTTTGACTTCCTATTTGGATTTGGACATACCCAGAACGCGCTCGCCCAGGATGTTGCGTTGAATTTCGCTGGTGCCCGCGGCGATGGTCATGCCGTAGGAGTTCATATAGGCCATTGGCCATTCACCACCCACCGGGGCATTCTCGTCGCCCAGGTACAAAGATGCGCTGGCCCCCTCGATCTCGACGGCGATGGCGGCGGTATCCTGCGCGATTTCACTGCCCAACAGTTTATTTTGCAGCGGCAGGCGCATGGGGTGATCCTGCAGAGCCGGAACACGCAGGCGGCGCTGGTTCTGGCGCAGGCCCTCCTCGCGAATCACCTGCTGCATAATCTTGTCGCGCAACAGAACGTCATCGGAGGCGAGTTTGCCGTCTTTTGGCGTCTGCTTTGCCAGCTCCATCAAATTGGCGGTATTGGTCGCGTGGGTGGCCTTGCTCTTTAAACCCCCGGATCGTGGCGTTTGCAGCTCACCGGCGCCGCGTTCGTGTAGCAGGGTTGTCATGGCGACCTGCCAGCCCTTGCCCAATTCATCCAGGCGAAAGCTATCATCGACCTCAAGGTCTTCAAAGATCACTTCGTTAAAACCGGTTTCCCCGGTGATTTTGATCAGCGGGCGCACGGTGACACCCTTGCCCAGAGCCGAGCGGATAGGCACAACAAAATAAGAAAGCCCATCGTATTTGTGGGACTTGTCGGTGCGCAGCAGAATGATCATCCACTCGGCAAAATGTGCCAGGGACGTCCACACCTTGTGGCCATTGATAATCCACTTGTCGCCTTTTTTCTCGGCGAAAGTCTGCACGCTGGCCAGGTCCGACCCCGCCTCCGGCTCGCTAAACCCCTGGCACCAGATGTCTTCACCGGAAAACAGGCGTGGCAACAGCTCCTGCTTCACTTTTTCCTGCCCGTGGTAAAACACGGTAGGCGCCGCCATGCCCATGCCTATGACATTCGGTAAGTAAGGCGTTTTTGCGGCGATCATCTCCTCGTTGGCCACGCGCTGGCAATCAGACCGGCCGCCGCCGCCGACTTCTTGCGGATAATCACAGCCGATGAGCCCTGCGTCATAGGCAGACTTCTGCCAGGCCTGAAGATAGCCAAGCTGCTCTTGCGTCATAATCTCCAGCGGCGTGAGCGGCAGTCTAACCGGCGGCTCCCCCGGGTGGTTATCTTTTAACCAGCTTCGGCAGTAACTGCGAAACTCTGCCTGTTCCGATGTATCTTTTTGCGCACTATCAGACATTAAGTGCCCTCTCCTGGAGTGGTTTTTAGAATGTTTAGCCGATTATTTTATTATTCTTGATCCCTTGGGATTCTACCCACCGTGGGGACATCGCGAAAGAAAAAACGGCACTACCTGCCCCATTTTTGCCAACTATTTTTCAAGCTCAGCACATTTTACGCTCTAATAGTGCGGTGGCCTCTCGTCCAGGACGGGCGGCGGCGACTGGTCAGGCGTCGGGCTATGCTCCTCCTGGCGCTGCTTCAGTAGCTCCAGCTGGCGCCTTAATACGATAATTTCCTGCTGCTGCAGAGTGAGCGCTTCGTTCAATGCTGTAATTGTGTCTTCCTGAAACGCCATTTGGCTTTGAACCTCTACCAGATCCGATGCCAATTTATCGATATTGCCCACAGACTTGCTCCCCCTGAAAGTTTCAGACCCAGAATAGCATTATCCGCTGCGATAAAGTGTTATTCTGCCGCCCCCTGAAACGATTGTGTGGCCCATCGACACAAAACACGCATGAGCAAGCAAAAACAATCCTCTCGCCTGGTTTACTCCACCGATGTCGGCAGGCTGTGTCCTGGGTGCCAACGCCCTGTTGCGAGCTGTGTCTGCGGCAAAGACCGTCCCGCCGCCCTGGGGGATGGCATTGTACGCCTGCGCCGGGAGACCAAGGGGCGCGGTGGCAAGGCAGTCACCATCGTTGACGGCCTGCCTCTTTCGGGTGCCGAACTGAAAACCTTGGCAAAGGCGCTGAAACAAAAATGCGGTGTGGGCGGGGCCATTAAGGCCGGTAATATTGAAATTCAGGGAGACCAGCGGGACCTGTTGCAAGGCGAACTGGAAAAACGTGGTTACACCGTGAAACGGGCCGGGGGCTAGAACAAAAATGAATGATATGGCAGAGACAATGATTACCCTGGGCCACACCTACACACTGGAGGTGACCAAGCTAATGGATTTTGGGGTGTACCTGAATGCCGGAAACCTGGGCAGCGTATTACTGCCCAACAAACATGCACCCAGCGGGCTGGCTCCGGGCGACTCACTGCGGGTATTTTTGTACCTGGACTCCGAAGACCGCCCGGTGGCGACCACTCAACGGCCCCGGGCTCAGGTGGGGCAATTTGCCTACCTGCAAGTCCTCGCCAGTACCGATGTCGGCGCTTTCCTGGACTGGGGGCTGGACAAGGACGTGCTGGTACCATTTTCGGAGCAGCACCGCCCTATGGAAGTGGGCCGATCCTACCTGGTCTACCTCTACCTCAACGAGGTGGACGGCCGAATTACCGCTTCGTCCAAAATAGATAAGTTCCTGGACGATGATGCGCCGCACGAGTTCGAGGCCAAGCAACCGGTTAAGCTGATAATTGCCAACAGCACCGAACTGGGGTTCAAAGCCATCATCAATCACAGCCACTGGGGCGTGCTCTACAAGAACGACGTGCATCAGCGCTTGAGCTTTGGCCAGAGTATTCGTGGCTATATTCGCCGTGTGCGGCCCGACGGCAAGATTGACCTCAGCTTGCAGGGCGGACAGGAGACCCGCGACAAATATGCCAGCGTTATCGTGGACTACCTCCGCGAGCAAGGTGGTTTCGCTCCGGTACACGACAAATCTGACCCACAAGTAATCTCAAAGCTCTTCGGCATGAGCAAGGGCGCCTTCAAGAAAGCCATAGGCGGCCTGTATAAGCAGCGAATTATTGCGATTGAGAAAGGTGGTATTCGCCTCATAGACGGCGACAAGTAGCCCCACTCCCGCCAAATCGACACGCACCGCAGGCGCGAGCGATAAAAACAAGCTCATCACACCCGACCTCTAAAAACTCCGGCACAATTCAGGATATTCGCCCATTATCCTATAAATATTGGGGGTTTTTATCGATGTTACCGACTTATAGTATATTCCTGCATTAGCGGCAGCCACATAAAAGTACGCAGTTACAGCTCTTTCCCAAAATATTTGTGAAATAAGCACTGCAAACCGTTATTTTCATTGGACTTATTCAATTAATGTGTTAAAAAGTTAGTCGTGAGTCAGGAAGTACCGTGCAAAAGAGTCCATCTCCCAAGCCCGGTAAATATAACCCGACCGCAGAAGACCATTAGAAGTATAAAAAGTGGAACGTAAGATCTGACGGAATTGACATCCCTGCGAGGGAAGGCTATGTACGTAACCGCAGAACACCTGAGAGATCAGGTTATTCAACCCACACTCAAGTATCTTGGGGCGTGGACACCCACCATCGAGTCTTTTCTTCTGGACG
>JADFVW010000085.1 GCA_015222725.1 Pseudomonadota bacterium | reverse complement strand
GTAACGTGCTCGGCGTGATCGTTGATAGACCAGAAGTCCAGGGCAGAGCAATAGCGCGCGAAGTCACAGGCATCCGCCGGGGGGTGGGCGCCTTCCCCGCCCATAAAACTCAGGCTGTACTGAAAGGCATCGATGGAATAAGTGGTGTGGGCGTGCAGGTCCCCGAACAGAATCTGGCTGGTATCGGTACCCAGTGCTATCGCAACTTCCTGTTGCCTGGCGTGGGATTGATCGGCCACTTCAGCGGGGCGCGGTGTGTTGCTGACGACCCCGGCTGTTTCCAGCTGGCCGAAAACCCCCAGGTAGGCGAGGGTCAGGTAGGTGACCACACAAAGGGGAAGCAGAAGAACGGTAATTTTTAGCCAGCTTCTCGATTTCTTGCCCATTGCATCGCCCTGAATTTCTTATAAGTCACCCTATAATGCCGCAAGCCGGGTGAGAAGGCGTCCGAGCCGACAAAGTCGGACAAATAATGCAGGGTTATTTCCCGCATGAGCCCTAAATAAGGGTTTCCAGCTCTTTTTTGAATTGAGTAGGGGTGATCTGGGTTACCTTCTTGAAAGCATCATAGAACGATGACTTGGACTTGAATCCCACCTCCACAGCCAGATCTACAATGGCCATTTTACGGGTTTTCGGGTCGGCCAGCAGTTCTTTGGCCAACCCGATACGGTAGTTGTTGACGAAACTGAAGAAGCGCTGGTTCATCTGGCCATTGATAACCTGGGAGGTCTGGTGATAACTGAGTCCGGCCTCTGCTGCCAGATCTCTGAGGGTGAGGTCACAATCCAGGTAGAGTTTTTTCTCCTGCATTGTTTCCATCAGGCGAATTTTATAGCGCTGCGCATCTTCCAGTTTGATGCTGGAACGGACGTATTTGGCCGGTGCAGACTCCGTTGGGGCCTGTCCAACTTCCGGTATTGCAGTGCTTTCCTCTTTGGGTGTGTGCTCTTGCGCGTCGCGAATAGGGGGCTGATAGAGCGCTGCAATGCCAATACCGTATATGGCCACCACCAGAAAAAGAAACGGTGTGTTGGGGCTCAGGGCCGTTATTTCAAAATGCCCGAACAGCACCAGTCCGCCGCGATTGAATACCAGAAAGAGTATCAGGAACAGTACACACACGAAGGTGAGAGTGCGCAGCCAGCGCAGGTCCATTTGCTCGGTAAAGGAAAAATGTCGCTCCAGGCTCAGCCTGTGTTTTTGAACCTGGCGCAACACCAGGTAGCAATAGATGCCGAATTGAATTGAAAAGAAACTGCCCTGCAAGTGCATATCCATCCAGGTGCGCCAGAATATAGGCATGCGGCCCAGTACTATTTCCCCCAGTTCCTGATTTTCCCTGTTGCTCCAGAAATAGCTTAGAAACTCCAATTGCTGATCCCTTGGATACAGGGCGAAGGTAATGGGTGCAGAAAATAACAGCAGACAGGGAATAAAATGAAGCACATGTTTGGCCCCGAGCTTTCTTCCCGACATGGAATAGGCGTAGAGGTATAGCAGCGGACCCCAGGCGAAATCCAGTGGCGAGCTCAGCAGGCTCCACTGCGGGTTATTAATATAAACGCCATTGCGAACCAGCCAGTTGTTCAGGAACCGAATTGCGATGCAGGCCACCAACGCCGCTATAAAGGCATTGGCTACACGATGCTCGCTGCGCATAAAAAATAGTATGCCAGCCAAAATTGCACCATGGAGGATGCCCAGTCCGTAAAGAAATCCTATCAGATCCATTGAGTTTTCTTGTAAGGTGTTGATTTAATGTTGGAAAGTATATCCTGCAATTTCACTATAGAGCCACTAAATTTCCCATGGTTCGAAAAATATAAAACTCCAGATTTTGGTACGGGATAATCGGGCCGGACGCATTAAACAAATATATGGAATATCTTTGTTCTACAAAATACAGCCAGGGTTTGAGGATGTGACAATTTTTTCTGGGAAACAGCATGGGCAGGACCGTATGAAAACTGAGCACGCCACGCAACAATCTATTGGCTGGTTGGTGTCAGGATTAGTACTGGGACTTCTGGGCGTGCTCGTTAGTGTAATTACGCCTTCCTGGGATGTGCCGGGTGATTCCAGTGTGGTGGCGGTAGTAAATGACACAGCCATTACGCGTGCGAAATACCTGAGCTATCTGGAGGCCCTGGCAAGCGACAAAAAGGATCCCATCGGCGCTGAGGACTCCCGGTACGTGCTACAACGAATCATTGAAGAGGAGCTGTTGGTACAGCGCGGGGTAGAGGTGGGCTTGTTGGAGAGCGACAAGCGCACCCGCGCGGCCCTGGTGAACGGCATGATCAGCATGACCACCACCGCCGCTGAAGCGAAAGCACCCAGCGAGGGTGAGCTGGCGGAGTTCTTTGAGGAAAACATCGACTATTTCACGCCCACGGCGCGTTTGCGTGCCCGACAGCTAATCGTTAAGGGTGAGGACGCTGAGCAAAGAGCAGGTGAGGCATACCGGCTTTTAGCTGCAGGTGAACTATTTCAAAGGGTAGAGAGTGAATTTGGGTCGGTTGTCGCACTTATCGTACCAGATAGCCTGCTTCCCCCGGCAAAATTGCGTGAATATCTTGGCCCCACTTTGACACAGATGCTGCTGGAGCAACCCGCTGGTTTTGTGTCGGCGCCCCAGCCCGTGGGCAGTGGTTTTCGTATCGTTCAGCTGTTTGATAAAGCAGTCGGAAAGGCTCCTGCGATGGAGGACATCAGGGAGCAGGTGGAGGCAGAATATCTGCGCCGGTCAGGTGATCGCGCGCTGCGGGAGTATCTTGAGTGGCTGAAAGATCGCGCTGACATCAGCTATCCCTCCGAGTTACCTTTATGAAATCAGGCGTTTACTACCGCCATGTCCTGATCTTGTTATTCGCTCTGTGGAGTGCATCTGCGAATGCCCACGATCGAAGTGAATCTTTTTCCGAATGGACCTGGCGCGATGATCAGCTTCACTACAGCTTCAGTGTGTTGCAGAGAGAGGTGACGCGAATTCCCGGGTCACAGGAGAGTGGTATTGCGCTGGGCGATCAGTTGTCCAGATACCTGGGGTCGCAGATTACAGTGGCCAGCGGGGGTCGCAATTGCGGCGTCGACAAGAAACCGGTCGCCCTGAGATCACGCGAGGGGTTTTTGCACATCGAAGGCAGCTTTCGCTGCAGCGGAACTGAAGCGCCGACAATTACCATTAACAGTTTTTTTGATTTGCTCGCCACCCACACGCATTACGTTAAAGTGCGCTTCCAGGGACGGGTGGAAGAATTCCTGCTGACCAGCCATCGTCGTAGCCAGACCTTCACTGCTCCGGGCGCCGCAGGCAAACAATCCCCGGATGGCTGGCAGGTGTTTTCCCAGTATATTGAAATTGGTGCAAAACATATTCTATCTGGAGCCGATCACCTCGCATTCCTATTCGGCTTGATTTTACTTGCCCGTGGCTGGAAGGAAATGGCCTGGTTGATTACCGGCTTTACACTCGGGCACAGCATTAGCCTGGCCGTGGCGGTGCTGGGGTTTGCCCAACCGAACTCGGTGATGGTGGAGGCGCTGATTGGATTTACCATCGTGCTGGTGGCGATAGAAGCCGGAGGGAAGCGAAGCGGACAGCTCACGCAGTTAGCACCCTGGGCGCTTATTCTCTGCCTGGGGATGTCGATGCCGGTCTGGTGGCTTAATCTGCAATGGAAACTGTTGCTGGGTACCCTGGGAGCCGGTTTATTTGCGCTTTGTTATTTGCGGCTGGTTGCCGGAGCTAAGGATCCAGGGGTGTTACGCTTGTTGGTGACCTCACTGTTTGGTGTTATCCACGGTTTTGGGTTTGCCGGCGGCTTACTGGAAACTGATTTCTCTGCGGCTGATATGGCGTTTGTTCTTCTGGGCTTTAATCTCGGGGTGGAGCTGGGGCAACTGATCGTCTTGATTGCGGTTATTGTGCTGATGTTAGGCATCCGTAAGTTTGCCTCAATGCAATGGCAGCAACGCGGTGCAAATGCCACTGTGACTGTTTTAAGCGGACTGGGTACCTTCTGGTTTGTCAGCCGCTTGATTGGATAAAAAATGAATCTGGAAATGGAGGTGTACTGTGTTTAATTCTCTTAATGGCTTGCGCTCGCTCCTGGCTTTGGCGCTACTGTTGCCTGGCCTGGCGGCAGCTGCCGAACGGCCGAATATTGTGCTTATGCTCAGTGATAATCTGGGCTATGGCGATCTGGGGGCCTATGGCGGTGGTGCGATTCGCGGTGCACCCACGCCCCGCATCGACCAGCTGGCAGCCGAGGGTATGCGCTTTACCAACTTTAATGTAGAGGCGGAGTGTACCCCTTCCCGTTCAGCCCTGATGACGGGTCGCATGCCGATTCGCTCTGGAACCATGCGGGCGGTGCCGGTTCCCGGGTTGCCAGTGGGTCTCGCACCCTGGGAATATACTGTTGCAGAGATGTTGTCCGATGAGGGTTACGATACGGCAATATACGGTAAGTGGCATCTGGGTTACGTGGATGATCGGTTGCCGATCAACCAGGGTTTCGATGAATGGTGGGGCTTTCCCTTCAGTACGGATGTGTCCTGGTTTCCCGATGCAGTAGGTTTTGATCCCACACTGTTTGGCACTCCGCGCCTGTATGAAGGAAAAAAAGGTGAGGGCGTGAAAACGCTACAGCCCTACGATAAGAAAGTACGCCCCTACGTGGATGCGATCATTGCCGAGAAGTCGGTGGCCTATATCAAGCAGCACGCAGACAGTGACAAGCCTTTCTTCCTCTATATCCCCTGGTCACTGGTTCACCACCCTTCGATTGCCCACCCTGATTTTCAGGGGAAGTCCGGTGCAGGCAAATTTGGTGATGCGATGATTGAGCACGATTACCGTGTTGGCCAGGTCTTGGATGCGATCAAGGCGGCAGGCATTGAGGAAAACACGCTGGTGATCTACGCCAGCGATAATGGCCCTGATCGCGCTGAATATCCTTACATAGGCGATACCGGCCCCTATCGCGGTTACCTGGGAACTGTGCACGAGGGCTCTATTCGCACACCGATGATGATGCGCTGGCCGGGGCATGTGCCCGAGGCTAAAGTCAGCAATGAAATAATTTCTATCAATGATATATTTCCCACCCTGGCAAACATTGCCGGTGGAGAAGTGCCGGATGACCGCGCCATTGATGGGGTAGACCAAACACCATTCATCTTGGGAGAGCAGGAGAAATCCAATCGCGAAACCGTGATCTTTTTTGCCGGGGACCAGTTTATGGCGGTGAAGTGGCGGCAGTTCAAGATCTACATGTACGGTGAAAAGACAGGAATAAATGAACGTGGCTATAATCAAATCTGGGCGCCGGAGGCCTATAACCTGGAGCTGGACCCCAAAGAGCAAAACGACCTGGCCATGCAAAACCTGTGGCTGTTGGCATCGGCTTTGAAACCCTCCTTCGAGTACGTGTACAGCGTGCAGAAATATGGTTTGATCCTGCCGGGCGGAGAAGAACCGGAGATATTCGAAGCGGCGCTACCATTTTATTCACAGGAAGCGTTGGACCTGGCAATGGGAGCGATTAAGGAGCAGGCCATAAAAGATATGGTCAAGAAAAAATTTGTTGAAATGAAGGAGAGTGTCATCGGTAAGTAGTTGTTATTTAATTTTCATCGAAGTCTTCTACCGCGCCCACCGTATCACGCGGTCGACAGATCGGGGAGGGGGTGGGTTCATTGATTTAGGTCATTATAAAAAGCTATAGTGGTGGCAATTCGCACAATATTGTTTTAGGTGTTCTAAACTCGTATTGTGTTTGCTCAACTGATTCAGGGGATCACGGATTGATGGTCGAATCAAGACTAAAGAAATGGTTGAGCAGCCTGCTCAGACCATCCCCCTCTCGCTCCATACTGGCTCTGGTAGCCCTCGGCCTGGTCATCGGCGTGGTGGGCGTGATCGCCTTCGAAGCCAGCTTGCACGCCTCCAGTACGGAGAAATTTTGTATCGGCTGCCATGAGATGCAAGCCAACCCTTACGTCCAGCTGCAAAAGACCAGCCATTTCGATAACGTCACTGGCGTGCGACCCACTTGTTCCGATTGTCATGTGCCACGCGAGTTCATACCCAAGATGATCCGCAAGATTGAAGCGGCGCGAGAGGTCTGGGGTAATATAACCGGCATCATCGACACCCCCGAGAAGTACGCCGCACACGCACCCGCGATGAAGCGGCGCGAGATTGCGCGCATGCAGGCCAACGACTCCCAGGAGTGCCGCAACTGCCACGATACCAAGCGCTGGATGGCGTCTCTACAGTCCGATAAGGCCCAGCAATATCACGCGGCCAAGCGTCTCAACGGCAAAACCTGTATCGATTGCCACACTGGCATCGCCCACCCGGAAAACTCCGAGGGCTTGAACATCGGCATGAACTAGGTGTGCCGTCGACAAGGAATAGAAAAATGATGACTGCACTGCGCATCCTGATCGCCGGTATCCTGCTGACCTGTACTG
>JADFVW010000084.1 GCA_015222725.1 Pseudomonadota bacterium | reverse complement strand
GAAAACCTGCGGGGCATGGTCGAATGGCATGGAATTCCCTTTCATTACGTGCCCGTACCAAAGCAGGACAAAGCGGCGGCCTTTGCAACCGTGAACGACATTGTTAAACGACACGGCGCAGACTGTGTTGTGCTGGCTCGCTATATGCAGATTATCCCTCCCGAGCTGTGTCGGATATATGCAGGACGTCTCATTAATATTCATCACAGTTTCCTGCCTTCTTTTGTGGGTGCAAACCCTTATCAAAGGGCCTACGACCGAGGAGTGAAACTGATTGGGGCTACCAGCCACTATGTCACAGAGGACCTGGATGAAGGGCCTATCATCGAACAAGATGTTATTCGCGTGAGCCACAGCTGCACCCGGGATGACATGGTGCGCCTGGGGCGCGATGTCGAGAAGTCTGTACTGGCCCGTGCGCTGCGTTATCACCTACAGGACAGGGTTATTGTCCGGGGCAATAAAACAGTTGTTTTTTCCCAGTGAGTTAGTGGTTGCCGGTTTGCAAATGTTGGGGGAAAGCACTGGATAGATATTGAGCGGCGACCCGTTTTGCCTTTGCCCGGTTGGTGCGGCCGGGTGCGACCAGTAAGTCCAGCCACAGGCCATCCAGCAATGCGGTATAGCCTATGGCCAGCAGCTCCGCATCCGCCTGTGCATAGTGTCCCTCGTCTATTACTTCCTGAAAGAAGTTGCGAATAGCCTTCTCCGCCTGAATATCCGAGCGCGAACAAATGCGCTGATAGGTCGGGCGTGCTTTGGCCTCGCCCCAGAAGGCGAACCACACTGCCAGTTTATTTTTCTGGATGAGATTGGTGCTAAGTTGGTAATTCAGTAGCGCCCGCAGTTTGTCGGCCAGTGACTTATACTCGGTGCTGGCAAGTATCTCCGCCTGGCCGTTGTTGTATTCACTGGTGATATGCGCAAGCGTTGCGGTGAGTAGCTTGTCCTTGCTTTCAAAATGCAGGTTGGCAATGCCCATGCTGAGGCCTGCCTCGCCGGTTATCGTTGCCATAGTGGTGCCGGATAAGCCATTTTTTGCAATGCTCTTAACGGTGGCATCTATGAGTTGCTGCTGGCGCACCTCTCTGGGGAGTGCGCGTCTTCGCTTGGCCGTTTTTTGCTTTTCTGTCATTGTAGGAAATAAACCGCTCAGGGAGCGGCAATAATGCGAGGCGTTCTGGCGGGCATTCGAGTCGTCAGTTCATAGCCGATAGTGCCTGCCCACTCGGCCACTTCTCCGACTGGCAGGTCCGCGCCCCATAAAATAACTTCATCACCGAGGCTGGCGTCCTCCACATCGGTGACATCCACGGTAATCATGTCCATTGAAACCCGCCCGGCGAGACTTGCGCGCTGGCCATTAACCAACACAGGTGTTCCGTTGCGGGCCAGGCGTGGGTAGCCATCGCCGTAGCCTATGGTGACAGTGGCAATTTTCGATGGCCTGCTCGCCGTCCAGCTGGCGCCGTAGCCGACGGATTCCCCGGCGGCCACGTCTCTGATCGAGATAATTGCCGAGCTCAGGGTCATAACCGGCTGCAGTGCATCGGTGTTTTTGTGGGGGGCGGAGAAGGGCGAGTTACCGTAGAGCATATACCCGGGGCGAATCCAGTCAAAGTGAGAGTCCGGCCAGCCCAGTATTCCAGGAGAGTTCGCCGCGCTGAGCTTGCCCGGCAAGTTTTTGCACACCTCGTTGAACTGCTCAAGTTGTTCGCGTGTCTGGGTGCCGTCCAGGTCATCGGCAGAGGCGAAATGGGTGCACAGGACAACGTCGTTAGCGACATTGGGTGTTGTATTCAAGCGCTTTAGAGCGCTCTCAGCTAGATCGGCGTCAATGCCCAGGCGGTGCATGCCTGTGTCAATTTTTAACCACACATGCATGGGCTGTTGCAGTTGTGCATTTTCCAGGCACGACAGTTGCCGCTCGTTGCCTACGCAGATCCAAAAATTTTCGGTGGCGGCAAGGGCAAGCTCGCTCTCTTCAAAAAAGCCTTCCAGCAATAAAATGGGAGCGCTGATTCCCGCTGCTCGCAACTCCACAGCCTCCTCAATGCAGGCAACTGCCAGGGCATCAGCCAGGGGCTCCAGAGTTTTCGCAATGATGGCTGCACCGTGGCCATAGGCATTGGCCTTCACCACTGCCATTACTTTGGAGTGGGGCGCCAGGGCGCGCGCGTGTCCAATATTATGCCTGAGTGCCCCCAGATCGAGTCGAGCCTGATTGGGTCTGGCCATTAATAGTCGTACTTGTGCGCAGTGTAAAGTGTTTGGGCCGCCAGCCAGACAGCACCCACTTTACCGTTACCAACGGCTTTGCCATCTATTTCAACGACCGGTGCAATTTCTTTACTGGAACTGGATATCCACACTTCATCGGCATCGTGTAGTTCCGCCAGAGTTACTATCCGTTCCTCGATGGGAATACTGCCGTCCTTGCCCAGGATGCTGAGCACCAGCAGGCGAGTTATGCCGGGCAGGATCTGGTTGTCCAACAAGGGCGTGGCGACCACGCCATTTTTGATGACGTAGACATTACAGGCCGCTGCTTCGGTGACTTCGCCGTCCTGGTTATACAGGATTGTCTCGTTGTGGCCTCGGGAGTGCCCGTGTTGGTAGTGCATGACATTACCAAGAAGCGCCGTCGATTTGATATTGCAGCGTTTCCAGCGAAGGTCCTCGGTAGTTGAAACCTTATAGGGGTTTGCAGCATTCATTTCGGGTATGGGTGCCGCGGGAATTTCAAAGGCAAAGGCGTAGATAGTCGGCGCGATATTTTCGGGATAAGCGTGATTACGTTTTGTGTCTGCACCACGGCTCACGTGGAAATAGATGCCGAGGTTGCCATCACCATTGCGGTCTGCAAGTTCCTGGGCGATACCGCGCCACTCATCCTGGTCTATTTTGAGCTTGATTTCGATGGCATCCAGGCCATCTTGCATGCGCTCCATATGTGGCGCGAAGCCCACCAGTTTGCCGTCGTAGGAAGGGATGACTTCATAGATACCATCGCCAAACAAAAACCCTCTATCCATGGGAGAAATCTTTGCTTCTTCCATCGGCATGTATTCGCCGTTTAAATAAACAATACTCATAATCTGGTCCTGAACCTTAATCGGGTGAATGACTTGACCGGGAAGCTGTCAGTTGTTGCAGTTCCTCAATGACGCTATAACCCTCGGAGGCCGGCAGGCCATCTTCGGTCGTGGTGTTTTTTCGGGTGACTCCGTCTACGCTGCCCTTTTTAGAAAGATAGTCGAGAATAGCGGGGGGGGACAGCGCTGCCAGTAAATCGCTCCCGGCCCACAGCCCCAGAAAGCTGATCAGGCCGTAGGCGCCCCAGTTGGATACATCGGCAACCAGTAGTTCGTCGCAGCGGGTAACAGCCACGTTGATATCCAGTTCGGAAATTTCGCGGGCAATATTGCCCATACCGATTTCATTACCGCCATCGCCAATGGCAATGGTGGGGCAGCCTGCAGCCTGCATATAGGGGTCAAAAAACCCACAACGCGCGGTGATGTTCTCGCCGCGCATATTGTAGTAACAACCGTCCTCGGTGAGACCGGGCCGCTCTATTGAAATAATGGCTGCGGGCTTCAGTGCCGCGATATTCTCGGCGGCTTCAATTTTTGCAGCTGCCAGGTCGGGCGCACGCAACTCCAGTACCTGATAGTCCTGCGCCAGGGCGACAGACAGGGGAGGGGCGCAGGCCAGCCAGGGGTCGGCGCCCAGGGCTTTCAGTGTATCGTAAAGCGCGATGGCACCCACTGGACCGTCGGTCTCGAAAGTGTCGTCCACCGGGAAGCCTGTGCCTATAATGACAGCGCCGGATATGCCCTTCAGATAATTTGCCGCCCGCAGGTAGTATCCCGGTGTGAGGGCTGCCTGTGCTGCTCTCATATTGCGCAGGTTGCGTGCTACCAGCACGTCTTCTATCGCCTGGCTGAGCTCAAGGTCGGTCATAGGCATACGATTATTCCAACTCCGATATGGGCAACCGATTTTGAAAGCTGGCTGCGAGGTGTATTGCATTGTGTGCCCCGTGCTGGCTTATCGGTGCGAAGTGCACAGTGCCGCCGGGCTTCAGCTGCGCCAGGTGGGCGGCGTCGACAGACAGGGCAGAACCAATTTTGGGATAGCCACCGATGGTCTGCCGGTCGTTGAGCAGTACGATGGGCTGACCATCTGCGGGTATCTGAATGGCGCCGTAACAAATGCCCTCGGACAGTATGCCCTCTATTTCGCAGCTAATTGGCGGTCCTTCCAATCTGTAGCCCATTCGATCGCAACGCTCGCTCACGGTATAGGCGTGGCTGAAAAACAGGCGCTGCTGCAGCCGGCTGAAATGGGCTTGCTGGTAGCCGGGAATCACTCTCACGGTCGCTATATTCTGGTAGTGCGGTTGGTGTTTTCTCAAAAGGTATAATTGTCGGCGCTGCTCTACTGCAGCGCAGGCAATGCTGTCGTTGACCTGCAGTTTGTCGCCATTGAGGCCACCTATGGATTCCCGCATAACCGTTGCGGTGCTACCAAAACTGGGCTCGACCTGAAAGCCATCCGCCACACCGAGGTAACTGCGCGTGCCCTCCTGCGAAAAATCCAGGGCGATAATGTCCCCTGCTTTTACCGGGTGAACATGCCATAGATCCTTCTCTACCTTGTTGATGCGCAGGGGCATCAGGGCGCCGGTAACACAGATGTAGGTGTCGACTTGCGCTTCCAGTTGCAGCCCGCCAAAGCTGATCTCTATGGCTGTGGCTCCGGCGGTGTTCTGCAATAAGCGATTGCACCAGGCAAAGGCATCGGGGTCCAGAGGGCCTCCGTTTGTTAGGCCAATACGGTGCTGCCCAAAGCGTCCACTGTCCTGTAAAAGGCTGAGAATACCGGCCTGGAGTACGCGAAAGCTCATGATAGCTCGCCCCCAAGATCCAGGTAGCGCTGCCGGTCAATGGGCTCGAAGCGCACGCGATCGCCTACAGATACAGGCATTATGGGGTCGGCGTCGGGGTCAAACATGCGCACCGGGCAACGGCCTATAAGATTCCAGCCGCCGGGAGATACGGCCGGGTAAACGGCAGTTTGCCTGTCCGCAATTGCCACTGCGCCGCGGGGAACCTTTGTTCTGGGCGTACTCAGTCGCGGCGCGGCTATGCGCTCATCCACCTGGCCCAGATAGGCATAACCCGGAGCAAAGCCTATAGCGTAAACTCGGTATTCCATATCCGAGTGCAGGCGGATGACCTCATCGATACTGAGATTGGCATTGCTGGCGAGTGTTTCCAGGTCTTCACCGGACTCGGGCGCGTAGTAAACGGGCAATATCACGGTGCGACCCTCGCCGCTAACTGTAGTGGCCTGCGCGCCGCGTACCGCCTCCCTGATGCGCGAGCTGACACTCATGTGATCGGTGCGCATGACGTCATAAATTATCAGCAGTGATGCATAAGAGGGCACGAGATCGACCAGGTCATCACCCAGCGCAGCTTCGACAGCCAGTGCCGCCGCCTGCACGCGCCCGGATATTTCCGGGCTGGTCTCCTCGCCCAGATATGCGATGAGTGCATTCTCGCCTGCTGTGTGAAGAATCACCTGACTTTACTCTCCATCGACCAGAGCGCGAATTTCCGCAATAGCCGCGACACCTTCGGCATTGTCGCCGTGCACACACAGGGTGTCGGGTCGAAGCTCAATACATGATCCATCCACCGTGGTTACGGTTCCGCTATCCCTGAGTTGCAGCACCTGTGCCAGCATTTTTTCCCGGCTGTGTACCGCGCCGGGTTTACTGCGGGATAACAGGGCGCCGTCGTTGTCGTAGCAGCGATCGGCGAAGGCTTCAAACAGCAGTTTAATACCGAGCGCATCAGCTTCTTCACGGTGCAGGTCGGCGTTGGGAGTGGCCTGCAACATCAAGGTTATAGGGCGATGGTAGGAGGCGATGGCTTGCATAATTGTGGCACGCACATCGGGCCGGGCCATCATGTCGTTGTACAGAGCGCCGTGGGGCTTGACGTAACTGAGCTCCAGTTTTTCACAACTGGCCATGCCATCCAGTGCTGAAATTTGGTAGAGAAGTGTGGCTGCCAGCTCCTGGGGTGCGAGGTTCATGGAGCGCCGACCAAAGCCGACAAGGTCCGGGTAGGCCGGATGGGCGCCCACACTCACCTGGCTCGTTTTCGCCAGTGCCAGGGTTTTCTGGATAGTCAATGGGTCGCCACCGTGGAAACCACAGGCGACGTTGGCCTGGTTGATATAGGGCATTACCTGCTCATCCAGCCCCATCGTCCAGCTGCCGTAGCTTTCTCCCAGGTCACAATTTAGTAACATCGCAATTCTCTAATTTTGAAAAACGTTCACATCACCGCCAGCTGGCTGTTGCGCAGGTCGGTAACCAGCATGCAGCCAGGGCTGTGAGTAATTGCAAACGGCGGTTTCGCCGTTTCCAAAGCTACCTGGGGCGTTACACCGCAGGCCCAGAATACCGGTATTTCCTCTTCCAACACACTTACAGCATCGCCATAATCGGGCTGCGCCAGATTGTCGATGCCGATCAGGGACGGGTCTCCCAAATGGATGGGCGCACCGTGTACCGAGGGGAAGCGAGTACAAATCTGGACAGCACGTATAGCATCCGCTGCCTTAAAGGGACGCATACTCACGACCATCTTTCCGGCATAGGGGCCGGCGGAAGTGCAATCCAGATTGGTGCGATACATGGGCACGTTTGCGCCCTCTGTTACATTGCGTACTTCCAATTCATCCGCCAGTAATGCTTCTTCAAATGAGAAGGAGCAGCCCAGGGCAAAGGTCACCAAATCTTTCCGCCACAGGCCAGAAATATCGGGAATTTCATCCCGCAGCTGACCATCGCGAAACACGCGGTAGCTTGGCACGTCAGAACGAATGTCGATATCCCCTAATGGGGGTAGGGAGACATCGCCGGGCTTGTTTGACATGGCAAGCAGTGGACAGGGTTTGGGGTTTAATTGGCAGAAACGCAGGAAATCATTGGCCCAGTCGGCGGGTAGAATAACGATATTGCACTGTACATGGCCGGCACAGTAGCCGGACGTGTTGCCCCTATGCTCACCGCTGCGGATAGTGGCCCGCAATGCCTGTGGCGTTAAATTGTCGTTCATTTCTGTTCCTTTGATTTGGAAAAACCAGCTTGCGTCCGCCTCAGCATTTGGCAGGAGCGCGTAAATCTGCATAATAGCACTCCCTGTATACCATGATAGTAGATGCCGCTAATGTTTGACCAATTGCTTGATGTTCTCAGCCCGCAGCCCACTGGAGACGATGTCTTCACTGCGGTGAATATGCATCCCAAAGCCCCGCGCGTATACGGTGGACAGGTGCTGGCACAGTGTATTAGCGCTGCGGTGGATACAGTAGCAACAGATCGAATTTTACACTCTCAGCACGCCTACTTCCTGCGCCCTGGAAGCCCCAACAAGCCCATAGTACTGGAGGTCGAGCGCGCACGGGACGGTGGCAGCTTCAGCTCCAGGCGCGTGGTTGCCCTGCAGGATGGAAAGCCCATGCTGGTCAGTTCCATGTCTTTTCAAAAGGCCTCCAGGGGTGATGATTACCAGCCTATGGCTCCCGCAGTACCACAGCCAGAGGATTTGCCCAGCGAGCGTGAGCTGGGGTTAAAAGCGGGCAGCCTGCACGAGGACTTCATGATTACCACAGGAACAGACCTGGATTTCAGGGTGGTGGAGCCCATTGACTGGGAGAACCCGGTGCCCAGGGATCCCGAGCTGCAGATCTGGGTGAAAACAACGGGGAAAGTACCGGGAGAGCTGTCTGAGAACAGGGGCCTGCATCAGGCCTTGCTGGCCTATATCTCCGACGCTTTTCTCATTGACGTTTGTATGATTATCCATGGTCATTATTTTATGGATCCAAATCTCCAGGTGGCCAGCCTGGATCACGCCCTGTGGTTTCACGAGGATTTCCGTGCGGATGAGTGGTTACTGCATACCGTGGAAGCCAAGCGGATAGGCGGGGGTCGTGGTCTTGCACAGGGTAACTTTTTTACCCGAGAGGGGAAACTGGTTGCCACAACCATGCAGCAGGGCTTGATCCGTTTTTGCTGAGCTTGCGTTTAAGGTGCTTCAATCGAGTCTGACCCCATTGAAAAGCGATCTATATCAACACAGTGTACCGTGTGACTGTCGCTTTGCCCCCCAAGCTTCTATTATGGTTAGATACATAGTCAAATCATCAGGACGGAAGCTTCTATGCCTCATCCCAGTATCACAGCAGAAACCTACCCCCATAAGCCTGCCATCATCATGGCGGGTTCCGGTGAAATGGTCACCTACGCACAGTTGGATGAGCGTTCCAATCAGGCCGCCCAGCTCTTTCGTTCGCTTGGCTTAAAGAAAGGCGACCACATTGGCATGATGTTGACCAACAATCGGCAATTCCTGGAAATTTGCTGGGGCGCACAGCGCGCTGGCCTCATCTACACGCCTATCAGCACCCACCTGATGCTGGACGAAACCGCCTATATTCTGAAAAACTGCGGCGCCAAATTGTTTATTGCCTGTTTGCCCCTGGCTGAAGTGGCCGAGAAAGTTGTTGCTGAAGGAAATATCCAGATTGAGAATTTCCTGATGGTAGAGGGCATCAAGCCGGGCTTTGAATCCTGGGAGGAGGCGGTGGACGCCCAGCCCACAACGCGCATAGAAGATGAGGCCAACGGCATGCCCATGGTGTATTCCTCGGGTACCACGGGGCAGCCCAAAGGTGTATTTTTGGCACCGGCCAGCGATGATGTCGACGCGCCGTACCCCCTGGCCATATCTCTGGGGGCAGCCTTCGGTTTTGGGGAGGAGACGATTTACCTGTCGCCGGCCCCGCTCTATCATGCGGCGCCACTGCATTATAACCTGATGACCCTGTATCAGGGTGGCACCACTATTGTCATGGAGAAGTTTGAGCCGGAGCGTGCCTTGCAGCTTATCGAAGAGCACAAGGTAACCCACAGTCAATGGGTGCCCATTATGTTCATTCGAATGCTTAAACTTCCGGAAGAGGTTCGCGCTCGCTACGATG
>JADFVW010000083.1 GCA_015222725.1 Pseudomonadota bacterium | reverse complement strand
TACACCGGCAACAGGGGTGGGTGTGGAAAACGCTCGTCCAGGTATTCCATCATTACCTTGGACTCGTACAGGACCAGGTCGCGATCTACCAGGGTGGGCAGCGAGTTGTAGGGGTTCACTTCGGACAATTCGGCGGAGGGATGCGCCGCGTCCGCTTCGATCAGCTCGACGGTTACACCCTTCTCGGCGAGAACGATACGCACACGATGACTGTAGTGACTATAATTATCGGAATAAAAGGTCATTGAAGACCGCTTTGCCACAACGCCCATGAGGATTCCTCGTTTGGTGCTCAGGTTAATTACCTAAACGAGCTGCGGTATTGCAACTCACTCAGTCAGTTTACGTTTGACTTCTGCCCCTGCGGTTATCACGGCACGGGCATCAGAATCATTTTCGATTAATGTACATCTTTCCAGTATTCCCGGTTTAACAACCAGGCGAAGATGAAGAACAGAACAACAAACAGTAACACATAGACACCAATGCGCTGACGCTTGGCTGCTATGGGCTCCGCGGTGTAAGCCAAAAAGTTTACCATGTCGTACATTGCAGCATCGTATTCAACGGGGGTCATGCTGCCCGCCTCGGCTATTGTGTAGTTGCCACAGGGCTCTTCCAGCAGATCTTCACCGGTCATCAGGGGGTCACGTTTTACGCCGCCATTGTGAGCCAGCACCGGACCCATGGCACACTCCTGCATACCCTGTAACTCAAGCAGCACGTGGGGCATTCCCACATCCTTGAACACCCGGTTATTGATGCCGTAGGGGCGGCTGTCATCCCGGTAAAAATTGCGCAGATAAGTGTACAGCCACTCCGGCTGGCGAGCGCGACTAACCAGGGTCAAATCCGGCGGTGTGGCACCGAACCAGACTTTCGCCAGATCTTCATCCATGGCATTTTCCATCAGCGAGCCCAGCTTCTGGGAGGGGTCGAACATCAGGTTGTCCTGCATCAAGTCCTCGGGAATACCGAGATCCAGGGCTATCCGGTTGTAACGCGAGTACTGCAGTGAATGACAGCCGAAACAGTAGTTCATATACAACTTGGCACCGTTTTGCAGCGATGCCTTATCGTTCGGATTAACCGAAATTTCATCGCAGGCCATGGCACCGCAATTGTGTGCCGACTCAGAGCCAGCCGCTTTCAACGGCAGGAATGCCAACACACCGATCAGAATCAAGCCGCCAATGCTGCCCCAAAAACCAATACCACCATCTTCAGTCACACGCTCTGGCACCACCTTGGTCTTGTCCAGACTGGTCCATATGGGCATAAGCAGGAAGAAGCCAAAATAGATGATGGAACAAATCTGGGCCAGGAATGTGCGCGAAGGTGTAGGTGACTTCACACCCAGCACACCCAGGACCAGGAATGAAGACACGAATAACACCAGGGCCACTTTAGTCATCCACCCACGATAACGCCAGGACAGAACCGGACTACGATCCAGCCAGGGCAGCATAAAGGGAATGGCAACCGAGGCGGCGAAGGCGATAAAGCCCCAGAACTTGTCCGGCACCGCGCGCAATACGGAATAAAATGGCGTGAAATACCAGGTGGGGGCAATATGCTCCGGTGTCTTCAGTGAGTTAGCTTCCTCAAAATTGGGAAACTCAAGAAAGAAACCACCCATTTCCGGCATGAAGAAAATGATAAAGCAGAACACAAACAAGAATACGCCAATGGCCTGCAGGTCGTGCACAGTGTAATAGGGGTGGAACGCAATGCCATCCAGCGGAATGCCGTTCTCGTCCTTGTGCTTCTTGATATCCACACCATCGGGGTTGTTAGAACCCACTTCGTGCAGGGCCAGCAAGTGCAGAACAACCAGGGCAAGCAAAACGATGGGCAGCGCGATAACGTGCAGGGCAAAAAAGCGGTTCAGGGTAATACCGGAAATCAGGTAATCGCCGCGTATCCAGGTCACCAGGTCGTCGCCTACCACCGGAATCGCACCGAATAAGGAGATAATTACCTGTGCTCCCCAATAGGACATCTGTCCCCAGGGCAGTACATAGCCCACAAAGGCCTCGGCCATCAGGCACACGAATATCAGCATGCCGAAGATCCAGATCAACTCCCTGGGCTTCTTGTACGACCCATACAGCAGGGCGCGGAACATGTGCAGGTAGATGACAATAAAGAACGCAGAGGCGCCGGTGGAATGCATATAGCGGATGATCCAGCCATAATCGACGTCGCGCATAATGTACTCGACAGAGGCGAAAGCACCCTCGGCACTGGGGTTGAAGCTCATGGTTAGCCACACGCCAGTCAGCAGCTGGTTTACCAACACCACCAGCGACAGCACGCCGAAGAAATACCAGAAGTTAAAGTTCTTGGGGGCGTAGTACTTGCCCATGTGGGTATCCCACGCACGAACAATAGGCAGCCGTGCATCGACCCAATCACGCAATCCAACGAGCATATTTGTCATCACGCAACCTCCGTGTCTACGCCAATTACCAGGACATTCTCTCCCTCAAAGGAATAGGGAGGAACTACCAAATTTGTCGATGCCGGTACACCGGAATAGACGCGACCGGACAGATCAAATTTGGAACCGTGACAGGGGCAGAAAAAACCGCCCAGCCAGGCATCGCCGCCCAGGTCTGCCGCACCCACTTCGGGGCGAAACTTTGGTGCACAACCCAAGTGCGTACACAGCCCTACGACAACCAGTAACTCGGGGCGCAGAGCGCGCTCTAGGCCAGATATATAATCCGGTTGTATGGAAATTTCAGATTCCGGGTCTTTCAGCTCATCGTTGAGTTTGGGCAGGCTAGCGAGCATTTCCTCGGTGCGATTGACGACGTAGACCGGCTGACCGCGCCAGGCGATAACTACCATTTGCCCCGGCTCCAACTTGCCGACGTCTGCCTTAACGGGTGCACCGGCCGCTTTTGCCCGCGCAGAGGGGTTCCATGAACCCACAAAAGGCACTGCGATTCCTACCGCTCCAGCGGCCCCTACCGCGCTGGTCGCGCCGATCAGAAAGCGCCTCCTGCCGGTATTTATACCATCGCTACTCATGTTTTATCCCCCGATTACAGAACTTTGCCCAGTTTGGCCACGCCCACTGAGTCTACATATTACAAAACGGTGCAAATGGTAATGAGTTTAACGCGCCGATACAAGGAAAACGCATTGATATTGCTGGCAATTTCGCCAAAACTTGATGTAGTTCAAGGTACCAATTTGAGAATAAAAAAACGTTCGGTCTGCGAGCAAATCCGAACGTTTTGATTAGGCCGGCCAGAAGATCCAGTTGAATAACTCTTTCAACCTTCCCGGCACGCTATCTGATTTAGCGCTTGGAAAACTGTGGCTTCTTGCGGGCTTTGCGCAGACCGACTTTCTTCCGCTCAACTTCCCGTGCATCACGCGTTACATAACCCGCTTTGCGCAATGAGCCACGCAGCGACTCATCATACTGCAGAAGTGCGCGTGTAATACCGTGGCGTATCGCTCCGGCCTGACCAAAGCTTCCGCCGCCGGCAACGGTTATGTTGATGTCGAATTTGTCAGTTAATTCAACAAGTTCCAGTGGCTGACGAACAATCATGCGGGCCACTTCACGACCAAAATACTGGTCTACAGGTTTCTGATTGACAGTGATGTTGCCGCCGCCATTCTTGATAAAGACACGAGCGGTAGAGGTCTTGCGACGACCGGTTCCGTAATATTGGGTAGCTGACATAAATAAGTTCCGTTAAACGTTCAGTACTTGGGGCTGCTGGGCCGCATGGGGATGCTCGCCACCGGCGTACACTTTCAATTTTTTAAACATGGCGCGACCGAGTGAATTGCGTGGCAGCATGCCTTTCACCGCTTTTTGCAATACACGCTCAGGCGCTTTATCAATCAACTTCTCAAAAGAAATTGACTTCAACCCACCCGGGTAACCGGTGTGAGCGTGATACATTTTATCGGTAGTCTTGGCACCGGTAACACGTATTTTCTCCGCATTGATCACCACAATGTAATCGCCGGTATCAACGTGGGGGGTATATTCCGCCTTGTGCTTGCCGCGCAAACGATGCGCGATCTCGCTGGCCAAACGACCCAAAGTCTTGTCACATGCGTCTACCACGAACCAATCGTGGTTGACGTCTTCTGCTTTGGCACTAAAAGTTTTCATCAACATCCGCCTCTTGGAAGCACTCCAATTTCGAGGCGCGAATACTAACCGGAGGGAGGAGGTATTTCAAGTATATATTTAAGAAATTCCGCCACTTAGGCGAATTGGTAATAGTCACGATTTCGCCAACATTATGGCTTGTGCTCCCTGGCGAGATATTCGTGGGATTGCATCTCCTGCAGGCGCGAAACCGTGCGCTGAAACTCAAAATCCAGCCGCCCCCCCCGATACAGCTCAAACAGGGGTTTTTCGGCCGCCAGCACCAGTTTTACATTGCGGTCGTAGAACTCGTCCACCAGATTCACAAAGCGCCGCGCCTGATCGTCCGAATTCACCCCCAGCGCGGGCACACCGGAGATCAGCACCGCGTGATAGATGCGGGCCAGCTCAATATAATCATTCTGGGAGCGGGGCCCGTCGCACAGCTCGGCAAAATCAAACCAGATCACATCATCGGCCACACAGCGGGAGGTGAGATAGCGGCCATTTATCTCGATACGCTCCCAGTGCTTGCCCTGCTGGGGTGCCAGACTCTCAAAACTCGCCCGCAAGCTCCTGTCCGCCGCATCATCCAGCGGGGTGTGATACAGCTCGGCCTGCTGCAGAACCCGCAGCCGGTAG
>JADFVW010000082.1 GCA_015222725.1 Pseudomonadota bacterium | reverse complement strand
TTCCGGGCCAGGTCGAGGTACCCGAGATCGACTCACCAGAAGAGTATCCTGATGGCAGGGTGATGGAATCTCCCAGGTCTGACCTGGAAATTATGCCAACGTGGTCACCAGAACTAGCCTGAGACACCCAAAGCGGCCCCGTGCTGAAGGCGTGAGTGGTCTCTATAATATACTGATCAACAGAGCCCCCTCCCTGCCCCACAAAGATGCTTCCATCCAGAGCGGCGAAGCCTACTGACCCCCGGAAACTGCCTTCGTAGACTGTCGTAGAGCCAATCGCAGTAGGGGTAAGCCCCGTTGTGTTTATCGTTCCGGTTGCCGTTACAACAACGTCTCCACCACTGTCAACAATATTTATAGTCACCGCGGCATGCGATAAAGAAATGTTCAAAACAAATAAGCATATAAAGGTCAATAAGCGTTCCATCGGACTTTCCTCCATTTTGTTATTCGCATGAGACTAATTCAATGAAGCCACATTGTCTACCTGAGGCCTGGCTCTGGATCAAGCAGAACCCCTAAGATTGCCCCTGCAAACCGCAAATATTGCCTAAAAAACACCCAATTCTCCCTCGACTCTCCCCCGCCAACTCTCTATAGTACGCTCCCTTTGCAAACCCCATACAGCGCTCAGGAAAATACCCGTGATCTCTACCGCAAACATCACCATGCAGTTTGGCGCCAAGCCCCTGTTTGAGAATATCTCCGTTAAATTTGGCGACGGCAATCGCTATGGCCTGATCGGTGCCAATGGCTGTGGCAAGTCCACATTCATGAAAATCCTGCAAGGTAGCCTCACTCCTACTTCGGGCAACGTTTCTATTACGCCAAATGAGCGAGTCGGCGTCCTGTCCCAGGACCAATTTGCTTACGATGCCTACAGCGTGGTGGACACCGTTATTATGGGCCACTCCCAGTTATGGGAAATCAAGCAGGAGCGCGATCGTATATACAGCCTGCCAGAGATGTCTGAGGAAGAAGGCCTGAAAGTAGCCGACCTGGAGATTCAGTTCGCCGAGATGGACGGCTACAGCGCCGAGAGCCGTGCGGGAGAAATACTTTCCGGTGCCGGTATCGCCCAGGAACTGCACTTCGGCCCCATGAGCGAAGTGGCCCCGGGCTGGAAGTTGCGTGTACTGCTGGCCCAGGCCCTGTTTTCTGACCCCGATATATTGCTGCTGGACGAGCCCACCAACAACCTCGATATCGACACCATTCGCTGGTTGGAGGCTATTCTCAACGAACGCAAAAGCACCATGATTATCATCTCGCACGACAGGCACTTTTTAAATGCGGTTTGCACCCATATGGCCGACATCGACTACGGCGAGTTGCGTGTCTACCCAGGTAACTACGACGACTTTATGACTGCTTCCACCCAGGCCAGGGAGCGCCTGCAGTCTGTGAATGCCAAAAAGAAATCCCAGATTGCCGAATTGCAGCAATTTGTCAGCCGCTTCTCGGCCAATGCGTCCAAAGCCAAGCAGGCCACCTCCCGCGCCAAGCGAATAGAAAAAATTAAACTGGATGACATCAAACCCTCCAGCCGGGTCAGCCCCTATATCCGCTTCAATCAGGAAAAGAAGCTGCACCGCCAGGCACTGGTACTGGAAAAGCTGGGACACGGCTTTGACGGCGAAACCCTGTTCAGCAACGGCAGTATGATCCTTGAAGCCGGCGCCAAACTGGCCGTAATCGGTGATAATGGCGCTGGTAAAACAAGCTTCCTGCGCTGCCTGATCGATGAACTGCGCCCCGAGCACGGTGTAATAAAATGGGCCGAGAACGCCACTCTGGGCTACTGCCCACAGGATGCCACCGAAGATTTCAACTGCGAGTTAAACCTGTTTGACTGGATGAGCCAGTGGCGCAAAGCCCGCCACGATGACCAAATCGTGCGCGCCACACTGGGCCGCCTGTTATTCTCCTCTCACGACTTCGAGAAGAAAGTAAAAGTCTGCTCCGGAGGCGAGAAAAACCGCCTGCTGTTCGGCAAGTTGATGATGATGGACACCAATATCCTGCTAATGGATGAGCCCACCAACCACCTGGACATGGAGTCCATTGAAGCACTCAACCTGGCGCTGGAACACTACGAAGGCACTCTGATATTCGTCAGCCACGACCGCGAATTCGTCTCTTCACTGGCAACAAGAATCCTGGAAATAAAAGACCACACCCTGCATGACTACCAGGGCACGTACGAAGAATATCTGGCAAGCCAGGAAGCGAGCCTACAAGCCGCTGGTTAGGGCCTCATTAGAAATGTACGCTGGCCAATTACTTCAGGTAACAGTAGGCGAACTGAGTAGCGCTGAGGTGTAGTTTGTCTTTTAGAGACCGTCTGCCGCAAGGACGCGGCAGCCGAGGCCCCATGGATGGGTTTACGCCGTGTCTCTTAAAGACAAACTACGGCTTGGCGCTACGGATCTCCTACCCTTATCCCTGAAGAAACGGCCCATCAACACATAGCCGCCGCCCATCCGGCGCCGCACAAGCTCCACAGATACCAACACCACATTTGGTCAGGTAATCAATCGCCGTGTAAATCTGCTGAGGCGCGCAGAACTCAAGCTGTACCGCGACGGCAGCATGCACCATTGGCTCGGGGCCACAATTATAGAAAACCAGTGTCTTGCGCTCATCCTCAGACATTTCCTGCAAACGCTGCCGTAGGAGTTCTGTTACCACGCCGTGAAAGCCCCGACTGCCATCATCGGTAGCAATATGTACAACGGCGCAGGCCTCACATTCATCGATAAAATACAGGCGCTCGGCCGTGCGCGCGCCGGCGAAGATTTCAGGCCGTGCATCTGCACTGCTATGATCCCTGGCCACCTGATAGACCGCAGCCAGACCTGTCCCCCCGGCGACAGCCATCACCCTTGAGCCCTGCGGCGGTTTGACGGCAATACCATGTGGGCCACGTACATACGCCTGTGCGCCAGGCTTCAGTGCTATCAGTTGCTCAGTAAATTGACCGAGCTTTATCACCACCAGAGAAAACGGGTCATCGGTGAGAGCCGAGAATGGCTTCTCCCCCAGGCCGGGAATCCACAGGAAAATAAACTCTCCCGCCTGTATATCCAACTTCCTGTCGAAGGTCAGGATTGAAATATCATCAGTGACCTTTTCATTACTGACCAGGGTGACGGGGCTGAAAGCCATGTCCACATCGTATTGCACCAAAGATTCGGCGCCGTTGCAGGCCACCTCAGCTGTGCCGCACTCGAAGTCTGCTGCCAGCACCTTAAAGTAATCTTCTATTTCATCGGTAGTCATGCCGATCAAGGCAGAACCCACGCCGAATATACTGGCGCCCACCGACTGATAGGCCCGAGCATCGTCAGCACAGCTAATGCCACCACAACCAATAATGGGCACATCGACGCTCTTTGCGATCTCGCGAACACATTTCAGACCGATGGGCAAAACTCCTTTACCCGACATCCCACCCAATTCGTTACTCAATACCGGATGCCCATGAGCACTGGTCAGGCCCGGCCCCACGGTATTGATGGCACACAGGGCGTCGGCGCCACCGGCAACGGCGGCCTGGGCAATCTCGCCAATATTGGGCGCATTGGGTGTCAATTTGGGGATGACCGGGATATCCACCACGGCCTTCACCGCAGCAGTGATCTCACGCACCAACTCCGGGTCCTGCCCCATGGCCATACCGTAGCCACTGGCGTGCGGACAGGAAAGATTCAGCTCCAGGCCATCGGCAAAAGGTGCCAAAATACCTGCCACCTCTACAAACTCTTCGATACTGCCACCAAAAATAGAAATTAGCAGAAAGCGGCCTTCTGGAACTTCGAGCTCGGCAAATAACTCCGCAGACTTATGCGCCCCCGGATTTGTCAGCCCCACAGCATTGACAAAGCATCCCGGTGCATATTGACTGAATACGGGCTCGCGGTAGCCCGGCCGTGGCTCAAGCCCGATACTTTTTGTGGTCATCACACCCACTTCGGGCATGGTGCGAAAAATACGTTCGATGATGGGTAGTGCTGTGGCGACAATACCCGAGGGAATGGTAAAAGGGCCCGAAATTGTCTTGCCTAAAAACTCAGTTTTTGTGGGGGTACTCAAGACCAGGAGGCTCCTTTAGCGGGGTCAATTTGGGGCGCATTATACCCATTCAGGCCAATTTATGCTCCATGCAAACTTCCGGTTATAAAAATTCCGCTGTTCAGATCAATTCGATGTTTCACTTTTTGTTCACTCTCTGGTTTTATAGGGGTGTAACCTCAGGCAGTTGTCGGCGCCATAAATAGGGTTACTTCAAAGCAGAGAACGAACGTATCGGAGATAGTATCTATGAGAAGACAGAAACGTGACATGAACGACAGAGCATTTGATCGTGGTTATCAGGCCGGTGTTAGCGGCCGTAGTAGCGATTTTTGCCCCCACAGCAATGACAATCATCGTCAAAACTGGCTATCGGGGTGGCGGGAAGGCCGTTGTGATCAATGGGACGGTTTAACCGGCATATCTGCTGTTCAACGAATGCGAGAACACTGATCTTCTGCGCCTAAACCTACGCAACATAGCCCACTGAAACAGCCTCCCCGGAGGCTGCTAGTCGTACATACTGCTCTGGGCCAGATCCAGCAGCTCGCGATTTGCCACTGCAAACATCGCAAAGTCCGGCGCGTCTGTAGAATGCAGGTCACTTAGCATTTGCTTCCAGCGGCTGATAAGCGCTTCCTCATCGGTATGCCAGCGCTCCATGCACAGGGCCATATCCCGCTTTTCACAGACATGGCGCAAAGCGCCGGTTGCCAGCTTACGTTGCTGCCACTCGAGATCCTCCATGTAGGTATCCCGGGCCAGCGCCTGCCATTCGTTCTCAACCTTGGCGGCTACTATCAGGCTGCCAAACCAATCCAACTCCAGAATCTCACCCATGCGGAAATACAGTTCTGCCACCTCCAGCAAGGGTGACTCGGTCTCGGTGGCGGCCTGGATAATGCCCAGCCCGGTATAGGCCTGCTCGGCGGTGGAGACAGTTTCTGCCAATTTTCTGGGAACCCCGGCGAGAATATAGCGTTTGCACAGAACAATGTACTGCTCTGTAGCACGGGAGCCTACCATGCTCCCCAGCGCATCCCGTAGTTGACCCAGGCCCTCAGAAAACTCTGAAATAACCTGAGTCGGGAACAAATTATGACGGCGGTTACGCAGCATCCACCTTACACTGCGCTTTACCAGCCGGATCAGGTGTAACATCATTTCGGTCTGCACCCGGGCAGTCACTTTGTGATTAAGGGCCTCAATCTCATCCCAGACCCGCGCGATGGAATAGACTTCCATCACCGTGACATAGGCCCTGGCCACATCAACCACCTGGGCGCCCGTGGCCTTTTGCTGCCGACTTACAAAGGTCATGCCCATACGATTGACAATATCGTTGGCGATCTGGGTTGCCATGATCTCCTTGTGTAGGCGGTGTTCTTGAATTTCCTCCTGGTACTCATCGACCATTCGTGCCGGAAAGGCGGTGTTGACCGCATTGGCCATGAAGGGGTCCTGGCCAAGATCAGAATCAATCAGCTCTTCTTTCAACAGGGCTTTGCTGTAGGAAACAAGAATGGAGAGCTCTGGCCGCGTCAACCCCTTGCCCTGCATCTTTCTCTCTACCAGCGCCTCATCCGATGGAATAAACTCCAGACCTCGGTCCAGACGGCCAGTGCTTTCAAGGGTGGTAATAAAACGCCGGAATTCGCCGTTGCGCTCCTCCGCCTGGAACTCGGCCAGGCTGATAGCCTGCACTTGCCGGTAATTATTCTGTAAAACAAGCTCTGCGATACTGCCGGTCATTTCCTCCAACAGCTTGTTGCGGTGCTTCTCGGTAAGGTCACCTCGCGCCACCACGGCATTGAGCAGAATTTTGATGTTGACCTCGTGGTCAGAGCAGTCGACACCGCCGACATTATCGATAAAGTCGGTGTTGGAGCGCCCACCGTTCAAGCCGTATTCTACTCTGGCCAATTGAGTCATACCCAGGTTACCGCCCTCTCCGATAACCTTGCAACGAAGCTCGCTGGCATCCAGGCGCACCGCATCGTTGGCCTTGTCCCCCACATTCATGTGAGACTCGAGACTCGACTTGACGTAGGTACCGATGCCGCCGTGCCACAGTAAATCAACCTGGGCCCGCAACACGTGGGAAATTAATTCGCTGGGGGTCAGGTGCCCGGCTTCAATACCAAGGCTTTCTTTCATTTCAGTCGAGATGGCAATGGACTTCGCCGAGCGTTCAAAAATGCCCCCCCCGACAGAAATTAAATCCTTTTCATAATCTGCCCAACTGGAACGCGGCAGCTCAAACAGGCGCTTGCGCTCCTCGAAGCTGGTTGCAGGATCTGGGCTGGGGTCTATGAAAATATGCATATGGTTGAAGGCCGCCACCAGTTTGATATGCTTCGACAAAAGCATGCCGTTGCCAAAAACATCGCCGGCCATATCGCCTATGCCGACAACGGTGAAATCTGTCTTCTGGATATCAACATCAAATTCACGGAACAAACGCTGCACTGACACCCAGGCGCCTCTGGCGGTAATCGCCATTTTTTTGTGGTCGTAGCCCACGCTGCCACCAGAGGCAAAAGCATCACCCAACCAGAAATCGTATTCCGCCGCGATGGAATTGGCGATATCAGAGAAGGTGGCGGTGCCTTTATCAGCTGCCACTACAAGATAGGGGTCTTCATCATCTTTCACCACTACCTGGGGAGGGCTGACAACGCCGGTGTCTGTGCGGTTATCGGTGATATCGAGCAGGCCGCGAATAAATATCTTGTAACACTCTATGCCCTCCTGCTGCACCTCATCGCGCGACATATCCGGGGTTATCCTGCGGGGAATAAAGCCACCTTTGGCGCCCACCGGCACAATGACGGCGTTCTTGACCTGCTGCGCTTTTACCAGCCCCAACACTTCTGTACGGAAATCCTCGGCCCGGTCAGACCAGCGTAAACCACCGCGCGCAACCTTGCCCCCGCGCAGGTGAACGCCCTCCACTCTAGGCGAGTAAACAAAAATCTCGAACATGGGAACAGGCTTGGGAATATCCGGAATCTCACTGGGGCACATTTTGAAAGAGAAGTAGGGCTTAAGTTCGCCGCGCCCCCCCTCCTGGAAAAAATTTGTTCTTTTGGTGGCCTTGATTACCGTGACAAACTGGCGAATGATGCGATCTTCACCCAGATTTTGTACATCGTCCAGAGAATCAATAATCTTTTGCTCTACGGCTTCTTGCCGCTGCTCGCGCCACTCATCATCGCCGTCGAACACCGGCGAAAACCGGGTCAGAAACAACTCCACAATACCCGCGGAAATGTGTAGATGGTTGGCCATGGTCTCGGCGATGTAGTCAATACTGTAGGGAAACTGCACCTGTCGCAGATAACGCGAATAAGCACGCAGCAATGCGATTTCGCGCCAGCTCAGTCGGGTGCCGATCAACAATCGGTTGAATGAATCACTCTCTGCCTCACCAAACCAGATTCGGGAGAACGCATCGGAGAATTCATCGCGCACCGTCTCCAGGTCTATGTCCTGGGACAGGGCATAAATCAGGCTGAATTCCTGTATCCAGTAGCGCTCGCCATCGGCAGCGCGCACTTCATAGGGGCGTTCGGTTACGACACGCAGGCCGAGGTTCTCCAGTATGGGGAGCACATCTGACAGGGGCAGAGATTCGCCTTTATGGTAGAAGCGCAGGCGCAGCAGATCGTCGCCCTCCTCCAGCATCCTGTAAAGATTCATCTCCAGCTCTTTGCCACCCGCCAGTCTCTCAATACTTTTGATATCGAGAACTGCAACGCGGGGATCGAAATCATCCCTATACCCCGGTGGAAAGCTCTTGCCGAGGCTGGCGGTCAAATCTTCGCCTTTCTCTTCACCAAACTCTTCAATCAACCGGATACGTAAGCGGTCTTCCCAGGAAAGTGTTGCCTGCACTATCTGCTCCTCTAGTTCGTCATGCTCATAGGCCACTTCTACAGTGGGGTTCACCCGCAATACAAAATGACAGCGAACCAGAATAGATTCACTGAAGTGGGTGGTAAATTCAGATTCTTCAGCGCCCAGAGCGGCGCACAAAATATTCTGGATAACTATTCTCAGCTCTGTGGTATAGGCATCTCGCGGGATATAAACCAGACAGTTAAAAAACTTGCCGTGCACGTCCTTGCGCACAAATAGTCTGGTCTGCCTGCGCTCTTGTATCTGGTTTACCGCAGTCACTGTGTCAAACAAGTCCTGTACACTGGACTGGAACAGTTCCTCCCGCGGGAAAAGTTCGAGCACCCTGACCAACTCCCGCCCCTCATGCTCTGTGTTGTCCAATGTGGACATGGCGATAACCCGCTCGACTTTGCGCCGCAAAATGGGTATCAACGTGGGACTAATGGTATAGACAGAAGATGTATATAAGCCAAGGAAGCGGTGCTGCCCGATAACATTACCGTCAGTGTCGTAAGCCTTGACCTCCACGTAGTCGGGATAGGCCAGGCGGTGCACGCGGGAGCGAATTCTGGACTTGGAAAAGCTCAGTTGCTTGCGCCGTAATTCTTCGGAAGAACGACTATTAATATCGGCGCTAAGGTCATAAACACCGGCAGTTCCGCGCTGCCGCAATAAGCCCAGACTGCGGGTTTTATCAACGCTGGCAGAACAATCCTGCCCGTTCCATTCGACACGCAGGTACTCATAGCCCAGAAAAGCCATGCGATTGTGTTGTAACCAATCTAAAAATGCCACTGCCTCACTGCGCAGTTCGGGCTCTATACAATCACAGGCGTTAATGGCCTCCAGAGAGTCCTGTACGCGCGCCAGCATCTCCGGGAAGTCGTCAACCACAACCTCCACTTCACTGAGGATAGCGGTGAGTGTGTCACGCAACTCCTGTAATTGGTCGGGAGCGGAGTCGCGGCCTATTTCAAAAAACAGCAAACTCTCTTTCGAGTGCCCGTTAAGTTGCTCCTTCTCAGGAGGGAATATAGCGCTGAGTTCGCCATCATCCTTCCGCTGGGAAACCAGGTTACAACTGGCAATGGTATGGATGCGGATATTGCGCCGGTTTAATTCACCGCGCACCGAGGCCGTACAAAAGGGCATGTCTCTGCAGAGAATCGCCAGAACCGTATAATTACTCTCCCAACCGTGGGACTGTATTTCGGGATTGAACACCCTGACTTTGGGAGTGCGCTCGGGCCACTTGTTCATAAAGCGCAACAAGCCGTATAAGAGGCCGTAGACATTCTCTACAGATCGACCCCGCATATCCTCGGCCGGGAATCGACTAAAAAATAACTGCGAGAGTTGATGCAGTGCCTCACCGTGGCCGGCTCCGCCCCTGGCATCTATTCGCTCGGCCAGGCCCGACAGCAAATTCTCTTTTGATTTATCCCAAACCATGACTTACCCGTAAGTTCTTACTATGGTGTTAGTCTAGACCATTCTTTCGATGCTGCGGAACTTTTCAGTCCGTGAAAAGTCACAAAATCATATTGGATACACCCCGCGCTTGGGATAAAATGCGCGCCTGAATTCGCCCCCTTACGGCGAGACCTTCATCAGAACCTAAACAATCCGGGAGAGAGTGTGGCTAGCGCAGATATCAGGGCCCTCGAAGACTGGCTCAGTGAGCAGATCATTGGTCAGCAACATTTAGTACAACGACTTATTATTGCCCTGCTGGCCGATGGCCACCTTCTGGTAGAAGGGGCGCCTGGCTTAGCCAAGACCCGGGCTATCAAGTCGCTGGGCGATGCCATAGAGGGGAGCTTTCATCGGGTGCAGTTCACCCCCGACCTGCTGCCCGGCGATGTCACTGGAACCGAAATCTACAGGCCACAGGAAGCATCCTTCCATTTTCAGAAGGGTCCCATTTTCCACAACCTGGTACTCGCCGACGAAATAAACCGCGCGCCGGCAAAAGTTCAATCGGCTCTGCTTGAAGCTATGGCCGAACGGCAGGTGAGCGTAGGCAGTGAAACCTACCCACTCCCCGAGCTATTTCTGGTGATGGCAACCCAAAACCCCATTGAGCAGGAGGGCACCTACCCGCTGCCCGAAGCACAACTGGATCGCTTCCTGATGCATGTCAATGTCGGCTACCCCAATGCAGAGGCCGAGGCAAAAATACTGAAACTTACCCGCGAAGAGGCAACGCGGCAGAGCGCGCCTCCTCCCAACCGTCTGCCACAGGACACTGTATTTGCCGCGCGCAAGGAGGCCCTTTCACTGCATATGTCAGAAGCGGTAGAGCAATACATGGTACAACTGGTTATTGCCACCCGCACTCCGGCTCCCTACTCAGAACAACTGGCCAACTGGATAGAGTACGGTGGCAGCCCCCGGGCAACCATCGCTCTCGATCGCTGCTCCCGCGCGCACGCCTGGCTCAAGGGGCAGGACTTTGTCAGCCCCGACGACGTGCAGGCTATCGCGGCCGATGTGTTGAGACATCGCTTGATTCTCAGCTTTGAAGCCGAGGCAAATGGCATCACTCCCGACCAGGTCATTGAGGAATTGCTGGCCCTGGTACCCGTAGGCTAGCTGCGGTGAATTTCACCATACCGGCCGCGGGTGCCTATGTGTCCCTGGCAGACCTCATCGCCTTGCGTTTTCCCGCCGGGCAGTTGTGCCTGGCACGAAAAAAACGCGCACTCAGCACGCTGGCTGGCCCCAATAAATCTAATTTTCGCGGGCGCGGTATCGATTTCGAGGAGGTCAGGCGCTACCAGCCCGGCGACGACATTCGCACCATCGACTGGCGTGTGACCGCCAGAAGTGGCAACGCCCATACCAAGCTTTTTCAGGAAGAGCGTGAACGACCGGTATTAATCGTGGTGGATCAACGCCACGGCATGTTCTTCGGCTCAGGTCACTGCTTTAAATCTGTACTGGCGGCTCATCTGGCCAGCCTGCTGGCCTGGGGTGCCCTGGATAATGGCGACCGCATAGGGGGCCTTGTTTTCAACGGCGCAGACCACCGGGAAATTCGCCCGCGCAGAAGTCGCAAAACGGCGCTTGCACTGCTCTCCCACATCGACAGCTATAACCACGCGCTTCCCCTGGCCCCAGAGCTGCCCACACCCTCGGGCGAAAGCAGCTTTGCCGGCATGGTGCACAACCTGCGCCGCATCGCCAAACCCGGCAGCGCCATCTTTCTGATCAGTGATTTTCACGGTGCAAATGATGAGCGCGCCCAGGAATATTTGTTTCAACTGGCCCAGCACACCGAAATTGC
>JADFVW010000081.1 GCA_015222725.1 Pseudomonadota bacterium | reverse complement strand
TGGCAATATCGAGCCTCCCGGTCTCCACTACCTGAGCAGGGACGAGGAGACTCACAAACGTTTAAATAAGCTTATGGGTGTTGAGTTGGACGGGCATGTTAGCGGCATTACCTTGTTTGCCAGTGTCCCTTTGTCTACGGAACCCTGGCGCCCCTTCGAAGCCAATGAGCTGATTGCCTGCAAAGAAGGTCAGATTGTTGCAAAACTACAATTGTAGAGCGGTCGGATATTACAACTCGCCCCTCTTGAGGGGCTTAAACTGCCTCGGCGTCTGCCAGTACCGCTACCAGTAATGCCGGTTCACTGCCAGTGTTGACCCAGGCGTGATTGGTGCCGCGCTGTATCACTACATCGCCGGGCTTAAGCCCCTTGGCCTCGCCCGCGTCTAACAGTAAATCCACTTTTCCCGAGATAAGAATGATGTAGTCTACACTGGCTGTTTTGTGCATGCCGGGATTCAGCCGTGTATCCACCCGGCAGTGAGCGGCACCCACAGACTCAAACGCAAAGGCCGTCGCTGCCTCTTTGTCTTCGTCAGACACATCGGGATTTTCTACAGGAACAGTAAACCAGCGTACTTTCACGGCCCCATCGGGAGGGCATAATGTGGGGTCGGCCTCTTTGATTTTATCTACCAGTACAGTATTGTCGGCGGGGACGCTCTGGGTCAGCCAGATTTCATGGAGCCCGGAGCCGTTGGCACTGATTTCTGTGGCGGGCCCGCCATCGATTTCTATAATGGATTGCCCGGCATCGTTGTGCCCGGTGACAATGCGACGAAGTGTGTGGCTCATCGTAGACTCCTGTTTGTAGTTATAAATTCTAGGTATAAAAAACCCCGCACGGAGCGGGGCTTGATTTACTGAAGTGGTTTAGCTGACATTCACTTCATCGATTTGTACGGCGGCAATTCGCTTGCCTTCCTCGGCACTTTCCTGAAATTCAAGAATCTGGTCGAAGTTCATGTAGCGATAGATTTCATCAGCCATTGAATCCAGGTTTTTCGCAAACGCCATATATTCATCTGGCGTTGGCAGTTTACCCAGGATAGCGCCAACTGAAGCCAGCTCAGCAGAGACAAGATAAACGTTCGCGCCGTCACCGAGGCGATTGGGGAAGTTGCGGGTGGAGGTGGACAGCACTGTCGAATTGGCGGCTACCCGGGCCTGGTTGCCCATGCACAGGGAGCAGCCCGGCATCTCGGTGCGCGCACCGGCTGAACCGAAGATATTGTAATAACCTTCCTCCATAAGGATATGCTCATCCATGCGGGTGGGGGGTACGATCCACAAGCGGGTAGAAATGGTGCCATTGTGCTGTGCCAGCAACTTACCCGCGGCGCGGAAATGGCCGATGTTGGTCATGCAGCTGCCGATGAAGACTTCGTCGACTTTGTCTCCGGCAACTTCAGATAACAGTTTTGCGTCATCCGGGTCGTTGGGGCAGCAGACGATGGGCTCATTGATGTCAGCGAGGTCAATTTCGATGACTTCGGTGTACTCGGCATCGGCATCGGCCCGCATAAGAACCGGGTTGGCCAGCCATTCTTCCATCTTCTGTGCGCGACGTTCCAGTGTGCGGGGGTCGCCGTAGCCGTTGGCTACCATGGAGCGCAGCAGCGTGATATTCGAGCGCAGGTATTCTGCCACCCGCTCTTCACTCATCTCGATGGTACAGCCCGCTGCGGAGCGCTCGGCGGAGGCGTCGGATAATTCAAAGGCCTGCTCGGCAGTCAGATCGCCCAGACCTTCAATTTCCAGGATTCGTCCAGAGAAAATATTCTTCTTACCCTTCTTATCTACGGTCAGCAGGCCTTGCTTGATGGCGTAGTAGGGGATGGCGTGCACCAGGTCGCGCAGGGTAATGCCCGGGCGCATCTCACCCTTGAAGCGAACCAGGATAGATTCGGGCATATCCAGCGGCATAACACCAGTAGCGGCGGCAAACGCCACCAGGCCGGAGCCGGCGGGGCACGAAATGCCCATGGGGAAGCGGGTGTGGGAATCGCCGCCTGTGCCGACCGTGTCGGGCAGCAACATGCGGTTTAGCCAGGAGTGAATAATGCCATCCCCTGGGCGCAGTGAGACGCCGCCACGGGTCATGATGAAGTCCGGCAGAGTGTGCTGGGTTTCGATATCAACGGGCTTGGGGTAGGCCGCCGTGTGGCAGAAGGACTGCATGGTCAGGTCGGCAGAGAAGCCCAGGCAGGCCAGGTCTTTAAGCTCGTCACGGGTCATCGGGCCAGTGGTGTCCTGTGAGCCCACAGTGGTCATGCGCGGTTCACAGTAGGTGCCGGCGCGAATGCCCTCGGTGCCACAGGCCTTGCCGACCATTTTTTGGGCCAGGGTATAACCCTTGCCTGTTTCTTCGGGTTCGCTTGGCTTGCGGAAAATCTCGGACTCATCCAGCCCCAGGCTTTCGCGCGCTTTGGCGGTGAGGCCTCGACCAATAATCAGGTTGATACGGCCACCGGCGCGAACCTCGTCCAGCAAAACATCAGATTTCAATGCAAATTCTGACAGGGTGTCGCCGGACTCAGAAAGGATTTTTCCATCGTAGGGGCGTATCTCAATGATGTCGCCCATGCCGATGTTGTCCACAGGTGCTTCAAAAACCAGGGCGCCTGCATCTTCCATGGTGTTGTAAAAAATGGGGGCAACCTTGCCGCCTATACAAATGCCACCACCTTTCTTGTTGGGTACGCCGTTCATGTCGTCGCCGAAAAACCACAACACAGAGTTGGTCGCCGACTTGCGAGAGGAGCCGGTGCCGACTACATCGCCGACAAAGGCAACGGGCAGACCTTTGGCCAGTACTTCTTCCACTTGCTTCATTGGGCCGGTTACACCGTGCTCTTCGGGCTGCAGGCCATCGCGGGTCATTTTGTACATGGCCAGGGCATGCAGGGGGATGTCGGGGCGTGACCAGGCGTCGGGAGCGGGGGACAGATCATCGGTGTTGGTTTCGCCAGTTACTTTGAATACAGCAACCTTGATTGACTGCGCCACCTCGGGTTTGGAGGTAAACCATTCGGCGTCTGCCCAGGATTGTACAACCGACTTGGCATTGGCATTGCCGTTGTCTGCCAGCTCGGCAACATCGTGAAACGCTTCAAACATTAGCAGCGTGTGCTTCAGTTCAGTGGCGGCCAGTTCGCCCAGGTCGGCATCGCCCAATTGTGAGATCAGTGTCTCGATGTTGTAGCCGCCGTGCATATTACCCAGTAGTTTAATGGCGGCGGCTTTGTCGATCAGGGGGCTGCTGGCATCACCGGATACAATAGCGGAGAGAAAGCCGGCCTTCACATAGGCGGCCTCATCTACACCCGGAGGAACACGCGTGCTCAGTAGTTCCAACAGGAAATCTTCTTCACCAGCGGGTGGCGCTTTCAGCAACTCTACCAGTGAGGCCACCTGATCGGCGCTAAGGGGTTTGGGTGGAATATTCTGGTTGGCACGTTCCGCCACGTGGGCGCGATAGGCTTCAAGCATGATAGAGCTCCTTGTTTTGATAAAGAGAGTTCGAAGAGGTGGGCCATCTCGATGGAAAAGCGCGATGGGTAAGCGCGATCTATCTACCCCTTGAAATACGGTGCGCAGTATAGCGTAATCGGCGTTTAAGATAAATAAATCAGGCGCTTATATCGTGCATTCACACAGGTGATAACGTACACTCGCCGCGGTGATACAAATAGCCAAAAGCCCTGTAAAAACCCCCTGTATCGGTGTTTGTTCCACCGGAATTGGCGATACCGTATGCCGTGGCTGCAAGCGTTTTAGCCACGAGGTGATTAACTGGAATAGCTATACCGAGGGTCAAAAAACTGTCATTGACCAGCGACTGTCCGGCTTCCTCTCCCAGTGTGTAAGTAATAAGCTGAAAATATTGGATGGGGCTCTGCTGCAGTGGCAATTGCAGGTACAGCAAATAGCCTATAACAAAGCATATGACGAGTTCTGTTGGGCCTATAGCTTACTCAAGGCGGGCGGTAGTCAAATTGACGACCCCGCCAGCTTTGGTTTTCAGGTCGATATTGAATATCGTGACATGGCACTAACGCCTTTGCGTGAAATGATAGACGAGGAATTTCTTGCGCTCTCCCAGGCGCATTACGACCGCTATATGCTGACGCCGGATTTATTTGGAAGAAGGGATACATGATGCCTGCTGTCGCCGGCAAGACTGCCGATATTTCTCATATTCTGGAGTTTTTGCGCTGCGCAACGCCGGCGGCCTGGGTCACCGAAGCAGCCAAGCCAGAGAACCTGCCAATTCTTCTGGTTGATCACGCTAACCTGGAACACAACGCGGCTCAATCTGCGCTGACGACCATCAGGCGATACCGGCACGGAATTCCAGGAATAGCAAACACGGGCGTAAGCCCTGTAGCACACGATGATCTGCTGCATATGCTGTCGCGTCTGGCGCGGGAGGAATTGCGCCATTTTGAGCAGGTGATTGGCATTATGAAGAAACGACGTGTTCGCTACGCGCAGCTTTCCGCCAGTCGTTACGCGGGAGAGTTGCGTAACAGCGTGCGTAAAAACGAACCCGGGCGCTTGATCGATACGCTGATCGTCGGTTCGATTATCGAGGCGCGCTCCTGTGAGCGATTTGCTGCCCTGGTACCTGTATTGGACGAGGGGTTGGCGGAATTCTACGGCTCTTTACTAAAATCTGAATCCAGGCATTTCCTGGGTTACCTTAAATGGGCGCGGCAATTAAGTTCTGAAGAGGAGGTGCAGCAACGGCTTCCTGTTCTGCTTGAGGCGGAGAGAAATTTGATAGAAAGTGTCGACGGGGAGTTTCGTTTCCACAGCGGAGTGCCGGCCTGAAAGCTTAATCTAATAGTTTAGAATATAGCTGCAAGCTATTGAATAATATCAAAATTAATGAGGTCCAGGCTTCTGTCATTCGACACCAGAACCCAGCCTTTTTCGCCCCAGTCGCCCAGTACCCAGCGTGTTCGGGAGCTTTCCCTATGGCAATTTGGACGGTGGGTATGACCGTGTATCATCTGCTCAACCCCGTGGGACTGCATGGCCTCAATGACTGCATCACCAGTCACATCCATAATATCTTCAGCCTTGTTACTGTTGGATTCCTTGCTCATGCGGCGCAACTGTCCGGCAAGGGCTCGCCTGTCCGCCAGGCTGTGGGTCAAGGCTTCCGCCTGCCATTTAGGATCGCGGGTCATGGCGCGAAAGGCCTGGTACTCACTGTCGGCCGTGCACAAACTGTCCCCGTGCAGCAGTAAAGTGGGCTTACCCTGTAAATTGATGATGCTGGGGTCGGTAAGTAGCTGGCCACCTACCGATTGGCAAAAGTCCTTCCCCAGCATAAAGTCACGATTACCCTGCATCAGGAATAGCGCTGGTCCGGCGGCGCTGAAGTTGCGCAGCGCCTGTGCGACCTCCAGGGCGATGGCGGCATCATCGTCATCTCCCACCCAGGCATCGAACAAGTCACCCAGGATGTAAAGCTGCTCACAATCTATATTGTCTTGCAGGAATTGTACGAAGGCCCGGGTAATACCGGGCCTTTCTGGGTTTAGATGCAGGTCTGAAATGAAAAGCGTGCGTGCCATAGGCAGAACTAGCTCTCAACGACTGCTACGGACTCAATCATAATCTCATCTGCGGGTACGTCCTGCATGCCGCCACGGGTCGTGGTGGCGACACCGCGAATTTTATCCAGCACGTCGTGGCCATCGGTGACTTTGCCAAATACGGTATAGCCCCAGCCCTGCATGTTTTTGCCAGAGTGGTTGAGGAAATCATTGTCCTTCACATTAATAAAAAACTGTGCGGTTGCGGAGTGAGGGTCTGTTGTGCGCGCCATCGCGATAGTGCCGTGGTCATTAGCCAGGCCGTTGTCGGCCTCATTCTCGACGGGCGCACCACATGCCTTCTGATCCATATTGGAGTCAAAGCCGCCGCCCTGAATCATAAAGTTGTCGATTACACGGTGAAAGATTGTGCCGTCGTAAAACCCGTCCTGGGCGTACTGGAGAAAATTGGCCACGGTTTTGGGTGCCTTTTCAGCATCCAGCTCCAGTTTAATATCGCCAAATGTCGTGCGAATGATAACCATAGTGTCGTCCTTGTCTAGTGGTAGGGCTTAAAAGGTGTGATTAAGGGTTGAATATTGCAAAGGGGGTCAATCATACGGGCTTTTGGATTTTTACGCTAGGTGGTAGCCATAACAGTGGCTATAATACGCGGCCATTTTGTAAGCCAGGGCTAAAGGAGCTATGGAAATCAAGCCAGCCAACAACTTTTTACGGTCTATTATCGCCGCTGAATTAGAGAACGGGACAGCTACGGAGGTGGTGACACGTTTTCCACCGGAGCCCAACGGCTACCTGCATATTGGTCATGCCAGCTCAATATGCCTGAATTTTGGGCTGGCGGAGCACTTCGGCGGTCGCTGCCACCTGCGCTTTGATGACACAAACCCGGAAAAGGAGAGCCAGGAATATATTGACGCTATTCAGGCGGAGGTTAAATGGCTGGGCTTTAACTGGCACGGAGATGTTCGTTTTGCCTCTTCTTATTTTCAACAGTTTTATGATTGGGCGGTGGTGCTGGTAGAGCAGGGCAACGCCTATGTCTGTGACCTGACGGCGGAGCAGGCCCGGGAATACCGAGGAACCTTAACCGAGCCGGGCAAAAACAGCCCCTACCGTGAGCGCAGTGTCGAAGAGAATATCGAGTTGTTGGCGGGCATGAAGTCCGGAGATTATGACGAGGGAGAAAAAGTGCTGCGGGCAAAGCTGGATATGGCCTCGCCTAATATGAATATGCGCGACCCCATTCTCTACAGGATTAGAAAGCAACATCATCACCAGACAGGCAATGACTGGGTTATCTACCCCACTTACGACTTCGCCCACGGCCAGGAAGATGCCATCGAGGGTGTCACTCACTCCATTTGCACGCTCGAGTTCGAGGGGCACCGCCCGCTTTATAACTGGTTTATTGAGCAATTGCCGGTCCCCAGCACGCCCCGTCAGTTCGAATTTGGCCAACTTAACCTGAGTTACACCATTGTCAGCAAACGCAAGCTGAAGCAGTTGGTGGATGAGGGCATAGTGTCCGGTTGGGATGACCCGCGTATGCCGACAATTTCTGGCATGCGCAGGCGTGGCTACAGCCCGGCCTCACTGCGTCATTTTTGTGAGATGGCCGGTGTATCGCGCACCGAAGGTGTGGTCGATGTTGCTATGCTGGAGCATGCAATACGCGATGACCTGAATGAGGATGCTCCCAGGGCGATGTGCGTACTGAACCCGCTGAAGGTGGTTTTAACAAACTATCCACAAGACCAGTTACAGGCGTTAACGGCACCGCGTCATCCCAACAGGGAAGAATTGGGCACGCGCACGGTCCCCTTTAGCCGTGAACTCTATATTGACGCGGATGACTTCCGTGAAGAAGCCAATAAAAAGTTCAAGCGCCTGGTTATAGGGAAACGTGTGCGATTGCGCAATGCCTACGTTATTGAAGCGGATGAGACAATCAAGGACGCAAACGGCGAGATCATCGAAGTGCGTGCGCGTATCATCGAAAACACCCTGGGCAATAACCCCGAAGACGGCATAAAGCCAAAAGGTGTTATTCAGTGGGTGTCGGGGGCTGCCGGAAAGCGCGCGAAAGTGAAATTGTTCGACCGCCTGTTTAACGATGCGGCACCGGATCGTGGTGACAAGAACTTTCTCGAGCATATCAACCCCGATTCCTTGTGCGTAGTGGAAGAGGCGTGGATTGAACCTTCCTTGCTGGAGGCTGTGCCCGAGCAAATCTTCCAGTTCGAGCGCGAGGGCTACTTTGTCGCTGACAGGTACGAGCACAGTAGCGAAACGCCGGTCTTTAACAAGACCATCGGGCTACGCGATACATGGAATAATTAACAGGCACAGCATCAGATGAGTCTTTCAATTTACAATACATTGTCGGGCAAGAAAGAAGCCTTCGTGCCACTGGTTACTAACGCGGTAACCATGTACGTGTGTGGCCCCACGGTATACAACCTCGCACACATCGGTAATGCCAGACCGGTCGTGGTGTTCGACACGCTGTTTCGTCTGCTGCAAACACAGTACGAAAACGTCACCTATGCACGTAATATTACCGACGTGGATGACAAAATTATTGCAGCGGCCCGGGAGCGTGGATGCTCCATCGACTCGGTTACCGACGAGTTTACCGTCAAGTTTCGGGAAGATATGGCGCAGCTGAATGCACTGACCCCGACCCTGGAACCCCATGCTACCCAGAATATTGAGCCCATGATTGCGCTTACACAAACCCTGATCGAGAAAGGTCACGCCTATGTCTCCCAGGGGCACGTACTGTTCGCGGTGGAGTCCATGGAAGATTACGGCAAGCTGTCCGGGCGCTCTCTGGGCGATATGCTGGCCGGTGCCAGGGTTGCCGTAGCAGATTACAAACGCCATCCTGGAGATTTTGTGCTGTGGAAACCCGCTGCGGATGAAGATCCGGGTTGGGGTACGCCCTGGGGTCGGTGCCGGCCGGGTTGGCACCTGGAGTGCTCCGCCATGATTCGCGAACACCTGGGCGATACCATCGATATCCACGGTGGCGGCAGAGACCTGATATTTCCCCACCACGAAAATGAAATCGCCCAGAGCCGTTGTGCCCACGGTGGCGACTATGTGCGTTACTGGATGCACAATGCCTATCTGAATATAGACGGCGAAAAAATGTCCAAGTCACTGGGAAACTTCCACACGGTGCGTGACTTACTGGAGAAATTCAGGGGGGAGGTGTTGCGCTTTGCGCTGCTGTCGGCACATTATCGTTCACCACAGAACTTTTCTCCTGAGTTGCTGGAGCAGGCAGAGAACACCTTGTCGAGTTTATACGGTACATTGCGAGAGGTTGCCGATGTGGAGGCAGTAGGTGATATAGAACTGGCTTCTGAGCCCTTCTATAAAGCGCTCAATGACGATTTGAATACGCCCGTAGCCATCGCTGAGGTTCACGCCCTGGCCAAGGAACTGAACAAGGCGAATAGCGAAGACAAGCCTCTGCTGAAGGCGCGATTATTAGCCGCCGGTAATCTGTTGGGTATTCTGCAGCAGGACCCGCAACAGTGGCTGCACGGTGGGGTGCTTGAAGGGGAGGTCTGTGCAGAAGTGGTAGAGGCGCTTATTATGGAGCGCCAGCAGGCCAAGCTGGATAAAAACTATGGCCGCGCCGATGAAATTCGCCAGGACTTGTTGGCGCAGGGTGTGGTGCTGGAAGACAGCCGAGAGGGAACCAAGTGGCGGCGCGGCAGCGACTAGCGCTACCGGCCAGATTCTAGCCCAGGCTCTTTTCTGCCGACATAACGGTTTGTTGAATCAGCGTGTTAATGGTCATGGGGCCCACGCCGCCGGGAACCGGTGTATAGGCGCTGGCTTTTTCGCTCAGGGCCGACAGCTCGATATCGCCGACACCACCGGGGTGATAACCGGCGTCCACGACCACAGCACCTTCTTTTACCCAGTCCGCTTTGATTAATTCGCGTACACCAACGGCCCCCACCAGAATGTCAGCCATGGCGACGATCTCGGGAAGATTCCGGGTGCGAGAGTGGCAAATAGTCACAGTTGCATGTTTTTGCAAAAGCATCTGTGCCATGGGCTTTCCCAGGATCGGGCTGCGACCGACCACCACAGCGTGTTTGCCTGAAATTTCGATATCATAATGAGCCAGCAGCCGCATAATGCCCTGTGGGGTGGCGCAGCCGTAGGCCTCTTCACCCATGGCCATGCGACCGAATCCCAGGCAGGTAACACCATCCACGTCCTTGCTCAGGGTGATAGCGTCAAAGCAGGCGCGTTCGTCTATCTGGGGTGGAACCGGGTGCTGTAGGAGTATGCCGTGCACATCCGGGTTGCTATTCAGTTCTTCTATCTTTGTCAGCAGTTCCTCGGTCGTGGTAGAGGAGGGCATCTCGATCTTCAGTGAGTCCATGCCCACACGCTTGCAGGCGTTACCCTTCATTTTCACGTAGGTGGCCGAGGCGGGGTCGTCACCTACCAGCAGCGTGGCCAATATAGGCGTCTTGCCCCCGGATTGGCTTTTCAGTTTTTCTACACGAGCCAAAAGTTCGGCTTCTGTTTGCGCCGCTACGGCTTTTCCGTCAAGGACCACTGCTGACATGATGGGAGATTCTCGCTGTATTAGTTGTTGGGGCGTTTATAGCGCCAATTCGACGGCGCGCATTGTCCCATGCCTGACTATCGCTGGGGAAGAGGGCTGAAAGAAAACTGGTGTAAAATCACTATTTTACCGTTGACGCTCTGTGAGTGTGTGAGTATCATGCGCCCTCCTGAAAACGGGTCGGCAAAGATCATTGCCATTGATAATCGGGGTATAGCGCAGTCTGGTAGCGCGCCTGCTTTGGGAGCAGGATGTCGGGAGTTCGAATCTCTC
>JADFVW010000011.1 GCA_015222725.1 Pseudomonadota bacterium | reverse complement strand
TCGGGAATAAGAACTTCCAGTTGATCACTCTCGAACTGCAAACTCAGGCCGTTGGCACGCAACCCGGTTTTAATCAGAGCCAGACGCGATTGATCGCGCTGGGTGATAGCAACACCGGACTCATCCACCAGCATCCAGCGCCGATCAGCCGTTGGGCCAAATCGATCCAGTTGCACGGTATCGATAGAAAAGCCGGCGAATGATTTCACCGGGTAGATATTGATCTCGCTTAGAGTAAACTTGCTCATTGCACATGCCTGAGTGAAAGGACAGCCCGGTACCCTATCATTTGAATGCGGGTTGGCGCCATGCTCGTAAACAGCGGGGTTTGGGTCAAAAGAACTGGATCATCAGACTTTGCACTTTTTGGGCATTCATTGCGCTACCCCTCTTTTTTAGTTTTTGTTGTGTCTGCTGCATGGACGAGCTGCTGAAATTTCGGCGTGTGCAGCAACTCCCGAAATCCCGCATCAATTTTTGCCAACTCGGGTGGATAGCCCAACTCCACCGCCGTTGCCAGCGCCGCCATGGCCTCATCCAATTGCCCCAGTAACACCAGTGCAGTAGCTGATGGATAAAAGACATACATGTTTTTCGGGCCGGCTTCCTGGGCCTTAGCGATATTTTGCAAGCTCTGCTCATGGTTTCCGAGGCTGGCGTGATAGTGAGCCAGCAGAGCCAGTGCACCCGCATCGATCGGATTGATTTTTAAGCGCTCGCCGACAAGCTCTATGGCACGCAAATAAACCGGCTTGTAATGCGCTTCTTCGCTCGAATAAAAACGCTGTGCATCCCCCAGGTTGCCCCACATCTCATAGTCGTCCGGGGTCTGGGCAATGGCCTTTCGGTACATTTGTGCCGATTTCTCGAACTCACCCATGAAAAACAAACTGGATCCGACATTGGAATAAGTGGTCGGTGTGGGGCTGAGTTCTAATGATTGATGCCAGATCACCAGTGCTTGCTCAGCATCGCCCAAGATGTAGTAGACAGCACCCAGATTATTCAAAGACGATTCGCTTTGTGGCAATAACTGTGTAATTCGTTTGTAGTAGGGAAGGGCCTCAGCGATCCGTCCCACGGTAAACAGGTAATTTCCCATGCTGCGCTGGGCTTGCCAATTAAAGGGTTGAAGCTCAATGGCACGACGGAAATTTTCCTCCGCCAGGGCTAAATCGCTGGCGGCCACCTGAGTTTCTGCCAGGCCTATGTACGCATCAACCGATGTACCCTTCAAACTGATCGCGCGGTTGAACTCCTTGACAGATCGCGGGTACAGACCGGAGTTCCTGTACAGGTTGCCCAGGGCAACATACACAGGCACGGCGTTGCTATCGAGAGTCAGCGCCCTGTGGCAGGCCTTCTCGGCACTTTCAAACAGGGTGACAGTATCGTTTAGTTCATAGAGCCCGAGCACGGAATCGCAAATCCCTGCATAGCCACTGGCAAATTGCGGGCTGACCTCTACCGATTTGGTAAACCAATCCAGGGCGGACTGTAAGGCAGCCCTGTCGAAAGGCTGGCGTAAAAAATCTCTGCCACGTAAATAATAATCATAGGCCAGGGGATCAACGTCAAGATCGCTTTTTAGCTTGTCACGAGATTGCGGTGACAGTATCAATTGCAACTTGTCCGTCACTTTGCTGGCAATATCGTCCTGCAAGGTAAACAAATCATCCAGGTCACGGTTATAAGTCTCGGTCCACAAGTGAAAGCCAGTTTCCGTGTTTATCAGCTGCGCTGTAACCCGCAGCTTGTCATCCTGCAGCCGGACGCTGCCCTCCAGAATATGCTCTACCCCCAGTTTTTTACCAATGGCCTTGATGTCCATGGCCTTGCCTTTAAAGTAAAAAGACGAGGTGCGGGCGGCGACATCCAATTCCTCGAGTTTGGCCAACAAATTGAGTATTTCCTCCGCCAGCCCATCACCAAAATACTCACCCTCGGAAGCAGAACTCATATTAATAAAGGGCATGACAGCGATGGAAGGGCGCTGCATAACAGAGCCGCCAGCTACTCTGCGAGTGCTGCTCGCCTGTTCCCCTGCGGCTGTTCCAAGGCGATCAAAATAGAGAAAAGCTACCAGGCCCATCAAGGCCAGTATGAGTACAAATTCGATCGCATGAAGCGGGGATAGCGCGGCCCTTTCGCTGGTAATATCAACCGGCGGTGCCTCAACCACACCCTCCGCCGTAAGATCAAACCACCAGGCCAGACATAGTGCGACCGGAAACCCCAGGGCTGCCGCCGCCAATACCATTGTTACGCCAGAGTCGGGAAGCCCCACGATGGGAAACACAATGTCGACAACCTGCAACAGTGCCCAGGCACCCGCCGAATAAAACGCCGCGACCCTATAAACGCCCCGGGCTTTTAACTCAGCAATAAACTGACGTGCTTGCATAGAGGTTTGGCTTCCATTAATCCCGCTTAAGGTCTCACAACGAACTCACCCAGGGTAAAGCAAGGCTGTTACGGCCCCCAAAGTCTGGTCGCCTGATCCATAAAGGTTTTAATTAGAAATTTAGGTTAACTTTTCCAGTTCGTAAAAGAAACTGACTTTCATTTTTAGTGCGAAGCCATCGTGACAGGCATTCATAGGGACTCACTGTGGGTTAAGAATATCCAGCACCTGCCGGGAAAAAAGATCCACCCCCTGATCAACACCGCTTTGCGATAATCCCAGGCGCACAACCACCAACTCCTGGTCGGGGAAAACCATCACCCTCTGCCCAGAATTTCCCCCGGCGTTGAACATATTTTTAGGCAGCGATGGGAACTGTGTTCCCTGGGTGTTGAGCCAGAAAGACAAGCCATAGTTTCCCTCACTATTGGATACGCTGGGCCGGGTGGCCTCACGCTGCCACCCTTCGGGGAGAATATCAGTACGATCATGCCAGGCATCCAACCAGAACTGGCCCACGCGCAGCCAGTCCCTGGCGGTCATATAGGTATAGGAAGACCCCACTTGTACACCGCTGGCATCGGGCTCCGCAGTCACGCTGGTAATGCCCAGTGGGCCGCTGAAGTTAGCTTCCAGCCATCGATAGTAAGGCTCACCTGCCAGCGAGCTCTGCCACAAAAATGCTGCCAGGTTGGCATCGCCACTGGAATAACTGAAATGCTCACCGGGAGGATACTCATGTCCATTTTCAGGTGCAGCTCGCCACATGGCCGAACTGTTGTATAGCATCTGCGTGGCGTCATCTCCGGGGTCGTAGGTCTCCACAAACTCGAAGCCGCTTTCCATATGAAGCAGGTTAAACAAGGTGAGACCCGGATCCACGTTCTGCTCAATTCCCAAGAGGGATTCACCGGTAGACTGCAAGGCCAGTAACACATTCTGGTCCAGGGAAAGCTGCCCTTTTTTTACCTGTATGCCAGCCCAGGTTGCAATCAGGCTCTTGTTCATAGACCAGCCCTGCATGGGCGTAGTCGCTGTAATGGGAGCCAGGTATTGCTCAGCAATAAGTTTCCCTTTATGCATGATCAATAATGCGAGGGTGTTGCGACCGCCACCTGCAGGTTCTGCGAAAGCTTGCTTGTAGGCTGCAGACAATTCCGCCGCCGGCACCACTACTGCAACCTCCGCACCTTCTACAGCCTTTGTTACGTCGCTGGCTGCGACCGCAATATTCTCGCCATGGATAGGGTTTAAGGTACAACCTGTCGCGAACTGGTACTGCGCAGTGCTGGAAAAGCCAAGGAATGTGGACTCAACTGATTTCCCACTGTTATCGCTGACTATATGCAGGAGGCCCTGAGCCGCCCCCAAAACTGCCATGCGCGGCTCTATATCGGTCTCCAGAACAAATTCTTCAGGCAACCCCGCTACAAACATTCCCGAACACAGCTGCTTTGCCGAATACCCCGTGGCTATGTGCGCGCCCATGGGTAGATAGCGCCAAACCACCGCGACCAATATAGCGACCAGTATCCCAGTCAAAAGCTTTTTCATTGTTTTTCACCCCTGTTGTTCACCATTTATGGTGGGTTCTATCTCAACATCCTGTGACTCACGAATTCCTGAGAATTACAGAACCTGCTAACCCTTTGTTTTTATTGATAATACTAGATTGGCACGCTTATTGTTATAGAGAAGATAGCTCAACCTGGAATGATTTCCAT
>JADFVW010000080.1 GCA_015222725.1 Pseudomonadota bacterium | reverse complement strand
TCCAGATCCAGCGCTCGCGCAATGCCAACCGCAACCAGCACGCCCGTGGTCGCTACCACCAGCGCTATGACGATGTATCGCACGCCATCCTGGGCGAAGGTGCTGAAAAAATTCGGCCCCGCCTCAATTCCGACGCAGAAGATAAAGAGCATAAAGCCCAGACTCTCTGTCTGTGCGGAGAAATCCAGCCCCCAGTTGCCGAACAGCAGGGCCACCAGCAGCACGCCGGTGGTGGTGCCCACCTCGAAGCCGCCCAGAGTGATTCGCCCCAGCAGCAGCCCGAAGCCCAATACCGTGAACAGCAACAATACATCGCTGCCCTGCAATAACTCGACCACACTGAAATCCATCATTGGTTAGCGCTCTCCTCAATATTCGAGCTATTATAGCCATGCTCTTGCAACTGTACTGTGCCCGAAGCATCCGGGATGTTACACCACAATGTTCGTCGTGGGTGAAGGCACAAAAATTGACGTAATAGTACCAATGGAGACTTGTAATATGCCTGATCTATCTGTGGAGTTAACGATGCTTCTATGGGCATCGATATTGTATGTCGCGCAGATTCTGGTGGCCGCAGCCGCGGGCGACATGCAAAATGGCATGGCCTGGGCGATGGGTAATCGTGATGATATTCCCCCTGTGTCGGGGTGGGGTGGCCGGGCACGACGTGCGCAGGACAATATGGCCGAAAACCTGCTGCCGTTTGCGTGCCTGGTGCTAATAGCCCATGGCTCGGGCCGGGCGGGGGACTTAAGTGCCCTGGGTGCACAGATATTCTTGTTCAGTCGGCTGGCTCACGCCTTGTTATATTTAGGCGGCGTAAAAGTCTTTCGCAGCCTGGCTTATTTTGGCGGCCTGATCGGTATGGGAATGATAATCGCTCAGGTGCTGTAAGTTCGATATTTCCGGCACAGGGACATTCCCGCCAGCCCGATGATGAGTAACGCCGGCACCCCGGGAACCGGGACGCTTGCGCTGGCGGGTGTAATATTCGGGTCGCTAGCGCAAGTCGCTTCCCCGGCTGCGCCACAGGACAAGATAGGGGCGGCGAGGCTGCCACTATCATTAATATAGGCCGCGCGCAGACCGTCCCTCAGATAAACGTCCACTTGGCTGATGTGCTTGAAACTGATCTCAAAGACCCACCTCAGGTCTCCCTCGGTGGCGGTGGACAACCCGGATTCACTTCCGACAAAATCAGTACATACCGCGTTGGAGCCGCCGCCTATTTCACATCCGACCGACTCACCCACACCGATTTGGTGAGAGGTCTGAGCCAGCCAGTCTCCAGCGCCGCCTGGGGCCTCCAGCAGGGACACCGTGCTTATATGACCACCCTCCCATTTCCAGTCCAGCGCTTTGAGGTAGGATTGGTCATTGGTACCCGTGAAGTTTTCGAAGTTTGCCCAATAAGTCATTCTGTAAATGGCGTCAACCCACTCACCCTCGAGGGTAAAAATCGCTCCCTGGTAATTCAGGGTATCCTCATTTATAGGCATGGCCTGGGACACTGGCATACGGCCGCATACCGCCACCAACGCTAACGCCAATACATAGTCTATTTTTTTCCCTTTCATAATCACGTTGCCTTATTGGTCTTAAATCTGTGTAAACAAGTCCTGAAATCTACTGAGATACTGCTTGTCGCACATCTCTCGGTAGAGAGACCCGTGTCGCGGCAATTCTTTTTCCCGCGAGGGGTTTTGCACAAATTATATAGAGCAGGAATCATACCAATCGGCTGGGTCGGCCCAGACAGGCACTCCAGTGCTGTCGAATAGTGTGAGTTGTGTCACAGCTTTCCTCGCATGCACGGCATGACCAGGGTTGCAGGTCGTAGGCAATGGCATGGCATGCCGCGAGATGTAAGAATTCCTGACGATGTGAGTATCGAAAGCCAGGCTACCGCTACAATAGTGTGAGCTATCTCACATTTGCCTCGAGCACCGGGACAGTGTCCTCATAATTAAAGCCCTGGTGATCATCCGGGCGATGAGGGTTTGTAAAAAATATTGACATAAGAAAAAGGCCGGAGCCGCTCAGATGGACTATTTATGACTGGCCACTGCGCCTTAGCGCAAGCGGGGATTGGTCTTGTAAAGAGGCTCCTTTTTGCCGGAATGCCTCATGCACCTTGCATGAAGCTTGATTCAGATCAATATCATCCGGTGGGTGATTGTCTAGTGTGGGTCGTCACCCATTTTGTAACTTATGGCGAGTGCATTTTTTTGCCAATCAAGGCGCTTTTCTGCAGGCATATTGGGTATATGT
>JADFVW010000079.1 GCA_015222725.1 Pseudomonadota bacterium | reverse complement strand
CTGTAGCCCTTTTCAAGATACGCCGTGACCCCACCCATGGAGGCTCGGCTGCCGCGTCCCTGCGGCAGACGATCTTGAAAAGGACTACAGGCCCCCAGACCCTGAGCAACGCGCTAAGCTTCCAGCTCAAAGGGAATCGAAAGTAGAAATGTTGAACAATGCATTGCTCCATTCGTATATAGCAGAGGCAAGGCCGTGGTTTCAGGAAGGGTTTTCAGGACCGTGGAGCGCATGGACGCGCGATACGAGCCTCCATGGATGGATTCACGGCGGGTCCTGAAAACCCTTCCTGAAACTACGGCCTGGGAATGTATTCCCGAACTAAACAATTGTATTGACCACGCAAACAAAGGATACACATGAACCAGAAAATCAAAGCCGCCATAATCGGCCCCGGCAACATCGGTACCGACCTGCTGGTAAAAGCCATGCGCAGCGACGTCATCGAGCCCGTCTGGATGGTCGGTGTGGTCGAAGATTCACCGGGCCTTGTGCGGGCCAGGGAGCTGGGCCTGAAAATAACCGCCGAGGGAATCGATGGCATGCTGCCCACGATGAAAGCCGATGGTGTGCAGATCTGTTTTGACGCCACCTCGGCTTATGTGCACGCAGAAAACAGCCGCAAGGTTAATGAGCATGGTGCTGTGATGATAGATTTAACCCCTGCAGCCATAGGCCCATTTTGCGTACCCTCCGTAAACCTTGCGGAAGCCGTGGCAGCGAAAGCCATGAACGTTAACATGGTCACCTGCGGCGGCCAGGCAACCATTCCCCTGGTTGCAGCCGTGAGTCGGGTACAGGCGGTGTCCTACGGCGAGATTATCGCCACCGTCAGCTCCAAGTCTGCGGGGCCTGGTACGCGAAAAAATATCGACGAATTTACCCGCACCACAGCCGCTGGTATATCGAGCGTGGGCGGCGCCGCGCAGGGCAAGGCCATTATCGTCATCAACCCGGCCGAGCCACCTCTCATTATGCGCGATACCGTCCACTGCCTCACAGTGGATGAGCCAGACCAGGATGCCATCACCCAATCTGTTATGGATATGATTGTCGAGGTGCAAAAATACGTGCCCGGTTATACCCTGAAAAATGGCCCGGTATTCGATGGAAAGCGCGTCTCCATTTATATGGAAGTGGAAGGGCTGGGTGATTTTCTGCCCAAATACGCCGGCAACCTGGATATCATGACGGCGGCGGGTTTGCGCACCGCAGAAATGTACGCCGAAGAAATACTCTCGGGTAACTTTATACCCACCGCCGCTTGATTCATCGAACCAAAGACAGAGATTAACACCATGGATTTATCCGGAAAGAAAGTAACCCTCCACGATATGTGTCTCAGGGATGGCATGCACCCCAAACGCCACCAGATTACAGTGAAAGAAATGGTGACCATCTCAAAGGCCATGGATGAGGCGGGCATGCCGTTGATCGAAGTGACCCACGGTGACGGACTGGGCGGGGCGTCGGTGAACTATGGTTTCCCCGCTGCTACAGACCAGGAGTACCTCACGGCAGTCTGCAAGGAGATGAAGAACACCAAAGTATCCGCCTTGCTGCTACCGGGGATTGGCACCGTCGACCACCTGAAAATGGCCGTGGACTGCGGCATCTCCACCATCCGCGTGGCGACCCATTGCTCCGAAGCCGATGTGTCAGAGCAGCACATCCAGAAAGCCATTCAGTATAAAGATCTGGATACGGTCGGTTTTTTGATGATGGCGCATATGATTGAGCCCGATGAGTTAGTGACCCAACTCAAGCTGATGGAATCCTACGGGGCCAACTGCGTGTATGTCACCGACTCCGCCGGCTATATGTTGCCGGACGATGTGACCGCACGAATTGCTTTGGCGCGTCGAGAATTAAAGCCTGAAACCGAGCTCGGTTTTCACGGTCACCACAATATGGCGATGGGTATTGCAAACTCCCTGGCCGCGATAGAGGCGGGGGCCAATCGCATCGATGGCTCGCTGGCGGGTCTGGGGGCCGGGGCGGGCAATACGCCGCTGGAAGTGCTGGTGGCTGTGCTGGATCGCATGGACGTGGAAACCGGTATCGACCTGTTCAAGGCGATGGACGTGGCAGAGGACCTGGTGATTCCCATGATGGATCACATGGTGCGGGTTGATCGCGATGCGCTCACTCTGGGTTACGCCGGCGTGTATTCATCATTTCTGTTATTCGCCAAGCGCAGTGCCGAAAAGTACAATCTCTCCTCCAGGGACATCCTGATGGAATTGGGTCGCCGCCGCACCGTGGGCGGGCAGGAAGATATGATCGAGGACCTGGCGCTGGATATGGCGAAGGCCGCAGGTACCATTTAGCCTCCTGCCTCCTTGATGAGTGATAGTTAGTGCAAACTGTAGTTTTTAATATGAATAGCGTATAGCTATCAAGTTACTAAATTAATTCAATTGGCTATTCTCCACCTCCTACACTAGTTTTAAAGGGCACCCAGCGGAGGATGTATCGATGATCAAAGAATTATCTGTAGCCCTGTTACTTGTCGGTAGTAGTTCGGTACTTGTTGCCGCGCCACTGGGACTGCCGCCCGTGCCAATCCCTGAGAATAACCCCCAATCCCCCGAAAAAATTCAACTGGGCGACAAGCTCTTTCACGACGTCCGCTTCAGTGCGGATGGCAAGGTAAGCTGTGCCACCTGCCACGCCCAGGACAAGGGCTTTACCGACAACTTGCCGGTATCCGTGGGATTCAATGGACTCACTGGTACGCGCAACGCCCCTACGGTACTCAACTCCGCCTACATGGAGACCTTGTTCTGGGACGGGCGTGAGCCGGATCTGGAGGGCCAGTCGAAACAGCCCCCAATTAACCCCGTGGAAGGAGGGCTCTCCGATCACGGCGTGATACTCGATGTGATTCGCAAAGATCCCGAGTATGTCAGTGCCTTTGACGCGGTATTTGGCACTGACGCGGCCGGCATCGATATGGGGCATGTGTCCATGGCCATCGCGAGTTTTGAACGAACCGTGGTAGCCGGTGATTCGCCCTTCGACCAGTACCAGTACGGTGGCCAGAAAGACGCCATGAGCGAGGCCCAAATACGGGGTCTTGCTCTGTTTATCGGTAAGGGTCGCTGCGTGTCCTGCCATAAGATAGAGCAAACACAGGCCCTGTTTATGGATAACCGCTTCCACAATATCGGTGTCGGCTTCAAGACCATTAGGGGAAAGGAGCAGGAGACTGCTGCCGCTTTTCTCAAATCCAAGCGCGCTGGAGCCGATGTCGATGTCACTGTGTTGACGCAAAAAACCATGTCGGAACTGGGACGTTTTGCCGTCTCTGAAAATGTCACAGAAGTGGGTGCCTTCAAAACCCCCAGTCTGCGCAACATAGAAAAAACAGCGCCTTATATGCACGACGGCAGTCTGGAGTCCCTGGCGGATGTTGTCGATTTTTATAATAACGGGGGGCGCGTGAAAGATTCCGACCCGCTGTCCGGTTTTCTCAGCGGCGGTATCAGGTCCCTGGACCTGAGCAAGTCCGAAAAGAAGGATCTGGTCAAATTTATGGAAGCGCTGACCAGCCCGAACCTCAACCAATTCACCCAACGCTAGAGGACGTCACTATGAGTAACAGCAGTCGTCGTAATTTTCTCAAGGCTGGCAGTGCCATGTTGGCAGCGAGCGCCCTGCCTATCAGCGTGGTGGAACTGGCTTTCGGCAAAGGTAGCGATGAGAATTTCACCTTCGCTTATATTTCCGATTCGCATATCACCCACATCAAGGGAAACAAGTTTGTTAACAATTGGGACCGGGGCTTGATTCGCGCGGTCGCAGAAGCGAATCTGTTGGACCCGCGGCCCGATTTTATTTTCTATGGCGGTGATATTGCCCAGTTGGGGAAGCCCGAGGAAATAGATCACGGCCTGGAAATTCTCAGTGGCCTGCGCGGCGACGTGCACTATGTGATGGGCGAACATGATTACTACACCGACCTGGGTGAGTACTGGCAGAAGCAACTGGGCCCGGACCACTACAGTTTTGACCACAAGGGCGTCCACTTCGTGGTACTGAACAGCATCCTCACCTACGAAAAATGGATGCACCAGAAGTGGGAGTCGGGTATGCATCGGATGAAGCAGATGGCTAGACTGGATAACCCAAATGGCCAACCCTTTATGGTGGGTGATGCCCAGCGCCAGTGGCTGAAGGCAGACCTGGACAAAGTCAGCAAAGACACACCAGTGGTGGTGTTTTCGCATTCACCCCTGCAGAAAATCTTCAAGGCCTGGAATTTCTGGACCGAAGATGCAGAGCAGGTACAGGCGCTGCTTAAACCCTTCGATAAAGTGACGGTGTTGTATGGCCATGTTCACCAGATACATACCAATCAAATAGGCAATATCAGCTTCCATGCGGCTATGGCCACCGCCTGGCCGTGGCCCTACCCTGCGGCGTATACGCAAAAGGAGAGCTTGCTACCTAAGCTGACGGTGGAAATGAATCGCGCCGATCCGTTTTTTGAGCGCGATGCAACCGGCTGGCAGTTTATCAATATGCACACGGGCAACGTCGATGTGAACTACACCTTGCCCGATAATGCGAACCGGGTCGTCGCCTACGATACGAAACTGGGGCACCCTGTCGATACCAGACTGCAAGACAATGCTGATCGAACACCCGCACAAACACATTATTGATTGGAGATCGGGGTCATGAAATTTAATAAGACAGTTTCTGTAAGTGCTGCATTTATTGTGCTGGCCCTGGGGGTATCGGGATTGCCAGCCGTTGCCGAAGAGTTTGATGAGATGGATATAGAGCACTGGCAAGAAGAGTATATGACAGTAGTCGATCGGGGAGATAAGGCATTTCACGGGGGGTTGGGAAACGAAAATACGGTGTCCTGTGATCAGTGCCACCCCAACGGCGCCAATATACATCCCGAAACTTATCCCAAGTTCCAGACCCAACTTGGAAAAGTAGTGGTGCTGGGGGAAATGATAAACTGGTGCATCATGAACCCTCTGGAAGCGGATGCCCTGCCACTGGATGATGCCGTTATGGTCGCCCTGCAGGCATACATCCATCACGAGCGCCGGGGGGTGGCCCTGGCCCCAGGCAAACATTAGGAGCCACTTACGGGAAATAGGACCAGCAGCAACATTGGGTTGCCCTATCGACTGATGTTATCGTGTTCAGCTGATACTACTCAGCGGTGGGCGAATAATGGCTGAAATCCGATTGATCCTTGGCAACAAAAACTACTCCTCCTGGTCCCTGCGAGCTTGGTTATGTCTGCGCAAATGCCAATGAACTGTCGGGCGCTCAACCGGTATGTGCCTATGAATGAGGGCTTGCAGGCCGATATCGATCGGGTCTGCTCTCTTGGGTGAGTTTGCCCTGGTTCCCATCGCGTTTCTGACATCGGCCCTGGCGGGCGCGATCGGGATGGGAGGAGGGGTGTTACTTATCGCCCTGATGCCCGGACTGGTTCCGGCGTCCGCCATTATTCCAATCCACGCCATCACCCAACTGACCAGTAATGTCTCCCGTGCGGCCTTCGGCTGGCGCGATATCGATTGGACTTTAATTCCCGCTGTTGCAGCTGGGTCTATTGCCGGTGCCTGGTTTGGCGCAGAAATTTATTCAGGGCTGGACCTGCGCTGGCTGCCCGCATTGATCGGCGGCATCATTCTTTTTATTACCTGGTTTAAACTGCCCCAACCAAAGGGCGGCAACCAATTTGCCCTGATACTGTTGGGGTTTTATCAAACGGGCCTGGGCATGGTGGCCGGCGCAACCGGCCCCCTGGGTGCCGCGGTGTTACTGCGCCACAAGAGTGACAGAGATTGGCTGGTGGTAAATACGGCGGCCTATATGAGCCTGAATCACGGCTTGAGAATGGTGGCCTTTGGTCTGCTGGGCTTTGCCTTTATGCCCTGGCTCAAATTAATTGTGGCAATGGCGGTGGCGGTCACACTGGGCTCCTGGTTTGGCACGAAGCTTCGCTCGACCATCCCGCGGAAGAATTTCCATTTTTGGTTCAAACTGCTGGTAACTGTGCTCGCCCTGCGTATGATTGTTTTGTCTATAATCGATCTGTCTGCATAAACTGTTTCCCACTATGTCTATTCAAAACGTTTTACGTCCGGTTTCCAGCCTGTTGTTCATCGGTCTTTGTGCGCTCCAGCTCTCTGCGTGTTCCACCGAGACTGAGCGCGAAGAGGCAGTGGCGGTACCGGCCGACAGCCAGCCCGTTGGAAAAACACTGGTCTATGAATGTACCGGTTACGAATTTATCGCTCGCACCGGGCCGGGAGAAATGGCTGTCTGGCTGGAGGATCGCTACCTGGTGATGTCACGTGAATACAGTGCGTCGGGGGAGAAGTATGTGGAGGGTGATGTCACCTTCTGGAGTAAAGGCGAGGAGGCACTCCTCATTATAGATAATCAAAAGTTCGGTGACTGCAAACTGGCTCCCCACAGGGTTCCCTGGGAGGATGCGCGTAGGCGCGGGGTCGACTTCAGGGCGGTGGGAAACGAGCCGGGTTGGACCCTGGAGATCCGACATGACCACCATATCCTGTTTGTCGGGGACTATGGTATGAACCGCGTGCTGTTCCCCTCACCCACCCAGAGCACAGAGGGTGCCCTGACCGTCTATGCTGCGAGCAACGATAAGTTACAGCTGAAAGTTGAGATACTGGACGAACTTTGTACCGACACCATGAAGGGCGATACATTTACCAGCCAGGTGGCTGTTTACCTGGGTGATAATACTTTTACAGGCTGTGGAAACTCACTTTTCTCACCATGGAAATAACATTAGTATATTGACACAACATATTGATAAATAACAAATATAGTTGTTAGCCTGCCTCCTGACTGACATAAGTAATTACAGTCGTCAAAGTATTCCCCTTACCTTGACCGACATCAATGTTCTCAGTCGATTCGACCCCTATGATGATGCTACATACGGTACGGTGACCCTGTGCCTCGGCGTCAACTTGGGCGTTGCGCTGAAGTTTTAACCCATATGATCGGCTCACCTACGGTCATTTGGTTCTTAGCCCCGCTTTTTAGCGGGGTTTTTTTTTGATTAAAGTTTGGGTCGTGATGGGCATTACTGGTTGATTTTGCTGGACACGCATCAAGCCCATCCATGGGAGCTCGGCCTCGGCCATCCATGGCCTCAGACGGTCCTGCAAAATCAACCAGCAACCCCCATCTTCAGTCTAGCCTTCGCTTAAGCTAATAACCTTCACGCTAAGGGTTACTTTGTGTGCCCCGAATGCTCCGACATATTGGCGCTACTGTGGTTGCCGTGAGAATAAGTCATGTAAAGCGTCCATAGACCGGATGTGATCAGAAATAAGGCGATAAAAATTTTCAGGCCTTTGCGGCGCAAAAAGCGCTGCACATTTCCCGCACCAAAGCTGGTCGCCAGCATCGCCGGCAGGGTTCCCAGGCCGAAGCACAGCATCAGGGCGGCAGACTGAATACCACTTTGTGAAGTCACCGCCCAGGCCAGACTGCTGTAAATTAGCCCACAGGGCATCAGGCCCCAACACAGTCCCAGGGCGAGCGCCTGGCTCCAATGGTGAATCGGCAGGTAGCGGGAGGAAAATTTTTGCACCGGCTGCCACAGCTTCGCACCCAGGTGTTCCAGTTGTGCCATACCGCGCCACCAGTCTGCGATATATAAGCCCATGCCCAGAAGCAGAAAGCCGGCGATATAGCGCAAAGCCATCGTCCAGGCTTGTATTTCCACTGTGCCAGCGGCAAAGCCCAGTGCGCCTCCCAGTATCGTGTAGCTGGAGATTCGCCCCATATGGTAGGCCACGGTAATTGCAGGGCCCTTGGCACTACCGAGGTTGAGCGCAGCGGCAATTCCGCCACACATGCCCAGGCAGTGGCCGGCACCCGCCAGGCCGAGGCCAAGTGCGCCCAGGTATGAGAGCTCAGTTAAGATAGCGGCTCCTCCTCGTCCATTGGCTCATTTATATCTGCGGGTTCGTCATCGGCCAATATCTTCCAGGCCTCCTTATCCAGGTCGTCGTACTGACCACTGTTAATAGCCCACAGCAATAATTTAATTGCAATGGCGCAGAATATCAGTGCGATGGGAATGAGGAGATACAAGCTGGCCACAATAAGCTCCTGATTTATCTGCTGAGTCGCAGGGAGTTTAACACCACCAGCAGCGAACTGAGGGACATACCAATTGCCGCCGCCCAGGGCGGGACAAATCCCAGTGCGGCCAAGGGAATGGCGAAAAAATTATAGCTCAGTGCCCAGGCAAAATTCTGTTTGATAATTCGCCTGCATTGGCGGGCCTTCTTCCAGGTATTTGTGACTGCATGCAGGTCATGGTCAACGATTAAAAAATCAGCCCGGGTACGGGCGAGGTCGGTGGCGCCCGCCACGGCAAAAGACGTATTGGCCACACTCAACACTGGCGCATCGTTCAGCCCGTCACCCACCATTGCCACGATTGCCCCCCGGCTTTGCAGCTGTTTTACATACTCCATTTTTTGCTCGGGCGCCATACCCCGGTTGACCACATCGATACCCAATAATATCGCCAGGGCAGGGCCTTGTTCCGAACTGTCGCCTGTCAGCAATTCTACGCTAAGGCCGCAGGCTTTTGCCTTATCGACTACCTTTTCAGCTTCCACTCTGGGTTTGTCATTCAAGCCTATCCACGCCAGGGGTGTGTCGGCTTTGCACAGTGCAATCCAGTACAAGGACTCTTTGGGGGGAGGGGGCAGTGAGGGCGCCTGCGCACGACAGAAAGTTTCGCTCCCCAGGGTGTAGTTATCGGCCCCGAGGTAGCCTGTCAGTCCCGCACCTATCTGGTAATGTACCCGATCAAAACTGATGTTGGTGGCGACCTTATCGAAGGCCTGGGCAAGAGGATGATTGGAATAGTGTTGCAGGGCTGCCGACAGCCCAAGAATGTCTGCCTCGATGACTTCATCAAGACAGACCACCTTAACAATCCCAAGTTTTCCCTCTGTCAGAGTGCCGGTTTTATCGAACACCAGGTGCGAAATTCGCGACAGGGATTCCAGGGCATTTTCTCCCCTGACAATCACGCCTGCGGAGCGCAGTGCATTTGCCGCAGCGGTTAGTGCAGCTGGCGTTGCGAGAGAGAGTGCACAGGGGCAGCTTATGACGAGTACAGAAAGGCTAATCCACAGGGCCTGCTGTGGATCGATGTAATACCAGGCAATTGCGGTGAGGGAAGTGATAATCAAAACAGCGGCGACAAAGCGCGATGCGACCCTGTCGGCCAGTTTTGTCAGGGCGGGTTTATCCGCTTCACCTTGCACTATCGAGCGCTGTAACAGCGCCAGGCGAGTGTCGCGGTATGATCCCAGCACCCGGGCTTCCATGCTGGCTTCCATGTTTACCGTGCCGGCGTAGACGATGTCTCCGCAGTGCACTGCCCGGGGCAGTTCTTCGCCATTGAAGGCGCTTTCTTCTACCGCACTGTTCCCCTTAAGCAGTTGCGCATCCACGGCAATGGTCTCACCGGGTTTCAGCAACACCGTATCGCCTGCTTCAACCTTCTGGCGCAGGATGCTGTGCCATTGATCGTCTCTGCGAACCAGAACCAGTGAGGGCAGGGATTCCTCAATCTCATACCAACTGGAGGCGTTGCGCTGCCTGACGCGCAACTCCAGAAAGCGTGCCAACAAAAGGAAAAAAGTAAACATAACCACCGAGTCGAAATAGACCTGGCCGCTGCCCGTGGCTGTCGCCCAGGCGCTGGCAAGCCAGGCCAGACCTATGGCCAATGCCACCGGCAAGTCCATGACCAGGGCTCCTACTCTCAGGTGACGCCAGGCGGTGGTAAAAAAAGGCCTGGCGCTATACAGGACAATAAAGCTGCTAACCAGCAAACTGACCCAGCGCAGTAAGGCCTGGTACTGGTATTCAATACCCTGGATGTCGCCCGCATGCAGGGCGATGGCGAACATGCCTACCTGCATCATGCCCAGGCCCGCAACCGCCAAGCGTTTCAGGCCGGTTTTGTATTCACTGGACATCTGCTCACGCTGAGCGCTTGTCTGAAAGGGGCGGGCTTTATAGCCCAGGGCTTCGATGTGCGCAAAGATTTCACTGAGCGGGGTTTCAGCACAGCAGAACTCGATATCTACTCTACTCTGGCTCAGGTGCACTGAGGCAACTTTTACCCCCGGCAATGCCATTAGCGACTGTTCAATTAACCAGGTGCAGGCAGCGCAGGTCATTCCCCCCAGTAACAGGCGCGCCCTGCAATTCCCGGATTCCAGTTGTTCGGTAAATGTCGCAGCCAATTCGGAGTCATCATAAATTTTATAGCGTTCGACACCGGCATTCTCACGCTCAGCGGTATCCGGCGGGGGGCGAACACTGAATGCCGTTCTCTGTTCATAAAAACTGGCCATGCCGCCACCGGCGATCAGACTGGCGACAGCGCGGCAGCCAGGGCAGCACATGGCACGGCTCTGCCCGGAAATATCAATGTCGTAATTGGCGCCCCGGGGCACTGTTTCCCCGCAGTGGAAGCACGCGGTAATGGTGGTGTTATGTTCTGATGGTGCGGGTGGCGGCTGGCTAGTTGGCAGGCTCATTGCCGATATCACTTCGCTCAATTGTCCCGTCAAGCCGCCACGGCTCAGGGCCGTTTGATTCCAGGGTCCAGTGCCAACGCGGGGCGACGCTCTGCGTCAGCTTGCCGATATACAGGCCCGACCCACCAAATTGCAAGCGGACATTGAAATCCCGATCGGCCTCCAGCGGGTGCGATAAGGTAAGGTTCAGCGCCTCGTCTTCATTCAGGCCCGATATCCTGACTTCCACGCGCTGCTCTGCGCCCGCACCCAAAAACTGGAGGCTGGCTTGAATGCCTCTTTGTTCCGCGACCTGTTTTTTCTCCAACTGGCGGTTGATAGCCAGGCCGACTTTGTAAGGTTGATCGGCCACCAGGTCGTCGGAGTATTTGTTGGCTATATATAAGGTAACAAAACCCGCCACAACCACGGTGCCCGGCAGTGAGATTAACAACCAGGGCCAGAACTGCTTGTACCAGGGTTTGGTGTCGTAAGTGGGGAGTCTGGCAGCCATTACATGGGTCTCATAAAGCGTGATTCGGAGGTGGCACTCAGGGAGGCCATGTCTGTTGCCACCACATCGAAGTTCAATACCTCGTTTGGCTTGTCCAGTTGCGTGGGGTCTACTCGTACCCGCAGGGTTAGGGATGCCACCTCGCCGCCGTTCAAGGTATACAGTGTCTCGCCAATAATCTGTGCCCCTGCTATGCCCGTGATGGAGACTTGAAACTCGTGCATGGATTTGTCCATGTTCAATAAGTGCAGGGTATAGATGTTCTCAATTTGCCCGGAGTCTGTTGTTATGAACAACTCGTTGCGATCGCGAATAACCGTCAGTTCCAGTGGTACACGACTGAATATATGTGTGGTGAATAAACCCATCATGATAAGTAACACCACAAAGTAGCCGATGATGCGCGGCCGCAGCCAATGTGTCACTCCCCCGTCCAACTGGTGCTCGGAGGTGTAACTGATCAGGCCTTTGGGGTATTGCATTTTATCCATGATGGAATCACAGGCGTCGATACACAGGGCGCAGCCAATACATTCGTATTGCAGCCCATCGCGTATGTCTATGCCAGTGGGGCAGACCTGTACACACAGTTCGCAATCGATGCAGTCTCCCAGTCCGTCCACAGCGTAATCGGCTCCGTGTTTGCGTGAACCACGGGACTCGCCGCGTTTACTGTCGTAGGAAACAATGAGCGTGTCTTTGTCAAACATAACTGATTGGAAGCGGGCGTAGGGGCACATGTACATGCACACCTGTTCGCGCATCCAGCCTGCGTTGATGTAGGTTGCCAGGGCGAAAAACACCGTCCACATCAGGGCCCATTGGTTGGCCGAAAAGGTGGCGAAATCTACTACCAGTTCCTTGATGGGATAAAAATAACCGACAAAGGTCAAGCCGGTGGCGAAGCCGACAAATAGCCAGGAGCCGTGTTTGGCTAGTCTTTTGCCTATTTTATCGATGGTCCAGGGCGCCTTGTCCAGCTTGATTCTCTGGTTGCGGCTGCCCTCTGTCTTTTGTTCCAGCCACATAAAAATGCTGGTCCACACCGTCTGGGGGCAGGTGTACCCACACCAGACACGACCGGCAAATACGGTAACCGTAAACAGGCCGAATGCTGCGATAATCAGCAGGAAGGCCAGCAGAGGGAAATCCTGGGGCCACAGGGTAAGGCCGAGGACATGAAACTTCCGTGCGGGCAGGTCGAACCATACGGCCTGCCGACCATCCCAGTTAAGCCAGGGTAACAGAAAGTATCCAAGCAGCAACGGCCACCCGGTGTACAGGCGAATACGCTGGAAGAAGCCCTCTATTTTGCGGGTATAGATCTTCTCCCGGCGCTGGTAGAGGTCAATTTCACCGACTTCCGCAGGTGCGATCTCCTGAATGTCGATTAAATCTTCGTCTCGCATTACGTTAACCCGATGTGTATCTGGAGAAGGAAACGGGATTCCAGGCGAATCCCGTGGGTCGAACCGCTAGAGTAAATCCTAGGGCTGATTGAGGCTGTAGACGTAGGCCGTGAGAATATGAATCTTGTCCTCACTGAGGGTATCCTTATGCGCAGGCATCACGCCGTTCCGTCCAGTGCGTATGCTCTGGCTGATCTGCTCGGTTTTGCCACCGTACAGCCAGATGCCATTGGCCAGATTGGGGGCTCCCATCGCAGGGTTGCCAGTGCCATCTGCCTGGTGGCAGGCGGCGCAGTAGGTTTTGAATCGCGTCTCGCCGGCGCTGATGTCTTCCGCGTTACCTTTGCGACCACTGAGCGACAATATGTAGGCGGTGGCCTCTTTTACGCCCTGGTCACCGAGAATATCTCCCCATGCCGGCATAACAGCTCTGCGCCCGTCGTGGATAGTGGCCTTGATACCCTCGGTAGTCCCGCTGTATATCCAGTCGTTGTTGGTCAGGTTGGGAAAGCCAAAACGGCCCTTGGCATCTGCACCGTGGCACTGGGCACAGTTGTTGGCGAACATGCGCTGGCCCATTTTAAGTACCTTGGGGTCGGTGGCGATTTGCTCTATGGGCAGGGCGAGATATTTATCGCGCATTTCCCGAAACTTCTCGTTGGCCTGTTCCACAGAGCGATCGTGTTGTCCCACCGAAGTCCAGCCCACCAAGCCGGGGTAGTTGCCCATACCGGGGTAAACAACCAGGTAGCCAATGCCCCACACAATGGTAATGACGAACATATAAAACCACCAGGCGGGAAGTGGGTTATCCAACTCCTCTATGCCATCGTAGATGTGTCCGGTGGTCACCTCTTCATCGCCAACGCGGGGAGTGCCCTTGCGGTTGGCGAATAAAATCCAGGTGATGCCCACGATTGTGATCGTGGTCAGAATGATGATCCAGTTACTCCAGAAGCTAGTCATTCCTTCCTTCCTCCTGCAAGGTACGTTGATTCATTTCCTCATCCGCGAACGGTAGATTGGCAGCTTCATCAAAGGTCGTTTTTCGCTTTTTGCTGTAGGCCCAGAAGCATAGGCCAATAAAAGAAATCATTAAAAATAAAGTGCTCAGCCCCCTGAAGTCATTGATATCCATGATTAACGCCTCGACTTCAGTAGCAGACCCAGGTTCTGCAGGTAGGCTACAACGGCTTCAATTTCTTTCTTGCCCTCTACCGCCGCCTCGGCCCCGGCGATGTCCTCGTCGGTATAAGGGACGCCTACTTTACGCAGCGCTGCCAGTTTCTTGCCGGTAACCTCGGCGTTTATCTCATTTTCAAACAGCCAGGGGTAAGCGGGCATATTGGATTCGGGAACAACATCGCGCGGATTGAATAAATGTGCTCTGTGCCAATCATCGCTGTAGCGCTGGCCAACGCGTGCCAGATCGGGTCCGGTTCGTTTAGAGCCCCACAGGTGTGGGTGGTTGTAAACCAGTTCGCCGGCGACAGAGTAGTGACCGTAGCGCTCTGTTTCAGCGCGCAGGGGACGTATCATTTGCGAGTGGCAGTTGTTGCAGCCCTCACGGATGTAAATATCTCGTCCTTCGAGTTGCAGGGCAGGCAGGGGCTTAAGTCCGGCAATGGGTTCCTGCACTTCGTCGCCAAAGATTAGCGGTGTCAATTCCACCAGCGTACCAAAACTGATTGCCACCAGAATCAGTACCATCATAATGCCGATATTCTTTTCTACGATGTCATGGTTCATAGAATCTTCTCCTTAGGCCGCGCTGGCAGCAGCAGGCGCTGCTTCGGCTTGAAATTCTTTGCGGGTGGTCATGTAGACGTTGTAAGCCATTAGCAACATGCCACAGAAGAACATACCTCCACCCACCAGCCTGACCAGGTAGCCGGCATAGCTGGCCTCCACAGACTCCACAAAACTGTAGGTCAGGGTGCCGTCCTGGTTGTATGCGCGCCACATCAGGCCCTGCATGATGCCATTGACCCACAACGCTGCGATGTAGAGCACGGTGCCGATGGTGGACATCCAGAAGTGCGTATTAATCAGGCTGATACTGTACATCTCGGTCTTGCCAAACAGGATGGGGATAAGGTGGTACATCGCGCCGATGGTAATCATGGCAACCCAGCCCAGGGCACCGGCGTGTACGTGGCCTATGGTCCAGTCAGTGTAGTGGGAGAGGGAGTTTACCGTTTTGATGGCCATCATCGGACCTTCAAACGTCGACATGCCATAAAAAGACAGGCTGACCACCAGGAACCGTAGAATGGGGTCGGTGCGCAATTTGTCCCAGGCACCGGACAAGGTCATCATGCCGTTAATCATTCCGCCCCAGGAGGGTGCCAACAGAATAAGAGACATCACCATGCCCAGGCTCTGTGCCCAGTCGGGTAGTGCGGTGTAATGCAGGTGGTGAGGGCCGGCCCAGATGTAGACGGCAACCAGTGCCCAGAAGTGCACGATACTCAGGCGATAGGAGTAAACAGGGCGTCCAGCCTGTTTGGGGACAAAATAATACATAATGCCCAAGAAGCCCGCGGTAAGGAAAAAGCCCACGGCATTGTGCCCATACCACCACTGCACCATGGCATCGACGGTTCCGGCATACACCGGGTAGGACTTGGTCAGGGTGACCGGTATTACCATGCTGTTAATGATATGCAAAACGGCTACAGCGATGATAAACGAGCCGAAGAACCAATTGGCAACATAGATGTGAGAGGTCTTTCGCTTGGTGATGGTGCCAAAAAACACAATGGCATAGACAACGAATACGGCGGCGATCAGCAGATCAATTGGCCACTCCAGTTCGGCGTATTCCTTGGAGGAAGTAATGCCCAGGGGAAGTGTTATCACCGCGCCGATAATAACCAATTGCCAGCCCCAGAAGGTAAAGGCAGCCAGTTTGTCGGAAATAAGCCTGGCCTGGCAGGTGCGCTGCACCACGTAGTAGGATGTGGCAAACAGAGCGCTGCCGCCAAAGGCAAAAATAACCGCGTTGGTGTGCAGTGGGCGAAGGCGCCCGAAGCTGAACCAGGGCAAGTCAAAGCTCAGTGCGGGCCACATCAACTGGGAGGCGATGACCACCCCTACCAGCATACCAACAACGCCCCACACTACCGTCATGATTGCAAACTGCCGCACAACCTTATAGTTGTATACGGGGTGTTCCAAATCAGAATTAAGCTCACT
>JADFVW010000078.1 GCA_015222725.1 Pseudomonadota bacterium | reverse complement strand
CTTTCAATAGCATCCAGCGTCCAACCTACCACCTTGTCCCCCAGCAATATACGCTTTTTATTGCCCTTCACCAACGCGATGATACCAGCAGAGTCACCCTCGCCAAAGATTCCCAGCAACTTAACCTTGTCCAACTCATTTTTACCGGGTTTGGTGTTTTCTGCGGCGGCCGCTTCTGCCCCGCCATTTAACGGACTGCGTGAGGGCCAGAATACGGGGCGCGCTCGTACCTCGTTGCTTTGCTCGGCCGATACCAACCCCGAATGCTGAAGCTCTCTCACTACAAGGCTGTCGGGCGCAGGCAAAATAGCCTCAGGTTGGGAAATGATAAAAATGCGGGCAACGCTGTACAACAATTGCAGGACCAGAAACATGCTAAGTAACAGGGCGGCTAATTCAATTCTCCGCTCGGTGCGAAGTGGGTCGGATGTCTCCCGATATCGGCTCAGTAACAAGCTGGCACGGCTCATTAGATGGCCCTCAATGTCAGCAATTGAATGCTCACCGTCACCAACTGTTCGCTCGTGCTATTGCGAGAGCGTGAGCGGGCGCGGGGCTTGATGTCTATGGATTCGACCAATAGCAGGGGTGTGTACGCCGCCACCTCCAACAGAGCCGCATCCAGTGCATCCAGGCCGCCACTCACTGCCAGACTAAGGCCGATACGATCAAAATTCTCTGCCTGAACCAGAGGAAGAATACGGCTGTTAGTCACCGTAAGCCCGGCATTTGTCATGATTTCGCGTATGTCCTTTTGTAACGCTGCCGACACTGCAGCCGGGTCTTCGGTAGGAGGGTAGACAAGGTTGACTACCTGGGAACCAAGGCGCCCCGCCGAAGCTTTCAGTTGTTCTTCACTTTCCATCAGCCCCTGCATCCGGGCAATGCGCGGCTGCAAGCGCTCTATCTCCCCCTGATAGCCCTGCCGCATCACCCAAAAATCAGCCAAAAAGTAAAGCATCAGAAGAAGCGGTAGCAGCGAGCTCAGCCCTACTATCAGCGCAGATTTTCGATAGTTTTGCAGCCAGTTCATTCGTTTACGACCCCGCCTGCCTCACCCCCGGCCAGCTCTATATTGAGAAAAAACTGCTCCTGCCCGGTATTGAAATACTTTGTGATTGCCTGTGGCGCAGTCACGCGGGCATAGGAGGGTTCATCGGTGAGCTGCTGCACAATCACGGCGGCATCATCGGCAACTCCGCGCACGGACAGGCTGGTACCCTGCATATTAAACTGTAAAAGAGAGGCGCCGTCTCCCAGTAGGCGGGACAAGCGCGCCATCTCAACATGCGGATTTGGCCGCAGTGCCACCATTTGGTTCACTGTCGCTATTGTCTCATTGGCTGCGACAATATCTGTGCGCATATTCATCGCCTCGCTGGCCTGCTCCTGTACCTGCCCGGATACCCTGCGAAGCTGTTGCAGCTCCAGGTATTTCATTCCCGCTGCGGTGGCAAAAATAATCAGTAGTATCAGGGCGCAGTAAGCAATAGTGCTGGCAACCCTGAACAGGCGCCTGTTGTAACGTTGCAGGCGCGTCTTTTCACCGAAGCCGCTCAGGACGATGACCGCGTCCCCAATGTTAGCCCAAACCTCTCGCGCCTGGGCATCGTGACAATCATATTGCTGCCCCAGGTAACTCATGGTGGAACTCAGTGAGACAATGGCCAACTGTACTTTCAGTGTTTTATCGTCGCGATCGGCAAGCCTCCAGCCATAGCCTGTGTCGCTCTGTGGAAACGGGCTATTTGCGGTAACTTCCAGGGCCATCGCCATATCCAGGTCACTTTCCACCGCCAGTGGCATAACCAGTGTTTTGGAAAGCACCAGGGATTCAGGCAGTAATACGGCTTCGCATTCACTGTCAGGCTCTGTACCGCTCTGTGCCTTACACTGATCGACACGATGGCCGGCGTGAAAAAACTCCACCCCCCGCTCACTATAAACCCTGAGTTCTTCATCCAGTCGGGCTTTAACCGGTGAATCGTAACCCCACAAAAATTCGCGCCATGCTGCGCGCCAGTGCCTGAACAGCTGGCGAACGTCATAGCCAAACAAATTCCAATTCTGGTCTAGCTGAGCCATCCAATACCCTTAGTGACCACGCTTACCCCTACAGGACCATAAGCCAAAAATTTATCGATCAATATTAACAACTTTATACTTCCCCGACGGACTATTTTACCTGTCTCCAACTGCCCTGACTGCCTCTGTGCCGGTAAATCGCCAAGGCAGCAAACCCTCTCCCTGAGAATCTACAGTCACCCAACGTCGTCGCAACCATTTTTTATCTCCCACGGTAACAATAGCATCAACCCGGTAGTCGTTACCCGCACCCGGAGCCTGAAACCGGGGATTAAAACCTCTGGGCAGCGTTTTATTGGGTGAAAAATCGTCGCTGAGATTTTCCCTTATAGTAGACAAGCTACCGCCACCCTCAGCGGCCAGCACCGACAATACCGGGTCGGGAGCCGACAACCAGTCAACGCGGTCGCGATTTTGTTTTCCTACAACTATGGCGTCCCGTACCCCTTCCAATAAAGTTCTGCTTATCCCTTCAACACGCAGCAAATCTTCAATGGAGTAAAACTGCTCGGGACGCCGCGAACCCCCGCGAGAACGGCTACGCCACTTTATCACATTGCCAGCCAATAGTTGTGCACCCTCATCCGTCGCATTACCCCGGGAAGTAAACAATTTTGTAAGTAACTCTTTAGAGGCGCCATTAATATCAATAAGGCCTGAAACGGGAACCAGAAATACGCCGACTTCATGATCTCCCACGGTGAACTCCATTGCAGGTACACCACGGCCACGAAAGCCCTTGAACGCCCTTGATTCCAATGCAGCCAACATCAACTGGATAGCGCCATCGCCCGCCGCAACAGCCTTGGCTCTGGCAACGTGAGCCTGCGCCATATGCGTGTCGACCCGCGCCTCGGAAACGATGCCTGCAACCAACAGGGACATCGCCGCCAAAAACCATACGACAATGGCCAGAGCCACACCCCGTTGCCGGACCACTAGCGCTGAACCCGCAATATCAGCTCGGGCCAGAATCGGCCGCTGGCTTTAATGTTCAGCCTGACAAGCGCCGGGGCACCGCTGTCACTATCCCAGTGGCCCGGCAGCCAATCGAGTTCGTACTCGGGGCGAAAGCTCACTGCAAATTCTTCCACGTTGGCCAGCAAGACACGTGAATTTTTCTTGTCCCAGATGACGGGTTCATTATTGGGTGGCGGATCCTGCCAGTACAGCTTGAGCGCATTATCTTCTTTAACGAGCCGCATGAGCATTGTGCCCCCATAGGCCTCGCCAAACAACGCCGGTGCCTTCCAGGCCAGTGACTTTTCACTGCCCTCAAAGTAGGCGAGCCCAGAACCGCCACCACCTCCCAGGCCCAGGCCCCCGGCGCGCACGCTACCGGTTACCGCACCATCCAACATATCGCGCAAAAAACCGCTGAGCGTGCGCACCTCCTCCACTCTGCCAATAATTCGATCCAGGGAAACCTGAGTGTTGGCAAAGGTGCGCAGGGCCGAAACTGTCGCCAGCAATATGAGCGACAGCACACCCAATGCCACCACCACTTCGACCAGGGTAAAGCCCCGCCGCGCATGCTGCGAACCCCGAGGTAAATGACGGATAGTTACATTGCTACTCCCCATAGGCACCCACCACAGAATGCAACACCACTTTTCGCCGCTTCAAGCCATCCTGCCAACTGACAGATACCTCCAGATTATGCAGTGCACCCCTGGGCAGGGATGATTTTGGCATATCTCTGGGGAACGACAGCACAGCCCAGTTAAAGCCGCCCCCTGTCTCTCCGCGCTTATTCACGCCGTCGGTGGAGATGAGGGTATTGTCAGCCAACAGGGAACGAGCTAGCTCCACGCCATAGGCATACTTCTCAGCGGTGCGGACATTGCGCGTGGCACCACTTACGGCCTGGTAGAGTGCACCCAGGGACAGCGCCAGAATTGCGATAGCCACCATCATTTCAAGCAGGGAGAAGCCTCGCTGTGAACCCCGAGGCAGTACAGATGAATGCTGGGCTCTAATTGAAGCCATATTTTTCCTGGGAAACACGCCCGAGAAGCCAGTCGACCGTAATCTTCACACCCGACCCATTGGCATTCTCGATCGACACTCCACCACCACTGGTTCCCCCCTCGGGATAAAAGCGGATAATACCCACTTCGCCTCGATTAAGTTCCCTGGCAGAATCAACAGACAGGCGCACATCACCAGGAAGTTGTTTTACTGTGTTGTTGAGGCGCAGTTCCCGGGAAGCCGGATGAATTTCCACGTCCTGTGCATGACCGGATGTGATGGCCGTGTATCGGGCTGATGCAAAAAGTGTTAGCACGTCTCGCACTGCCTCACGATATTGCATGGACTCGTACAGGCGCACAGATGCGGGAACAGAGACAGCCAGAACCAGACCCGCTATCGCCAATGCCGCCAACAGTTCCAGCAGGGTAAACCCTCTCACAGGGGGCACCGACTGAGGCCTTTTCAAGGCTTGTTAGTCCCAATTACCCACATCGGTATCTTCCCCATCCCCACCCGGAGTACCATCTTGGCCATAGGTGTAAATATCCAGGTCGCCATTATCGCCCGGGTACTTGTAATAGTAGGCCACTTTCCAGGGGTCCTGGGGAACTTTGGACTTAAGGTAGGGGCCATTCCAGCCGGAGGCATTGGAAGGCTTACTCACCAGGGCAGAAAGCCCCTGGTCAGTTGTGGGAAAACGGCCGACGTCGAGTTTGTACATTTCCAGTGCCTGCTCCAGGTCCTTAATCTGGATACCCGCAGTTTTCACCTTGGCACCACTGAGCTGGTTTAATACCTGCGGCCCCACCAGGCCCATCAGCAAGCCCAGAATGGCCAACACCACCAGCAACTCCATCAAGGTAAAACCTGCCTGCTGCCTGGATTTCTGCTTAAACGCAAACTTACTGCCACTCATTCGTACAACCTCAAATACAAAAATGTTAAATCGACGGCTTATTATACCGCCAAATCATTAACCGACAGAATGCCCATTAAGATGGAGATGATAATAAAGGCAATAATAACGCCCATGGAGAGAATCAGCAGGGGCTCAAGCAAGGTCAACGCCCGCTTAACACTCGACTGCACGTGGCCGTCAAATACTTTGGCCAACTCCAACAACATCTCTCCCAGGCTGCCAGACTCTTCACCCACATGGATCATCTGAATAACCATCGGTGTAAACATGCCCGTTTTATCCAGCGCAGATGACATGCGCTTACCCGCTTTGACTGCGGGAGGCAGCACACCCAGGGCCTCTTTGATCACCCTGTTTTCAACCGTGTCTATGGCAATTGAAATTGCCTGCAACATAGGAACGCCATTACCCAGCAGCGTTCCCGCTGTCCTGGCAAATTTTGACACTTCAAACTCAAAAACAATGCCACCCATAATGGGTGCTTTCAGCATCTTTGCGTGTAACTCCGTTTTTCCCTTGTCCGATGCCGCCCAGTTTCGCAGGTAAAAGCCAAGCCCGGTTACCAGCGCAACAATCAACCAGAAGTAACTTTTTACGAACTCCGCCGCGCCTATAACCATGCGCGTCATCAGGGGCAGGGCTTCCCCCATATCGGCGAACAAGGTTTCAAACTGTGGCACGACAAAGCCCAGCATGCCAACAATAGCCAGCATCGCCACGACAAACAGTATAGAGGGGTACATTAGTGCTGACACCACGCTATCGCGGGTGGCCTTGGAATTTTCCAGATACTCCACCAGGCGTTCCAATACTTCGGGAAGTTGGCCGCTGGCTTCCGCCGAGCGCACCATATTAATATAGAAGTTGCCAAATATATCCTCGTTTTGAATGAGGCCCTGGCTCAACGCTTTGCCGCCTTTCACCGACTTTAACAGTTGGCTCAGGAGCTGCAGCATTCGCGGCTGCACTGCCATGTCTATTAGTACTTTGAGTGCCCTGTCCAGGGGCAGGCCGGCGCGAAGCAGTACCGCTAACTCACTGGTAAACGACAGTATGTTTTCCCGGCTGGGGGGCTTGCCGTCTACAAGGTCTTCATCGCCCGTGTAATTCGATGTACCCGCCTCCAGTTTGAGAAGTGTCAGGCCCCGTGAACGCAAATCACGAGAAGCGAGCTCAAGACCCGCGGCCTCGATAACTCCGTCCAGTGATTTCCCGTCCCTACCGATGGCCTTATAACTGAAATGGGGCATCAGGCAACCACAGGAGCTTCGGCTGAAGGCGCTTCTTCAGCAGCCATTTGCACTTCGCCCTGGTCCTGGGTAACCCGCATAACTTCCTGCATTGATGTCACGCCCTCTACCACCTTGCGCAGGCCGTCTTCATAGAGCGTAATCATGCCCTGCTTTCTCGCTGCGGCATGTAATACTGTCGCGTCGGCACCACTCAAAATCACCCTGTGCATTTCTTCGTCCAGCGGGAATAGCTCATGTATGGCAACACGACCAGAATACCCCGTCCCGGAGCAAGCCTCGCAGCCCGTCGCTTCATAAACAATTTTAGTATCCCCAACAAATGGTGCCAGGCCGGAATGTTCGATCTCTTCGACCGACAGGTCCACCGCAAGCTTGCACTTTTTACACAGTGTTCGCACCAGGCGCTGAGCAAGCACCCCATTGACAGAAGAAGTAATCAGGTAGCGCTCCACTCCCATATCCTCGAGACGGGTAATAGCACCGGCCGCGGTATTTGTGTGCAGGGTTGACAGCACCAGGTGTCCGGTCAGTGCAGATTGAACCGCTATTTGCGCGGTTTCAGTATCGCGCATCTCACCGATCATGATGATATCCGGGTCCTGCCTGAGAATGGCACGCAACACCCTTGCAAATGTCAGATCTATTTGTGACTGGACCTGAATCTGGTTGACCCCGCGCAACTGATACTCCACCGGGTCTTCCACGGTAATAATCTTGAGCCGGTCAGAATCCAGTGAGGCCAGTGACGCGTAAAGTGTTGTCGTTTTACCGGAGCCGGTAGGCCCGGTTAACAACAAAACCCCGTGGGGGCTGGCCAGCAACTCCTGGTAGCGCGCCAGTGTGTCCTCGCTGAAGCCCATGGATATCAGACTGAGCCGTATGCTGTCACGATCCAGCACCCGCATGACAATGCTTTCGCCGTGCACCGTGGGAATAGTGGACACCCGCAGGTCAATCTCGTGCCCCTTGACCCTGGTCATAATTCGACCATCCTGGGGCAGTCGGCGCTCTGCGATATTCATCTGCGACAGCAACTTAACCCGCGAGGCAATCGCAGGTGCCAAATTGGCCGGGGGGAAATCTGCGGCGTCCTGCAGCACACCATCTACGCGATAACGAAGTTGCAAACCATCATCGAAGGGTTCGATATGGATATCCGATGCCCCCAGGTCTACTGCCGTGTGGATAATTTGATTTACCAGGCGAATGACGGGAGCCTCACTGGCCAGATCTTTCAGGTGCTCAATAAATTCGTCGTCGCTCTGACCACCAAACATATCCTCGGCGTCGATGTCGCCCTCTTCATCGCTCTGCCGGGCATACATCTGTATCGCCCGTGAAATATCGGCCTCAAGGCCCAGGGCCAGTGAGACGGGCTTGTCGACGGCGAGTGAGAGGGCTTTTCCCAGAAAAGGGTCCTGGGGCACGGTTGCAGAAAACTTTATTCCCG
>JADFVW010000077.1 GCA_015222725.1 Pseudomonadota bacterium | reverse complement strand
GACGGTCATGTCCTGCGGGTGGGTGAGGCCGAGGCCCTGCTCGCCGAACTGGGAGACCAGGTGGATGTGACGCCTTATGCCGATGCCCTGATTGTACCCGGCTTTATCGATACGCATATCCACTATCCCCAGACTGAAATTGTGGCAGCTTATGGCGAGCAATTACTGCAGTGGCTGGAAACCTATACCTTTCCTGCCGAGGCCCGGTTTGAGGACCCGGTGCATGCGCGCTCCGTTGCCGAAGTATTTCTCGATGAGCTGCTGCGCGCCGGGACCACTACCGCCCTGGTATTCGGCACCGTGCACAAGGCCTCGGTAGAGGCTTTTTTCGAAGCCAGTGAGGCGCGCAATCTGCGCATGATAGCGGGAAAGGTTCTGATGGATCGCAATGCACCGGATTACCTGCTTGATACCCCGGAGTCGGGTTACGAAGACAGCAGGGCACTGATCGAGAAATGGCACAACCATGGGCGTGCGCGTTATGCGGTAACTCCGCGCTTTTCTCCCACTTCAACACCGGAGCAACTGCGCAGGGCGGGACAGTTGTTGCAAGAATTTCCCGATGTGTACATGCACACGCATTTATCGGAAAACAAAAGCGAAGTGGCGTGGGTAGAAGAGCTCTTCCCCGATTGTGATGGTTATCTGGATACCTACGACCAGGCGGGGCTACTGGGACGCCGCAGCATATTTGCCCATTGTTTACACTTGAGCGATCGGGAGTGGGACCGCCTGGCCGAAACCCGTTCCAATATCGCTTTTTGCCCGACCTCAAATTTGTTCCTGGGCAGCGGCCTGTTCCAACTTTCCCGGGCGCTGAAAAAACAGCTGCGGGTAGGGCTGGGTACCGACATTGGGGGCGGTACCAGTTTCTCTATTCTGCAAACACTCAGCGAAGCGTATAAGGTGCTGGCACTGCAGGGGGAAAAGCTCTCGCCTTTCAAGGGGTTTTACCTCGCCACCCTCGGTTCGGCGCAGGCGCTGGATCTGGCCGATGTGATTGGAAACTTCGAGACGGGAAAGGAGGCGGATTTTGTGATCCTGGACAAGCATTGCACACCGTTGATGGATTTTCGCATGCGCCACTGTAAGGATCTGTTCGAAGAACTGTTTGTCTTTACGATGCTGGGGGATGACCGCGTGATCCGGGCTACCTATGCAGCCGGCCAGTGCGTACACGCGCGCGAGCAAAAAACAAAATAACAGGTAACAATTATGGAAGCTTATGTCCTGGAGTGGGTCAGCCTGATTTTTCGCTGGTTACACTTGATTACCGGTATTGCCTGGATTGGAGCCTCTTTCTATTTTGTCTGGCTGGACAACAGCCTCGAAGAGCCACCCCAGTGGAAGAAAGATAAAGGCATAAAGGGCGACCTGTGGGCCATTCACGGAGGCGGCATCTACGAGATTGCCAAGTACCACAATGAGCCGGAAAAAATGCCGACAACGCTGCATTGGTTCAAGTGGGAGGCTTACACAACCTGGCTGACCGGAATGGTTTTGCTTACAGTTATCTATTATCTGGGCGCGGAATCTTACCTGATCGACAAGCGTGTAGCGGATTTGAGCCAAATGCAGGCGGTGGGCATTGGTCTACTTTTCCTCAGCGGTAGTTGGGTGTTTTACGAATTACTGTGCAGGAGTCCCCTGGCGAAAAACGGTTACGCGATTGCGTCAGTACTGATAGTGGCGGCAGTGCTGGCCTCCTATACCTTGACGCATTTGTTCAGTGGGCGCGGCGCCTATATCCACATGGGGGCAATCATTGGAACCATCATGGTTGGCAACGTGTTCCGGGTGATCATTCCGTCCCAGAAGGCACTGCTGGTCGCTATAGAGCGGGGTGAAAAACCGGATCCTAAATGGGGCGCGCGAGCCAAATTGCACTCCACTCACAATACCTACCTGACCCTGCCCCTGCTGTTCATTATGATCAGTGCGCATTATCCGATGACCTACACCCATCACTTCAACTGGCTGGTTTTACTTGTGATTATTGCGATTACCGCCGTGGCGCGCCAGTATTTCGTGCTGCAGCATAAGCATATCAAAATGCCTGTTTTATTGGTGGGCGCAGCGCTGGCTACTGCACTGCTGGCGTATGTTATTGCGCCCGATTCGGCCGTGCCCGTCGACCGGGAGAACACTGCCACAATCACAGACGAGGCGATGCTGGCAATCATTCGTGCGCGTTGTACCAGTTGTCATTCGACCTCTCCCACCGATGATGTTTTTACCATAGCGCCCGGGGCAGTGACCCTTGACGACCTGGAGGCGGTAAAGCAGTGGGCTCCTCGCATTAAAGTGCGTACTGTTGATGCCAGCGATATGCCCTTTATGAATAAAACAGAAATGACCGGGGAGGAGCGGGCGCAGATCGCCGGTTGGCTGTCGGCGCGCGCCAGGTAAGTTCGTCTTGGTCAGGGACGGGCGTAGACCTCGGGAAGGTACTGTTCAACCAGCGCAACCGGGTAGCCAATAAGGTCTACCAGGCGTCGCCTGCATTCCTCTTGCGATGCGCCGTGCTCTTTCCAGAAAGGCACTCTTTTTACCAGGGTTTCCACTCGCTCCCGGGGCGTGATGATCCAGGTGTCCTGGGGTGTTTCGCCAAAATAAAAATCAGCGCAACATCGCTTTTTGGCAGCGGGTTTCATGTAAAGCACGGCGTTCAGGGCCTTGTGCGCGCCACTATCTTGCATGTACTGGGTCAGGAATTCCATGGTGCCGCCCAAATCGCCCAGGTCATCTACCAGCAACACAGTTTCGCCACTGATGGGTATGGAGATCCCGTGTTGAATCAGCGGCTTGTCGTAACGTTCGCCCGGGCCCTTATACAGTGACACACCGATAGTGCCGAACTCGATTCCCGGTATATCAGGTTTCCGGCCTTCGACCAGGTGGTCGTATAACAAGACACCGGGCAACATGCCCCCCATAGTGACGATCAGGGCGCGAGTGATCTGGTCGCGGCTGTCACGATGTTGGTCCTGGTATTGATGTATTTGTCCTGCGAGTTCGGCGATGGCGGCTGATTCAACAGCATCGGGAATCAACAGAAAGCGCAGTTCGTCGTCGGGAACCGTAATACCTTCAGGCTGCCTCCAGAAGTTGAGGTCGATGGCGTCAGCCGTACAGGAAACCTGCCGGTGATAGTTGTCGGTCAGCATAGGTGTTTCCCTTTTGCTTTCAAGTGGCTTGCTCGCTAATCCTGCGTTTTCGCCCCGGCGATGATGCGGGCCAGTTCGGGACGGTGTCGTTGAACTTCTTCGAGCGTCAGACCTTCCAGCGAGTGCGGAAATTTCAGCCACCGCGTGGTCTCGTGGAGATAATAATCGGGCGAAATATCAGTTTCATTACGCTCTGGCTTGAAGTAGGGAACCGCGATGCGAATGTCGTGCGGCGTGTTGCGGCGGGCTACCTTGGTCAGGTGTTGGATGACTGCTTGCAGGGTCTTGCCCGTGTCGAAAACATCATCGACAAACAGCAAGCTGTCTTCATTGCGGCAGTTCTCAATCAGGTAGTTTATTCCGTAGACAGCAACCTGCTTTTCTCGCGTATCAATTTCGCTGCTGTAGTAACTCGTTCTGATGGCGATGTGATCGGACTTGATACCGAAGTATTGCAGAAAATCCTGTACCGCGACCCCCATGGGTACGCCGCCACGCCACAGGGCGACGATAAAAGTCGGTCTGAAGCCACCGCTGATTACCTGGGCAGCCAATTTAAATGAATCCTCTAGCAGTTGCTGTGCATCGAGGTATAATTTTTCTGTCAACGTCAGTGCCTCGCAGGCAGATGAAACTCAACAATTAACCGTGTAAGCTTGTCCGAACCATCTGAATAGGCTTGTAATGAAAAGGCAGTTTACCAAAGAGCAAGACCTGTTGGAAGATTCATTCCGGCTGGCGGTTAACATATATAACAGTGGTTTCCGCCCGGATGTCATCGTTGGTCTGTGGCGCGGAGGTAGCACAGTTGGCATCTATGTGCAGGAGTGCCTACAGTACCTGGGGGTGGCGACCCGTCATATTGCCGCCCGGACCTCATATGAAGGGGTGGAGAGTTATCAGCGAATGGTGGAGGCAGAGAGCCGCATCCGGGTACATGGCCTGCAGTATCTTTATGAGACCCTCAATCACGACGATAAACTGTTAATTGTTGATGATGTATTTGCCTCCGGCAAAAACGTGGCTGCGGTAATCGACAAACTGCAATCAAAAACCAAGCGCAATATGCCCGAAGATGTACGCATCGCCACCCTGTGGTATCGTCCCGATGAACAGCCCAAGGCAGGTCGGCCAGACTATTTCCTGACAGAGACCCAGGACTGGCTGGTTCTCCCCTACGAACTCAGTGGCTTCTCCCTGAGCGAAATTTACGAAAACAAACCCTTTCTTAAAGAGATCATCGAAGATCTTAGAGAGCAGCTGCCCCAGGGGATGCAATTCCCGTCTTAGCGTAGCCGCTGCTATTTTGTGTCCGTTGTGGTTTTTCCCACGGGGGCCTGTTGTAACAATGCCTTGCTAATTTCACTGCTTATCTTATTTACATCTTGTCGCAGGCGTGGCTCATCAATGGTCAGGACCTTGCGGTCTTCCATGAGTACTTTTCCGGCAACCACCGTGGTCAGGACATCGGTGCTGTCCAGCACATAAACCAGGTGTGATTCGATATTGTAAAGCGGCAAATGCCTGGTTTCACCAAGGGACAATTGAATTATATCGGCCTGCATGCCGACTTTGAGCTGGCCGATACGGTCTCCCATGCGAATCGCGTGGGCGCCTATACGGGTTGCCATGGCCAGGGCCTGGCTGGCGGGGACTGCAGTTGGGTCGCCGGTATCCAGTTTGTGTAGTAGAGCTGTCATGCGAATTTCTTCCCACATATCAAGGTCATTGTTTGATGCTGCTCCGTCGGTGCCCAGACCGACATTAATGCCGGCCGCAAGCATAGCCGGAACCGGTGATACCCCCGCACCTAATTTCATGTTGGAAGTCGGGTTGTGGATGGTGCCCACACCGGCACTTGCAGTCATCGCGATATCTTCTTCCGTCAGCTGCACCATGTGAGCCGCTATCAGCCGTTGCCGGTATAAGCCCAGGCCGGCCACGTGCTGTACAGGTGTGGTGTTAAAGTTCTTCTTAACATATTCGACTTCTGAGGGGGCCTCGGCGAGGTGCATAGAGACCAGGGCATTCATTTCGCCGGCCCTTTCTATGGTAGCCCGAAGGTGCTGCGGCGATACTGTGTAAGGGGAGTGTGGAGCGAACGCAGGGGTAATGCGCGGGTGCTTCCCCTGCCAGCGCCGAACAAAGTCTGTGGCCGCTGCGAATGAATCATCCCAGCCGCTGAAACCGGGGCTTGGATAATCGATGTGAGGGGCGGCCACTACCGCGCGCAGCCCGCATCTATCCACTACACCGGCAATCTCATCGGGATAAAAATACATGTCGACAAAGGTCGTGGTGCCACCGCGAATCATTTCCCAGCAGGCCAACTCGGCACCCGTGCGGACAAAAGCAGGATTTACAAAGCGACCTTCAATAGGAAAGACATAGTCGTTGAGCCAGCTTGTCAGGTTCAGGTCGTCCACCATGCCCCGGAACAGCGTCATGGCGCTGTGGGTGTGACCGTTGACGAGCCCTGGGAGTAGCACTCTGCCATTGCCACTGATGGTTTTGGTCGCCACATACTGCTTGTCGATTTCGGCCCGGGGGCCCACCGCTATTATGCGGTCTTTGGAAACGACCACGGCCCCATCTTTCAGCACCGGCTGATCCGGCTCCATGGTCAGCACATAGTCTCCATAGATGATCAGGTCTGGATTTTCGGCGAGAGCTGGCAGGGTGAAAAATAATACGCAGAAAATCGGTGCGCAGGCTGATAAAAAACCTCGGCTGTATTTTTTCAATCGAATCTCCTTTAAAAAATGCGCATTCCGGCTGGTCGCCCAACAGTTATTGGCGATTGAGCTTCAGTAATATCGCGGGTGCCCTTTCGGGATTTTTAATAGCCCAGTGAAACCCATAAATAATTACTGCCCCAATGAACATCATGGTGAAGGGCAGTATCAATGATTGGTCGGATGCAGTGGAAGTATCGGTGAATAAAATTCCGGCTATGGATGCCGACAAGTAAGAGGCCATGGTGCCTACCAGCATCGCGCGGATACCGAGCTTGGCAAGGTCGTGTTTGCGACCCGGTGCCAGTTCACCCAGCCCGCCAATCAGCATTGCCACGGAACTGAGGTTTGCAAAGCCACACAGGGCGAAGGTTGTAATGATGGTGGACTTGGGGCTCAGGGAATCACCGTCTATCATGATAAGCATTCTACTGTAGGCGACAAATTCATTGACCACCATCTTGGTGCCCATCAAGCCACCCACGGCCGTTGCATCCTGTGAGGATATACCCATCGCAAGAGCCGCATAACGGAATACCGCCCCCAGAATTCCTCCCAGGCTGAGATTGTTCAGGTCGATATGAAAAATAATCACATCCTTTGCCGAGTCGAAGAAAGTGCTGACCAGCATCAGCCCCATTTTCCCCAGCAGGTAATCGACAAGGTTAATCGTTGCGATGGCGGCAATCAGCAGGCCGCACACAATAACGCCTATTTTGAGTCCGTCTGAGGCACCTTTTGCCATTGCATCAATAAAGTTGACCGTGGTTTTTTCAATGTCCAGTTGTATTTTTCCCCGGGTGACAGACTCCTGGGTTTCCGGATAGACGATTTTTGAAATAACCAGCGCGCCGGGAATCGCCATCACACTGGCTGCCATCATATAGGGTGCGGAAACACCCATTTGAATGTAAACAGCCATGGTGCCGCCGGAGATACAAGCCATGGACCCGGCCATGATCGCCAACAGCTCCGATTGGGTGAGGGTTGGCATATAGGGTTTAATCAGGATTTGTGCTTCAACCTGGCCCACCAGGACGCTGGCTGTATTGGAGGTTGCCTCTGAACCACTGGCACCCATAATGCGGTAGATAAGCCAGGACACAACATTAACCACGCGTTGCATCAACCCGAGGTGGTAGGCGAGGGCGGCGAGGGAGGCGATAAAAATAAGTGTGGGAACCAGTTTGAAGGCGAATATAAAAGAGCCCGCCTGGCCAAAGGTCGCCACCATGGCCTCGCTGTCGGCCAGGGGTCCCAATACAAACATAGCGCCCGCATTGGCAAAGCCCAGGATCTTCTCGACAGCACGACCCAAAAACTCAAAGAGTCCCTGGCCCCAGGGTGTCCTGAGAATGAACATGGCAAAAATCATTTGCAGGCTCAGTCCACAGATGACCAGGCGCCAATTCACCGCGCGAAGATTATTCGACATCTTCAGGGCGATCGCAAAAATGATGAAGATTCCGATAAAGCCCGTAAACTGTGCCATTGTGTAATCCCTCTTTTGCCGTAACGGTACAGTACCGCACAGGCAAAATCTATAATTCCAAAATCCCATCGAATAATAGAGCATGCTGCCGGTTCGAGGCGGCAATACTCTTGACTGGCTTGGCGATGACATATAATATCGGCGTAATCCTGACCGATTGGGCAGGATTATTGCAGCTTGTCATATTATCTATTGGGATAGGTATCTACAGGAGTCTCCGCATGTCCAATTTAACAATTAGTGGTTCCCGCCTATGGGATAGTTTGATGGAAATGGCCAAATTTGGCGCCACCGAGAAGGGCGGTTGCAACCGCCTGGCGCTGACCGACCTGGACAGGCAGGCAAGGGATTTGTTTTGCGAGTGGTGCAAAAGTGTCGGTTGCAGTATCACCGTCGATAAAATTGGTAACATTTTTGCGCATAGACCGGGACAGGATGAATCCCTGCCGGCAGTCTGCACCGGAAGCCACCTGGACACCCAGCCAACAGGGGGAAAATTTGACGGCGTGTTTGGCGTCTTGTCGGGTGTTGAAATACTCAGGACCCTGCACGAGAACAATATCGTCACCAAAGCCCCTATTGAAGTGTCGGTCTGGACCAATGAGGAGGGCTCCAGATTTCAACCGGCCATGCAGGGCTCGGGAGTCTACGTGGGCCGTTTCGATTTGGAAGCCGAGTGGGACAAGCGCGATGTAGACGGCAAGCGCCTGAAGGATGAACTTGAAAAGATAGGATACCTGGGGGACGCTGAAATTGGCGGCCGTAATATGGCTGCATTCTTTGAGGCCCATATCGAACAGGGCCCGATACTGGAGGATGAAGAAAAGGAGATTGGTGTTGTCCGGCTAGGGCAGGGCATTCGTTGGTATAACGTGGTGGTTACCGGCCGTGAATCACATGCCGGGTCCACGCCTATGCACCTGCGGGCAGATGCGATGGCCGCCGCGTCAAATATTATATGCGAGGTGGAAAAGCTGGCGCTTCGCTTCAAACCCAGCGGCCTGGGTACCACCGGATTTATGCAAGTCTACCCCAATTCCCGCAATACTATTCCGGGCACAGTAAATTTCAGTGTGGACTTGCGTAACCCGAATCCGGACGTGCTGGCAGACATGGATAGAGAGTTTCAGCAGTATTGTGCCGATCTGGCCAAAGACAGAGATATAGCTGTTGATGTTGATCACTTCTGGTATTTTGCGCCGGTAGAATTCAACGCTTCGGACAATGTAGAAAATGCCGCTGCAAAGCTGGGTTACTCTCATATGGATATATACGCAGGGGCCGGCCACGATGCCTGCTATATGGCAGATATTGTTCCCACCGGCATGGTATTTACACCCTGTAAGGATGGTATCAGTCACAATGAGATTGAATTTACTACGCCAGAACAGTGTGAGGCGGGTTGCAATGTACTTATGCACGCTATGCTGGAAGTGGCCGGTGTAGTAGAGCAGTAGAGTTCGCGGCTCGCTGAGGCACCCCGAAATATGTGACTTAGTGCCATAATCTCCGGGCTTTAATGTTGACGACTTGGTCAGGAATATGAGTTAATAACCACGGTGGCGGTGCTGATCGTAATGGTTATCAGGGGAGTTGCACGCGCCCGCACGGGCAATTAATGAACGTAAGTAACTTGACCGAAGTGTCGTAAAGGCAATACAGTTACTACTTGGTTGTACACAGCGTGTTTACTACCCCACATGATGTTATTTTTGATTTTTCAATAGAACTAAGAAGCATAAGGAAGACAAAGATATGAATAATATTACCGCACGAGATAACAGACACTTTATACCGCAGCCGTTGGGCAAAATGGCACTGGGCGTGATGATAGGGCTTGGTCTGGCTTTGCCGGTACAGGCTCAGTTGGAAGAAGTAATCGTTACCGCTACCAAGCGGGAACAAAACATCCAGGATGTCCCTATATCTATTACCGCACTGTCCGGAGAGTACACGGATAGAGTTCTTGCCGGCGGCAAGGATATCCGCGGCCTGTCAGGCAAGGCCCCCAGCCTGATCATTGAATCGGATTTTGGTCGTGTGTTTCCTCGCTTCTATATCCGGGGCATTGGCAACACTGACTTCGACCAGAACGCATCCCAGCCCGTTTCCCTGATTTACGACGATATTGTTGTTGAAAACCCAATGCTCAAGGGCTTTCCCATCTTCGACGTCGATCGCATCGAAGTGTTGCGCGGCCCTCAGGGTACCCTGTTTGGTCGTAATACACCGGCCGGCATCGTAAAAATAGATAGCGTTAAGCCCAGCGACGACCTCAATGGTTATGTTAAAGCGGGCTTCGGTAACCTTGGTGTGACGGATTTTCAAGCGGCTATCGGCGGCGCCATAAGTGATAATTGGAGTGCACGTGCATCCTTCCTGCACCAGACCCGTGACGACTGGGCTGAAAACAAGGCCTCGGATATCGATCCAAGCCTGGCCTTTCTGGATGACAAAGATTTCCTGGAGGGCCACACAGAGTACGCTTATCGCCTGCAGCTGGCCTATGAGGGGGAGAGTTTTTCCGCCCTGTTCAATGTACATGGCCGCGACCTCGATGGTACTGCAACCCTGTTCCGGGCAAATATTATCAAGCCCGGCACTAACAGCTTCGCCGATTTCTATGACCGGGATGTGGTGAACTTCGACGGCAAGAACGAGCAAACGCTGGAATCTTTCGGTGCCCTGGCAAAACTGACATGGGATGTTGGCGACTACACCATCACTTCCATCACCGGGTATGAAGAGGTCGAGACCTTTAGCCGTGCGGACGTTGAAGGTGGTATTGGTGCGGTATTCCTGCCTATCAGTGGCCCCGGCTTTATTCCTTTTCCCGCGCAAACGGCAGATGGCATTCCCGAGCATGACCAGTTCAGCCAGGAGTTGCGTATCAATAACAACCCCGACGGTGGCAGTATTTTCTGGCAGGCCGGAGTGTTCTATTTTGACGAGCACCTGGAGGTAGACAGCTTTGATTACGCCGACCGCTCCGACAACTGGGTCGGCTTCGCCCACCAGGATCAGGACACTACGGCCTATGCCATCTTTGGCCAGGTAGACTGGGACATCACCGAACGGCTTATCCTGACCGTTGGTGCGCGCTGGTCGAACGATGAAAAAGACTATGTCGCTTTCCGAACTACTGACTTGTTCGGTGTGCCTGAACTCGGGCCTCTTGCTCCTATCAAGGTAAATGTAGAAGATGACGAGCTCAGCGGCAATGTCAGCCTGAACTACGTGCTCACTGACGATATGAGTGTCTATGGTCGGTACGCACACGGCTTCCGGGCGCCCAGTATCCAGGGGCGGGTTTTATTCGGTAATGCGGTTACCGTGGCTGATTCTGAAACCATCGATTCTTTCGAGGTGGGCGTGAAGAGTGAGCTGTTTGACGGCCGTGTTCGTCTGAATGCGACAGTCTATGTGCTCGAAATGAGTGACCAGCAGGTTACAGCCGGAAGTGGAGAGGCCAACGCCAACCAGTTGCTCAACGTCGATACCACCAAAGGCAAGGGTATAGAAATGGATCTGGACTGGGCGGTCACCGACAACTTCCTGGTGACATTGGGTCTCAGTTACAACGATACCGAAATTGATGATAGCGAGTTGTCGGTATTACCCTGTGGTGCAGGTTGTACGGTGTTAGATCCTCCGGGTTCTTTCCCTGGCAGTGTTTCGATAGACGGCAACACGTTGCCACGGGCACCGGAGTGGATCTCCAACCTGGTGTTGCGTTACAGCATACCCACCGCCGCGGGTGAATGGTACTTCCAGACCGACTGGGCTTACCGCGATGAAATCAGCTTCTTCCTGTACGATTCCAAGGAGTTCCATGGCGATGCATTGCTCGAGGGTGGCATAAACGCGGGTTACTTAACCGAGAACTGGGAAGTTTCCGTGTACGGCCGCAACATCACCGATGAAGACGAACTGGTCGCGGCAATTGATTTCAACAACCTGGAAGGCATCGTAAATGACCCGCTGACCTATGGCGTTGAGCTCACTTATCGGTTCTAGCGGATAAGCTTAAGACAAACCCGGTGTATGCCGGGTTTTTTTTCGCCTGTTCGGCGAGGCCCTCTGAACTAAGTAAGCCAGGTGCACTACAATGGACAGCAGTATCCTGTTCCAGTTATGCCTTAGTGGCGGTATGGTCCAATAGCCATTGGGTCAGCTCTTTTCGCAGCGGTATTGAAGCTTGCGCTCCGCCTTTTGTTACAGACATCGCAGCAGCAGCATTGGCGAAATTGACTGCCTCTTCCAATTCTCTTCCCTCAGCGAGAGCGGCAACCAGGGCGCCGTTGAAGGTATCACCTGCGGCCGTGGTATCTACAGCTGTAACACGGTATCCAGACATCATGTGTTTTCCCGACTGGTCTGACACATAGGCTCCAGATCGACCCATGGTGATAATGACAATCCCGATGCCGTGCAGATGTAACAGTTCGGCGGCCCGAGCTGCATCGCCCTCCGAGTTTACCCTCACACCCGTGAGAATTTCGGCTTCAGTCTGGTTGGGGGTAATAATATCAATACAGCGCAAGAGTTGGTCTGGAAGGAGTTTCGTCGCCGGCGCCGGATTCAGAATAACCTGTGTGCATGCATCACGGGCTATTTCGGCGGCCAGTGTGATGCTGTCCAGGGGAACCTCCAGTTGCATCAGCAAGTAGTCGGCGCTTGATATTGCCTGCTGATTACTGCGGACCATTTCCGTTGTCAGTTGGGTGTTTGCCTCAGCCGATATGCCGATGCAGTTTTCCCCCTGATCATTGACGAAAATTAGAGCAACCCCTGTCCTGCAGCCGGGCGAAACTTTTACTGCGGAGGTATCCATTCCATCCCCTGACAGCGCTGCGATTGCCTCGTGCCCCTCGGGGTCATCGCCAACACAAGCCAGGAACTGAGTGTCACCACCCAGTCTCGCGCAGGCAACGGCCTGGTTGGCGCCCTTACCGCCGGCGACAACACGATAGTTCGACCCAGCCGAGGTTTCTCCAGCCCTCGGCAGTTCTTCAACATTCAGTACATGGTCAACATTTACGCTGCCAATCACCAGGATTTTTCTGTCAGTCATGTACCGATGTCCGAAAATACAGTTCTTCGATAATTCTAGTGGACTATAGCATGGAGCGCCTAGCGGAAACGTCGTGATTTAGTGCCTAAGATGAGCCGTAAAATGGTATCCTGTCCTGCTGATCAGGAACAGTACGAATATAGGTGTGAAAATGCTTTTTACCGACGTTATCCGGCACAAACGAGACGGCCTGGGCCTGAGTAATGATGAGTTGGACTTCTTTGTTGAAGGTCTCACAGATTCAAGTATACCTGCTGAGCAGGTCTCAGCTCTTGCTATGGCAGTGTTTTTGAATGGCATGACTTTTGAGGAGGCTGGACGGCTCACTCTGGGCATGTCGAGATCGGGTACCGTCCTGGATTGGTCAGCTGAATCACTCGATGGGCCAGTGGTTGATAAGCACTCAACAGGTGGGGTAGGGGACAAGGTCAGCTTTTTGTTGGCGCCTATCGCCGCCGCATGTGGTTGTTATGTGCCTATGATTTCCGGAAGAGGTCTGGGTCATACCGGGGGTACCACAGACAAGGTAGAGTGCATTCCCGGCTACCAGTCAATGCCTGACTTTAATTTGTTTCGCAAGGTTGTTAAGTCCGTCGGCTGCGCCGTGATTGGTCAAACGAATGAGCTGGCCCCTGCGGATAAGCGGTTTTACGCGATACGGGATGTAACCTCGACTGTTGAATCTGTGCCCTTGATCACTGCTTCGATACTCGCCAAAAAAATAGCTGCCGGGCTCGACGGCCTGGTAATGGATGTAAAGGTTGGCTCCGGCGCGTTTATGCCCACGCTGGAGCGCGCTACGGAATTGGCAAACAGTATTATCGGTACGGCGGCTGCGGCCGGGTTGAAGACGCACGCGATTTTGACTGACATGAATGAGGTGCTTGGGGATACTGCCGGCAATGCGGTAGAGATTGTAGAATCTGTTCGATACCTTCGAGACGAACACCGTGAGTCGCGCCTCGATCAGGTTACGCTGGCGCTGTGTGCCGAGATGCTGCTACTCACGGGTGCCGAAACAGACAGGGATAACGCCCTGCGGCGGGTAGGCGAGGCGGTTAGCTCCGGCCGCGCGGCGGAGAAGTTCGATCAAATGGTCGCCGGGCTGGGCGGGCCTACTGACTTCATGGACAACTATGAAAAATATCTGCCGGTTGCACCGATAATTCAACCGGTGTATCCAACATCACCGGGTGTATTGTCGCAGGTCGATGCCATACAAATCGGCAATGCAATAATCGAACTGGGCGGCGGACGGCGAGTGCTGGGCGAGACACTGGATCTCGCAGTGGGCTTCACCGATATAGCCCACATCGGCGATACGGTGGACAACACCGTACCACTGGCTGTCATACACGCGGCGTCAACTGAGCAAGCACAACGCGCTGCCGGAATGATACAGAGAGCATGTGTGGTGTCAGACAGTCCTGTGGACAAAAAAACCGTGATTCATAAAATTATTACGGGCTGAAAATGAATATTATTCTAGACTGTGACCCGGGCCAGGACGATGTAATCAGCCTGCTGCTGGCAATGGCTTCGCCGGGAGAACTGGAAATACTTGGTGTGACAACGGTTGCGGGAAATGTTCCGCTTGCGCTGACGCAGCGCAATGCCAGAATCGTGTGTGAAATTGCACAGCGCAAGGACGTGAAGGTATACGCGGGTTGCGAAAGGCCGATGCTGCGTAAATTGGTTACCGCAGAGTACGTGCATGGGGACACAGGCATCAATGGTATTGAGGTCTATGACCCTTGTCATCCACTTGAGGCGCAGCACGCCGTAGATTATATTATTGAAACAATTCGTTCCTCTGAGCCCGGCACGATAACACTGGTGCCCACCGGCCCTCTGACAAATATCGCCATGGCGTTCGTCAAAGCCCCGGACATTGTGGCGAAGGTGAAATCTATTGTACTCATGGGCGGTGCCATGAGAGAAGGCGGTAACTGTACGCCGTCAGCCGAGTTCAATATTTTCGTCGACCCCCAGGCGGCGCAAGTGGTGTTTGAGTGCGGCCGACCACTGACGGTTATGGGCCTCGATGTAACGCATCAGGTGCTGTGCACCAGTGATCGCATTGAACGAATCCGCGGCCTGGGGAGCAAGGCGGCGCTCGCTGCTGCAGGCATGCTCAGTTTCTTCGATCAACACGATACAGCGAAGTATCAGTCTGCCGGTGCGCCACTTCACGACCCCTGTACGGTTGCCTACCTGCTGCAACCGGGCCTGTTCGAGGGCAGGCAGTGCAATGTATCCATTGAAACGCAATCTGAATTGACCATGGGCAATACGGCGGTTGACTACTGGCATGTCACTGATAAACCGCGCAATGTGAATTGGATTTTTGCTGTCGACGCAGAAGGCTTTTTTGACTTGTTGGTTTCGCGGCTGGCGCGTTATTCAGACTAGTTTTGTTTTTCCGTATATATTTTCATTTTTGGTATGCATAATGAATTATACCAAGTCTCCCGGAGACACAATAATGAAGGCTTTAATTGATCTGGCAGTAAGGGCGCGAGAGTCTGCGTATGCACCCTATTCAAACCACCCGGTAGGCGCGGCGATATTAACTGAGTCCGGGGAGCTATTCTCCGGCTGTAACGTGGAGAACGCTGCTTACCCGGAAGGTGTTTGTGCGGAGGCGGGGGCGATTTCCGCTATGATATTGGCGGGGGAAAAACAGATTCAGGACGTTGTAATAGCGGGCCCGGGTGAACATTTGTGCACGCCTTGTGGTGGCTGCCGGCAAAAAATAAGAGAATTTTCTACCAGTAAAACGCAAATCCATGTCGTAAGTAGGTCTGGAAAGATAAACAGCTTTCTATTTGACGAGCTGCTGCCGGAATCTTTCGGCCCCGATTGTCTGGATGTCTGAAACAGTGAGTCAGAAAACTGAAGTAACCAGCGCATAATAATTAATCTATTGGTGGAGTGAGTTTATGTTGAGTATTCTGGGTGTCGCCACCCTGTTGGGATTGGCGCTGTTACTATCTGAGAACCGCAAGGCCATTAAGCTTCGCACCGTGTCTGTGGCGCTGCTACTGCAAGCGGGCTTTGCAGCCATCGTGCTCTATATACCCGCAGGGAAAACGGCTCTTGGTGCAGTGTCTGGCGCTGTTCAGCACGTGATTAACTACGCCAACGTCGGTGTCAGCTTCGTTTTTGGTGACCTGGCCAACTATAAACTCGGCTTTATCTTTGCAATTAATGTATTGCCCATACTTATTTTCTTCTCCGCGCTCATGTCTGTGTTGTATTACCTGGGCATTATGCAGTGGATTATCGGTGTTCTGGGCGGTGGTATAAGCAGGGGGCTTGGCACCAGTCGGGTTGAATCCATCGCAGCGGCAGGTAATATTTTCGTCAGCCAAACAGAGGCACCCCTGTTGGTGCGTCCCTACATCGCCGGGCTGTCGAGATCAGAAATGTTTGCAGTTATGACCTGCGGTGTGGCCTCTATTGCGGGTTCGGTACTGGCCGGTTATGCCAACATGGGTGTCGAGTTGAAGTATCTTGTCGCTGCCAGCTTTATGGCCGCTCCCGGTGGCCTGCTGATGGCGAAAATAATGGTTCCCGAAATTGAAGGTAAGGAAGCCATTGACCAGGTCGACCAGGGGATTGGTTATGGCGAGGGCGAGGCGCCACACAATGTAATAGATGCCGCCGCGACCGGTGCCGTTGACGGCCTTAAACTGGCTGTAAATATCGGTGCGATGCTGGTGGCCTTTATTGCCCTGATTGCATTACTCAATGGGATACTGGGCGGTATAGGCGGTTGGTTTGGCGCTGAGGATTTAACCTTTCAATCTATTCTTGGTTATATTTTGGCTCCACTAACATACCTGATGGGCGTTCCCTGGGCAGAAGCGACAACCGCCGGCAGCATGATAGGGCAGAAGTTAATACTCAATGAGTTTGTCGCCTACGTGGATTTTGTGCAGATAAAAGATCAACTCACCGAGAAGAGTCAGGTGATCATTACCTTTGCCCTGTGCGGCTTTGCCAATTTGTCATCCGTCGCAATACTACTGGGCGGGCTGGGCGGTATCGCCCCGCAAAGGCGTGCCGAAATAGCCAGTCTCGGGATGAGAGCGGTCGCGGCGGGGGCACTGTCCAACTTGATGAGCGCCGTGTTGGCAGGGATATTTCTGTCCCTGTAGCATTTACCCGGATTTAACTTCCGGGTATTTTCATTAGCAGCAACTGGCCGGCACTCAATTTGCTCGTCACGCCGGTATCAGGACCAGTCTCACTTAGAACGCCCGGACCACCCTGGACGTCGAGAATCCATGCGCCGGAGCCGAACCAGTCCGAGGCATCTACGATACCGCTGGATTCAGCTCTGCTGTCGTTGACGGTGGCCACTACGCTCCAGGTCCCTGTTCCAAAGTCGTGATGCCAAATCCTGGCGTCGGAGGTGTCCTCCTGAACCATTAGGCTGTACATGCTGGTATCCATG
>JADFVW010000076.1 GCA_015222725.1 Pseudomonadota bacterium | reverse complement strand
TTTTACTGCAATGCTCTGGTGGGTGTACGCCCGGTTGCCAGCCTTGATGCGCATAGGTGGTCCCGGCATGACACAGCTGCCGCACTACATAAAATGTTATCTCGGGCAGGGCTATGAAGTCTCGCGTGGCGCTCGCCCTGATATTTGCAGCCATCATTGTTGGCTTGATGGCCCTGGAATTGGATCGGCGCTGGAACACTCGGCTGGCTATTCCGGGCGGTGGTTATCATCTCACCGTGTCAGCGGGGGAGAGTTTGCGCAGTGTGACAAGTCGCCTGCACCAGAAGGGCGTGGTTCCCTATCCCAAATTAATACGCATTTACGGGCGCTGGTCTGGCCTGGATAGAGAGATTAAGCAGGGCGAGTATTTACTGCCACAATACCTGGGTATCAAATCGTTACTTTCCCTGCTGAGTGAGGGCAAAGTCATTCAATACCAGCTGACCTTTCCAGAGGGGATAACACTGCACCGGGCCCTCCAGTTGCTGGCTGGAGAGGGTGGCCTGAAGCACGTTCTGGACGGCACTGAAGATGCCCGTATACTCGCTCTGGTCGCGCCACGACTCAAGCCCGAGGGGCTCTTCTTCCCCGACAGCTATGCCTTTGAGCGCGGAGCAAGCGATTGGCAGCTTCTAAAACGCGCTTATTTGCGAATGGAAGCAGTGCTGGCACGAGAGTGGGCGCAGCGGGCTGAAAACCTGCCCTACAAGAGCGAATACGAAGCACTTATTATGGCCTCTATAATAGAAAGGGAAACGGGGCTTGCACAAGAGCGCGCAGAAATAGCGGGTGTTTTTGTCAGGCGTCTGCAAAAAGGAATGCGCCTACAGACCGACCCTACGGTAATCTACGGGCTGGGGAACAGTTTCGACGGCAATTTGCGCAGGGTAGACCTGAAGGATGACAGCAACCCTTACAATACCTACCGGCATCATGGTTTACCGCCGTCTCCCATCGCATTGCCGGGCAGGGAGGCCATCCACGCTGCCCTCAACCCGGCAGAAGGTGATACCCTGTTTTTCGTCGCCAGAGGAGATGGCGGTCATGTGTTTTCTGTCACCCTCGAAGCCCACCAGAAGGCAGTCAGAAAGTATCAATTAAAACGACGAGCGAATTACCGCTCAAGCCCGGAGAAACAATAAAAGCATGCGGTCCCGAGGTCTATTTATAACAGTTGAAGGCGGAGAAGGGGTGGGCAAGTCCACCAATATCACCTATCTGGCCGAGCAATTACAGCAACGCGGTGTAGAACTGGTCGTCACCCGAGAACCCGGCGGCACGGCATTGGCTGAGAGTATCCGCAATGTACTGCTGGAAGTACGTGAGGAATCAGTGGGTGAACTCACCGAATTGCTACTGATGTTCGCCGCCAGGGCGCAGCATATTGAAAAGCTTATCGAGCCGGCACTGAGCGCGGGCAAGTGGGTGCTGAGCGATCGCTTTACCGATGCCACTTACGCCTACCAGTGCGGAGGCAGAGGCGTGAGTGTCTCCCTGGTTCGTCAGTTGGAGCACTTGGTGCAGGGTGAGCTTCGTCCCGACTACACGCTGTTGCTGGATGCACCTATAGATACTGGGATGTCACGGGCACGCGAGCGTGGAGAGCTGGACCGGTTTGAACGTGAAGACAGGGATTTTTTCCAGCGGGTTCGCGATACCTATTTGCAATTGGCGCAGGAAAGCAGTGGCCGTTTTCATGTCATCGATGCCAGCCTGACCCTGCCGGAAGTGCAGGGCACCATCGATAAAATTTGCGATGAGCTATTGCAGTGCTGGGGTGTGCGGCGCAAATGAAGAGAGTGCGCCCGTGATAAGTGATATTCCCGCTACCAGCACGGCACTGCCATGGCAGGCGGATGTGTGGTCTCACCTGTTACAGCAAATTGAAAAACAACAGTTGCCACATGCCTTGTTGTTGACCGGTGTGCAACATTCGGGCAAGGCACGGTTGGCGCTGGCACTGGCCAGGCTATTACTGTGTCATCAGCCAGAGTCAGGTAATAACTGTGGTAAGTGTCACGCCTGTGAGTTGAGCCGAAGTGGCAGCCACGGCGACTTCCGCTGGTTGGAGCCGGAGGGCAGTAGTCGGGTCATCAAGATAGACCAGGTGCGCGACCTGGTAGAATTTGCCGGCAAAACAGCGAGCCTGGGGCGCCACAAGCTTGTTGTCCTCTCACCTGCAGAGAGTCTGAATACGGCGGCGGCGAACGCTTTGCTAAAGTCTCTGGAAGAGCCGTCTTCCGGTACCTACATTATCCTGGTCTGTCATCGATTACAGGGTTTGCCCGCGACCATCAGATCCCGCTGCCAGACATTGAAGCTCACCATGCCCGACCCGCAGATAAGCCTTTCCTGGCTGGATCGCCAAACAGGGAACAGTGCCGACAGCGAAAAGGCACTTCATCTGGCCCATGGGCAGGTATTGTTGGCAGAGAAACTGATTCAGGAGGGCGCTCTGGATGCGGCGGCAGCAATCCGTTCGGCCCTGGATGCCCTGGGCTCCGGTCAGGGGAGTGTTCAGGGCCTGGGTGTGTTAATGGCCAACGAACCCGTCGAGGACTTGTTGTCACAGCTGCATGAGCACCTGGAGCAGCTGGTCCACAAAATGGACGCACTGGCGCTGTCCAGTAAGACGGGGCGTGCCACTTTTGGCCTGCTGGACGAAGTGGTTAGGCTGCAGCGAGTGGTTTACAGTGGCGCCAATCCAAATCGACAATTATTGGTGGACTCCTTGAGTGCTCGCTTTGAAATGGTGCTAACATGAAGCGATCGCAGGGAGCCCGATAAATGAACACTTCAAACGCTGGCGGACGGAGCGGAATACTATCTTTAACCATTAAGGATAAAGCCGTCTTATATTCTGCCTATATGCCCTACCTGGAAAATGGCGGTTTGTTTGTTCCCACCAACAAGCCGTACAAGGTAGGCGATGAAGTTTTTATGTTGTTGAGCCTGATGGACGAGTCGGAAAAGATCCCCATTGCCGGGAAAGTGGTGTGGGTGACCCCGCGTGGAGCCCAGGGTAATCGCACGGCGGGAATTGGGGTTCAGTTCAGCGAGCAGGATGCTACCGCGAATGCAAAGATAGAAAACCACCTTGCTGGCTCTCTTACCTCGGATCGACCCACACATACCATGTGAACCCATAGTATCTTAATGTTAAATTTAGATATGGCGCCCAACAGATTGATATTAATAGTTTTACTTTAAAAAAATGGGTCCCGAAGGGGACCCATTAAGACCATTAGGAGTGAAACATAAAGGAATTGCTTCCCTAAAAAGGGCACCAAGTATGCCCTTGTGGCCACCCGTTTGAACTAGGGGATAGGCGGACACGTTTTAAGTATGGCTCACAACTGTAAATTTTCCACACTAAACTGGACGTTTTTTAGCACATTTCGGCATAACAGATATACATTTTAGTTATAAATGGAAATAAGCGGTGTCTATAACTTTACAAAACAGTTTTCTGAAGGGTGTTATTGAGGGCTTTTATGGCAGGCCCTGGAGTTTCGAAACTCGGCTGGCCTATGCCGCCTATCTCCCGCAGCTAGGCCTGGATGCCTACCTGTATTGTCCCAAGGCCGACAGCTATTTACGCAAGCGCTGGCATCAAGCCTGGCCTGCAGATGAATTCCAGCAGTTAGCTGCGCTGTCAAAAGCCTATAGCGAGCGAGCACTGCACTTTGGTGTGGGGCTTTCCCCCTTTGCGCTCTACCAGAACTACGGGGCTAAACAGCGTGTGTTGCTGCGCCGCAAGGTAGAGGAGATCAACGCGCTGGAGGCTCCCTTACTGGCGATTTTGTTTGATGATATGCCGGGCGACCTGGATGACCTGGCCGGCAGGCAATGCGAGATCATTGCCGACATACAGGCATGGAGTACTGCCCGGCGCGTGCTGGTCTGTCCCACCTACTACTCATTCGACCCGGTACTAGAGAAATATTTCGGCAGTATGCCCGGGGATTACTGGTCGCAACTCGGGGCAGGCCTGGGCGATGATGTCGATATTTTCTGGACGGGTAATGAGGTTTGCTCGAATGCTGTCAGCGTTGCCGATATTCAAAAGATACAGGGGCAGTTGGGCCGCCGCGTTGTGCTATGGGATAACTATCCCGTGAATGACGGTGCGCAACGCAGTAATTTTCTCTACGGCACAAAGCTGGCAAGCCGTGAGGCGGGTCTGGGCAAAGTGTTGCGGGGCCATTTCTGTAACCCTATGAATCAGGGGCTGGTTTCGCTGCTCGCACTGCAGGGGCTGGCAGAGCTGTACGGCGGCGTTAAAGTCGATGAGGGGCTTGTCCGCGAGCTCTGGGGCGCGCAGGCCTATGACCAGTTTATGGGCGACTTGGACAATTTTCAGCAACTGGGCCTGAGCGGCCTGGGTCACTCGCGATGCGATGACTTGTCACAGTTATACGAAAAAATGTCCGGTCCGGCAGCGCAGGAGGTAGCCCGGTGGCTGCGCGGCGAATATACTTTTGATCCGGCCTGTCTTACGGACTAACCAGACTTGAAGCATTCACTTACAGAATCTGCCACCCTGCGTTATGAATCGGGCGACCCTCTGGCGCAGCTTAGCCAGTGGCTGCCGCGCAAGGCAGAGAGAGGGAAGCTGTTGCTGGTTGATTTCTCCCTGCGTCAATATTGGCTACCTGAAGCTGAAGTTCTTGCGCTTACCGCTATCTACTACAAGGATGCCGGCGGGTCGCTCTGGGTGTCTGTCACTGATAGGGCGCTTTGTTACAGCGAGAGCGGCCCAGGGCAACAATATGCGGCCTGGGCGGTGCAGCACCAGTTCGCCAGGATAAAAGCAGGGGAGGCTCTGCGCCTGGCCCCCACGTTTATTCCCAAGCCCTGGGGTCGGGAGATATGGCTTACCGGTGTGGAGCAAAGAGGCGTGTGCAAGGTGGAGGGGATGGGAGAAGAAACACCCATTCCCTGGCTACAGGCCGCCATGCCCGGCGAGGACGTGGGAGCCTGTGGCACGCCACTTATCCTGTTGAAAATACTCGACCCCAGCGCCGAACCGGTGGTGGGCGACCTGTATTTTGAGTTGCACGAGGAAAAACGCGAGGTCTATGTGGTTACCCACATCGATGAGCGGGCATGGCCAGACGGCACGGGCTATATCCGATTTGGTTTCGCCCCGAAAAAGCGTGCTTTGTACCCGAGAGAGGATGCCTTTCGAGCCGCCTATCTGGACGCCGTGCGGCGCTATGAAGTGGTGCGCCGCCAGCTAGACACAATAATCGATGAGCAGTCGCCGCCCCCGGCTGCAGAACTGGCCAGTCAGGAGCGGCAGTTGCGTGGGGAGATGGACAGCTTTACCCATATGAAGCCACTGCGAGTGGGTGATGTGGTGAAGGTTCCACTGCTGACGCCCCACGCACTGCAGCACGGTGTGCGTACCATCGAATTCCAGACCCCGGTGTACGAACGCAAAATTCTTTCCTTCGCCCAGAAAGTGTTAACCCAGGACCACTGGGATACCCGGGAGGGCGTTGCCCAAATGCACCTGGAGCTGCCCGAACCGGAGCGTTTTGAGGTAGTGCTGCAGGAGGAGGGCGTGCTTGTTGAGCGCATTGTGGATTTCAGTGATTTTGAGGTGCGCAGAGTCTCCCTGGCACCGGGGCAAAGTCTGGCAAATTTAGTCATAGAGCAGTACGCATTGATCATGGTTGTGGCGGGACAAATGCAGCTGGCGGGATCTGTTTACGGCCCGGAACAGGCCTTGCTTTTGCCGCGCGCCTGGCAAGATTCACTGGTGGCCGCACAGACCGCTAGTACGCTGGTTTTCCTGCTTGCCTTGCCCCGTGATTCAGCGGTTGAATCGTAGCGGACTTTGTGGCAGAATCTGCGCCCTTGTAACGACCCCTAATGTGTCACGGCATGGGCTTTACTTCATTATAATCAACTGCTTATCGAATTATAGTAAAGTTTTTTCAAGCCATTGTGATGCCTTTATAGGGACGTTTCAGTCTGCGGGAGTGGCGAAATTGGTATACGCGCTAGATTTAGGTTCTAGTGCCGCAAGGCGTGGGAGTTCGAGTCTCCCCTTCCG
>JADFVW010000075.1 GCA_015222725.1 Pseudomonadota bacterium | reverse complement strand
ATAAGAGACAGATTGATATGAGCAGCATCCAACAGTGGCTGGACCTGGGTATCCTGAGGCTGGCAAAGGGAGAAACCGATGCTGATATACGTATACGCGTAGTGCCGGGAGCGGGGGCTCTGCTGACCGTGGAAAGTGATCTGCGAGGTGTAACGCTAGACCTGCCAGAGCCCTGGGGTAAGCCTGAAAAACAGCGGGCGCCGCTGAAAGTAGATTTCCCCCTGGGCGGGGACAGCAGCCTGTTAGAGCTGCAATTACGGGCAGATTTACAGTTACACCTGCAATTGTCCGAAGGGCAGTTCACCGGTGCGGCCCTTGGCTTTTACCAGGCTCCTGCCGAACTGGAGCTCGGAATGTTGCGCATTGGCGGGCATAGCCCCCTGGTTGATACCCGGCAGTGGCAGGATTTTATCGCCCGCTATATCGAGGGTGACTTGCTGGCAAGTATCGAAGCGGGTGGCGGGATGTCGGTTGCTATAGATGAGCTGGGGGCTGATACCCTGGTGCTGTTTGGGCAGGACCTCAGGGATGTGGTTTTCAGTCTGGAGAGTCAATCTGGCAGCTGGAATATTTTTGCGGAAACCGATTGGGTCTCCGGAACCTTACAGTTGGGAGCAGAGGGAGAGCCGTGGAGCCTGGACGTGCAATACCTCGATATAGATAAGCTGGGCCAGCTCAATATGGCAGGCTCGACAGAGGGCGAGCCACTGGATTTGCCGGACATGGCTGTCTCAATCAAAGGCCTGCACAGCGGGCCCAATTCACTGGGGGAGCTGACGTTCAATTTACGAACTGACGCGGACACCCTGGTCGCAGAAAATATTCTTGGAAATATCGTCGGCCTGAAGATGGATACCGAAAATCCCGCAAGCTTGAGCTGGGCCCAGGGCGAACCAGACAATAAAACCAGGTTGGATGCACTGCTTCATTTTTCCGACCTGGGCGCTACCCTGGAACAGCTGGGATACCAGAAAATTCTGGAAACCGAGAGTGGGCAGTTCAAGGTGGCCCTGCAGTGGCCCGGTGGCCCGCAGAGTTTTACTTTAACCGATGCCCAGGGTTTCATGACAGTGGCTCTGGGGGAGGGAGCGTTTCTCAGCGCACCGGCGGGTGCCTCGGGGGCGCTTCGTGTTTTAAACATACTCAACCTGGCTGAGATTATTGGCAGGCTTAGTCTCTCTCATATGTTCAAATCCGGTATTGCCTTTCACGGTGTGGACGGGGAATTTTTTCTCCGCGATGGCAGTATTGAAGTCGCCAACCTGGAAATTGAGGGCAGTACCAGCGGCTTCCAATTCAGTGGTATTGCCGACACGGAATCAGAGTCACTGGAGGGTAATCTGGTTGTGACACTACCGGTGGCGAATAATTTGCCCTGGATTGTGGCTCTCACCGCTGGCCTGCCAGTGGCGGCCGGCGTATTTGTGGTAAGCAAGGTTTTTCAGAAGCAGGTTAATCGCTTTACCAGCGGCGTGTATCGAGTCAGTGGTCCCTGGGACGATCCCAAGGTCGATTTCGTCAAAATTTTTGATGATTCAGCCGCTGCCAGTATTCGCTCGGAAATTGAAGCTGTAGCCAGACAGCTGGACGACCCTAATACACCGTTGCGGCTTCTGCATACCATAGACCCCAATAATATTGTCACTGCACCCGGTGCCGCTGCTCTCGATTCAAGCAGCCCCGTACTCAATGAAGCCCACCGCAACGGTTTGATTGCAACAGACCCTAATCTGCCCTAGCTTCAGGTCTTCTCTGCGGCGTTCTCCTGCAGCTCTCTAAGCTGTTTAAAAAGCTTTCGGCTGGCCGCCGGTGGCTTGTTACTTTTCAATTCCCGCTGATGTTGTAACACCAGTTGGCGCAGCTGTTGGCGGTCCGCCGAAGGCCAGCGGGTGATGACCTGCTCAACGCCCTCCAGCCCCTGCGCCAGGACGCTGTCCCTGAGCTTTTCCAGCTGGTGAAAGGTGCTGTTTTTGTCCTGCTTCTGTTTGTACATAACCCGCAGGGCGCGCTCGATGGCCTCGACATCGGTATCGCGCATTAATTTTCCAATGAATTGCAAATGCCGCTTGCGGGCACTGTTGGACGTTATCTGCTGAGTTTCCCTGATTGCGTCCAGCAGGCGCTCATCGTCTATAGGGACGTTGGCAAGCTGTTTTTCAGTCAGGCGGGTGAGAGACTCCCCTATTTCCTGCAGGGCAGTCATCTGTCGTTTTACGGCGCTCTTGCTGGGCCCGGTGTACTCCTCGTCGAGGTCGTCAGTGTCGTGTGTGTTATGCATAATACAGTGTCGCCAAACCTAAAAATGAGACAAAACCGACCACATCGGTGACAGTTGTCAGCACCACGCCACCGGCGAGGGCGGGATCGATATTTATTTTATTCATGACTATGGGGACAACGGCGCCCGTGACCCCGGCAGTTACCAGGTTGATCACCATGGCGGCGGCGATTATGATTCCCAGGTTCCAGTCCTCAAACCACAGAGAAGCGGCGACTGCTACCACCGCTGCCCACAAGATTCCGTTGAGCAGGCCCACGGCAAGCTCTCGAACTATCAGCCACCTCTGGTTGTTCCGCCCCACTTGCCCCATGGCGATGCCGCGAACCAGTATGGTGAGTGTCTGTGTGCCGGCCACGCCGCCCATGGAGGCAACAATGGGCATCAGCACCGCGAGAGCCACCACTTTTTCGATTGTTCCCTGGAAAATATTGATCATGGATGCCGCAATAAATGCAGTGATCAGATTAATCCCCAGCCAGACTGCCCGGCGTGGTGCAGTTTTAAAAATGGGGGCGAAGGTATCCTCGTCCTCGTCGAGGCCGGCCATGGACATAAAGGTGTGATCGGCGTCTTCCCTGATCACGTCTACCACATCGTCGATGGTGATGCGGCCAAGTAATTTCCCGTTGTCGTCCACCACAGGAGCGGATACCCAGTCGTGTGTCTCAAACAGCCTGGCCACTTCGTCGTCGGGAAGAAAGCTGGGGATGGGCTGGACATCGGTAATCATCATTTCCCGAACCGAGGCAGAGGGGTCTGATACCAGCAGAGTGCGCAGGGGCAGCAAGCCAATAAACTGATCATTGCGATTGACGACAATCAGGTTATCCGTCATTTCGGGAATTTCTTCATGCCGGCGCAAATAACGCAGTACCACATCCAGGGTAAAGCGTGCCCTGATAGTTATGGCATCTGTGTTCATCAGGCCGCCGGCGGTATCGTCGGGGTAATTCAACACCTGCTCCAGGCGGGATCGATCCTGGTGGTCCATGGAGTTGAGTACTTCACGGGTGACCCGGTCGGGCAATTGTTGGAGGATGTCGGCGACATCGTCATCCTCCAGGCCCTCGGTGATCAGGGCGACTTCCGCGGCGTCCATTTTGCTGAGAAAGAACGCCTGTAACTCATCGCTGAGCTCTCCCAGTACCTCGCCCTCCTGTTCTACTTCAACCAGCTGCCAGAGAATATGGCGAAAGCGCGGGGGAGAAGATTCAAGCAGGTGAGCCACATCGCCAGCCGGCAGGCCGTTGAGCATTCTACGCACGTCAGCGAAGGTGCCGCTGTCCAGTGCGGCGGATAATTCCTCGAGTTTCTTCTGTGATTTTGCGTGTGTGTGCACAGCCCTATTCGGCCTCGTCAAAGCGATTGCCAATCAGTGTTGTCAGGGCCGCCAGGGCGGCCTCCTCATCATCTCCGCTAATGTGCAGGTCGAGGACCGTGCCCTTGCCCGCGGCGAGCATCATGACAGACATGATGCTTTTTGCGTCCACCAGCTTACCGTCTTTGCCGGTCTGGATGCTGCTGGAAAAGGCAGATGCACAGCCGATGAACTTGGCGGCGGCACGGGCGTGCAGTCCAAGTTTGTTGACAATTGTTACCTGTGTTTCTATCACGTTGTTTACTGCAGTTCCCTGTGTCTTAAATGTACCTGGGCGAGCTCATCTTGATAATGCTTATAAAGCCTTTCGGCCAAGTATACTGACCGATGTTGACCACCGGTACAACCCAGTGCGATGTTCATATAACTGCGGTTGCTGTCGCGATAGCGAGGTAGCCATTTGTCCAGAAACATACATATGTCACAGAACAGTTCCCCGGTGAGTGGTTGCTCTTCCAAAAAATCTTTCACCGGCTGGTCCCGGCCACTTAACAAGCGCAATTTGCTCACCCAATGTGGGTTGGGCAACATGCGTACGTCGAATACCAGATCCGCATCGCTGGGCACTCCACGCTTGAAGCCGAAGGACTGAAAAAGCACTGACATGGTCGCCGAGTCTTTACCCACCAGCAGTTGTTTGATGGCATCGCGCAGGTCGTAGATGGTCATCTGGCTGGTGTCTAGCATCAAGGTGGCAGCACTGGAGATGGGTTCCAGCAATTCACTTTCTTTTTCGATTGCCTCGGCCAGCGGCACGATCTCGTTGCTCAGGGGATGGCGGCGCCGGGTTTCGCTGAAACGTTTGGTCAGGGCACTGTCTTCGGCATCCAGGAATAACACCCTGGATGTCACCGAAGGTGGCAGGGAGGCCATGACAGCGCTGAAGTTTTTCAGGTCCATCCAGGCATTGCGTGCGTCGATACAAACGGCTGTCCCGCGAAAGTGGCCAAAGGCATCGCAGCTCGCCTCTTTGACCAGCGCGGGGAGCAGGGATACGGGCAGGTTGTCGATGCAATAGTAACCCTCGTCCTCGAGTTGATGCAGGGCGGTACTCTTGCCCGAGCCGGATCGGCCGCTGATGATGAGCAATTCCATACTCAGGAATTCCAGTTTGTGGCGGTGGCAAAAAGTGCCTGGGCACTGTCTGCCGCGCGTACCTGGGTGCAGAAATCACTCTGGCTGAACAGCCCGGCTATACCTGCCAGAATATCGAGATGCTGCTGTTGTGCCTCTTCCGGCACCAGCAGGATAAATAACATATCGACGGGTTTTCCATCAGGTGCATCGAAATCAATCGGGTTTTCCAGTGTCATTAGTGTACCGATGGCATGGGTGCAGTTACTCACCCGGCAGTGCGGGATTGCGATACCGTTACCCAGGCCGGTACTGCCCAGCTTTTCCCGGGCTATGAGGCTGGAGAAAACGAGCTCGTAGGGCAGTGACAATTGGTCGTCGCTGATAATACGGGCAGCGGTTTCAAAAATTCTTTTTTGACTGATACCCGGCGCGCGGCATACCGTGCGACCGGGTGTCAGTAGTGTGCTTAAAATTTGCATAGTGGGGTAAAACTAACGTCCTCTTAATTTTTCTTTGTGTTTAATAAGCTGGCGATCCAGTTTGTCAGCGAGCGCGTCGATCGCGGCATACATGTCATCTGACTCCGCCGCTGCAAATATATCTGCACCGGATATATGCACTGTCGCCTCTGCTTTTTGCATTAATTTCTCTACAATGAGCGTAACCTCGGTATTTGTGATTTGATCAAAATGTCGCTGTAAACGTTCAAATTTGCTCTCCACGTACTCCCGTAAGGGGGCGGTAACTTCTACATGGTGACCACTGACATTTAATTGCATAAATAACTCCTTCTTCATGTGAAATCGGGTAGCCCCGATACCGGCCTAACCGGATTTTTTCGCTCTAGACTAGTCTCTTGCGTTCGTTGGACGGGGGAATGAACAGGATGTCGCGATATTTGGCAATTGTGCGCCGCGCCACCTTGATGCCTTGTTCCTCCAGTAACTGGGTAATCTTATTGTCACTGAGAGGCTTGCGCGGGTTTTCCGCTGCCACCAGCTTTTTAATCAATGCCCTGATTGCTGTCGATGAGCACTCCCCGCCTGAGGTTGTGGCGACATGGCTGGAGAAGAAGTACTTCAGCTCAAAGATCCCGCGCGGTGTATGCATATATTTTTGTGTAGTTACCCTGGAAATTGTCGATTCGTGCATCTCCACAGCGTCGGCAATGTCATGCAATACCAATGGTTTCATAGCCTCCTCGCCGTATTCCAGAAATCCACGCTGGCGTTCGACAATCTTGCTGGCGACCTTCATCAGGGTTTCATTGCGACTGTGCAGGCTCTTGAGAAACCAGCGGGCCTCCTGCAGGTTTTCGCGCAGGAATGTGTTGTCCGGGCTGCTGTCAGCACGCTTGATCAGGTTGGCATAGTCACTGTTAATTCGCAACTTTGGCGCGATGTCAGGATTGAGTTCCAGCACCCAGCGATTGTTTTTTTTAGTCACGTAGACGTCCGGGGCAATATACTCGGTGCTGTCTCTTTGGACAGCTTGTCCCGGGTGGGGGTCCAGTGTCTGGACCAGCGCCAGCACCTCGGCAAGATCTTCTTCGCTGAGCTTGGTGCGCCGAAGGATCTGGCTGTAATCGCCGTTCCCCAACTGGCTTATATGGCGTTTGAGTAATTGCCTGGCTTGTTCCAGCCACGGGGTCTCGGGGGGCAGTTGCTGCAGTTGTACCAGCAGGCATTCCTGTAAGTCCCGTGTGCAAACTCCCGACGGTTCGAATTGCTGTAGGCAATGCAGTACTGCCACCACTTCATCAAAATCTACTTCCATCCCCGACTCTTCATCGAGCGCAAGGTAGTCGTGAATCTCTTCCAGGCTCAGGGTCAAGCGCCCGTCGTTGTCGGTGGCATCGATGATGGCGACCGCAATGGCTTTGTCTACATCCGACAAGCGAGTGAGATTGAGTTGCCACAACAGGGAATCCTGTAGCGATTCGGCGACAGAGTTGCTCCCTTCAAAGTCAAAATCACCCGTGCCGGACGTGCTTGGGGGGGGGGCCGAGGCCGAGGGCAGCGCATCCTCCCATTGAGTGTCTACTGGGAGTTCCTCCGGCAAGGTGTCGTTCCAGTCCTCGTCTGCGGTCTGGGCGCCGGAGGCTTCTCCCTCAAGGCTTTCCAGCGGGCCATCGCGGCTGACGGGGGCCTCTGTGCCCTCCACAGCCGCATCAGGATCACTGCCGCTAGCATCGGCGGGCTGGTCTGCGTCGTCCTCGCTGATTTCCAGCAGGGGGTTGTTTTCCAGTGCCTGTTGGATCTCCAGTTGTAGGTCAAGAGTGGACAGCTGTAGTAACTTGATGGCCTGCTGTAACTGAGGGGTCATCGACAGTTGTTGGCCGAGCTTTAGTTGTAGTGACTGCTTCATATGATCGCTTGGGTCACCTTAAATCCTGTTCGTGAATACGCTCAAGTCTCCCAATAATTGTAGCCCCGGTATGCTGCGCACGCAACTTATGGCGCGAATATTGCTACAGAAATTTTCTATAGGGGATTGCGATGGAGTTATAACGCGTACGCCAGGGTGGCTGTCACAGACGAAACTCATCACCCAGGTAGATGCGGCGAACCTGTTCATCGGCCAGAATCACCTCGGCCGGCCCCTCGGCGATGATGTGCCCCTCTCCGACAATAAAGGCTTTTTCGCAGATATCGAGTGTGTCTCGCACATTGTGGTCTGTAATGAGCACGCCGATTCCGCGGTCGCGCAGATGCGTGACAATTTCCTTGATGTCCTTGACCGAGATAGGGTCCACACCGGCGAAGGGCTCGTCGAGCAGGATGAAGTCGGGTTCTGTGGCCAGGGCGCGGGCAATCTCAATGCGCCGCCGCTCACCGCCAGACAGGGACTGACCAAGGTTGTCGCGCAGGTGGGTGACGTGAAATTCCTCAAGCAGACGGTCGCGCTGTTCCAGGCGCTGCTTTTTACTCAGGTCTGGCCTCGTTTCGAGGATGGCCAGTATATTGTCACCCACCGAGAGCTTGCGAAAGATGGAGGCTTCCTGGGGCAGGTAGCCTATGCCGCGCCGCGCCCTGTCGTGCATGGACAGCGGGGTCAGGTCTTCGCCATCGATGGCGATAGTGCCCCTGTCTGCCTGGACAATTCCCACAATCATGTAAAAACACGTTGTTTTTCCCGCACCGTTTGGTCCCAGCAGGCCGACGATCTGGCCGCTGCTGATTTCCAGTGAGACATCCTGGACAACTTCCCGGCCCTTGTAGGCCTTGGCCAGATTATTTGCCGTCAGTTTGGTCACTCTCGCCCTCACTTTTTTCCAATCGGCTCGCTGGTATTACCACCTCCACCCGGCTGTCTTCCTGGCTCTGGTCCGAGACAGCCTTGATTAACTGTTGGGAAATATAGTAATCAATGGTTTCACCCTTGACAGTAGAGGCTCCCTGTTTGATTTGTGCCCCCGAGTGCAGACGCAGTCTGTCTTCACTTTTGTAATACTCGATTATATTGGCGTGGGCGCGCATCAGTTCTTCACCTGCATTTGGCTGTTGCTGCACCAGGGCAGGTTGACCCTTGGCGACAATCTTGTCCCCTTCCTCCACAATACGAAATACGGTTATCCGGTCTGCAGAGATATGCAGACTACCCTGGTCGAGTATTACGTTGCCGCTGTAAATAGTAAGGCCTTTCTTTTCATCACGGGTGGCTTTATCGGCAGAGATGTGGATGGCCTGCTCTCTGTCTTCGGGTAGAGAGTGGGAAAAAGGTGACGCAAGCGCGCACAGCAGGGCGACTGCGATTGCGTTAGGGTTTAGCCGGGGCATAAATGCTCTCCACATTGGGCATCAGTCGAATTTGTTCTTTGTTCATGTCTGCCACCATGCCATCTGCGGTGGTGATATTGAGCCCCCGGGTAAGAGTGACTGGCAGCTGTGAAGTGGCAATTTTCCTTCGCAGGCTAATCTGCATGGCTTCGGTAATCAAGTGCCCCTCACTTTGATCGTCGGTGAGCATCACATTACCTTCCAGAAACAGTATTTCCAGCTTGTCCATAAAGCGCCCCGTGTCCGATGTTACAGACCAGGTTCGGTTGTTGCCATTGTGGGCATAGTAGCGGGGCTCAATAATCAGGGAACGTTTCTGGTTTGGGAAATACCGCACATCAGAAGCCTCCAGTATTTCGGTCAGCGAGCCCTGCTCGTCATAAGTGATGCTGCGTGTGTTCACCAGGTATGTTTTTGGCAGGGCCTGGTGCTGACCGGGTTTCTCGAATTCCAGCACACTGTCCGGGTCCCAATAATAAGCCAGGGCACCGACCAGCGCGGCCAGCAGTAATACCGAGAGGAGAGGGCGGGGCATCATCAGCTGTATTGTGCCTGCAGCTGAGATAGCTTACCTTTTGCCTGCAGGATGAATTCACAGGCCTCTCTAACCGCCCCGTTGCCGCCGTTTTGGGTGCTGCACCACGCGGCGGCACTGCGTACGGTAGAGCTTGCATCGGCCACGGTCATGCCTAGCCCAGCGCAATTGATGGCGCCGAGGTCTGGCAGATCGTCGCCCATATAAGCACACTGTGTGATATTCAGGCCATTGCGCTGGCACAGTTCTTCCAGTGCTTCACGCTTGTCTTCACGACCCTGTATAACCTCGGAAATGCCCAGTTCCTTCGCCCGCCGGTCTACGATGGCGGACTTCCGTCCGGTTATAATCGCAACGCTGACACCAGCACCCTGTAGCAACTTAATACCCAGGCCGTCCTTGATGTTGAATGCCTTTAATTCTTCGCCGTTATTGCCGTAGTATATTCTGCCATCGGTGAGTATGCCGTCTACATCCAGAGCGAGCAGTTTGATGGATTGTGCTTTATCTTGAGCATAGGTCATAGGTTCTATCCGGGTTCAGACGATGCCGGTTTTAAGCAGGTCATTCAGGTGAACGACGCCGGTGATGTTATTTTCTTTGTCGGTAACAACCAGTGAGCTGATGCTGTTTTGCTCCATAATGCGCAGTGACTCCGCTGCCAGCATTCCCGGTTCGATGGTTTTGCAGTTCGGCGTCATCAACTCTGAAATGGCGGTAGATTTGATGTCTACCTGCTTATCCAGCATGCGTCTTAAATCACCATCGGTAAAAATGCCAGCCAGCGCACCCGAGGTGTCGACTACCGTTGTCATGCCCAGACCTTTGCTGGTAATTTCCAGAAGGGCCTGGGAGATTGGAGTGGAGAGTTCTACCCGGGGGATGTCCTTACCCGCGTGCATGACATCCTGAACTTTGAGTAAAAGCTGTTTACCCAGCGTCCCTCCCGGGTGTGAGAAGGCAAAGTCCTCCGCGGTAAAACCCCTCGCTTCAAGCAGTGCGATTGCCAGGGCATCGCCCATCACCAGCGCTGTAGTGGTACTGGAGGTGGGTGCCAGGCCCAGCGGGCAGGCCTCGGTTTCCACGCCGGTGTCGAGGTGGGCATCGGAGGCGGTGGCCAGCGTGGACTGGGGGTTTCCTGTCATGCTTATCAAGCCCGTCCCCAGGCGTTTTAGCAGAGGTAACAGCGTCAGCAGTTCGGGTACGGAGCCACTGTTGGACAGTGCTATCACTGAATCGCTGGCGGTGATCATTCCCATATCCCCGTGGCTCGCTTCCCCCGGGTGTACAAAGAATGCCGGCGTGCCAGTGCTGGCCAGGGTGGCGGCTATTTTACGTGCGATATGACCGGACTTCCCCATCCCGGTCACGATGACCCGGCCCTGGGTTTGTAGAAGGATGTCGCAGGCGCGTATGAAACTGTCGTCGATACGTGCCTCCAACGCTGCCACGGCCTCAGATTCCATTCTGATGGTGCGTTGTGCGGAGGCGGTGAAACTCTGTTTGGTCATGATCGCGTGCCCACTAAATAGTCATAAACAGCCAGTAATAATAACCGCCATACAGTGAGAGTAACAGGGCTCCCATCGAGCGTCCCAGATAGGAGTGGCTCTCCATGGCAGCTTTTCTCTTACGCCCTACATGAATGCCCACCGCTAGAATCAGGATTATTCCGCTCATGGCGGCATAATCCCGGGTCAGCACCGAAGGCTCCAGTATTTCACCGTTTATCAATCCGGGAATGGACATTACACCCAACAGGTTAAACAGGTTGGAACCGATAATATTGCCCAGAGCAATTTCCGTGTGCCCCCGCAGGGCACTGGCCACGGTGGCCGCCAACTCTGGAAGACTGGTTCCGATCGCCACGATGGTCAGCCCAATAATCAGTTCCGGGACGCCCCACTGTTCGGCGATGCTGATCGCCCCCCAAACCAGCAGGCGGGAACTGGCAATGAGTAGTGCCAGTCCAATAGCGAAAGTAAGCCACGCGCGCATTGGGTTCAAGTGCTGTAGGGGTTCTTCCTCGGCTTCTTCGAGTAGCGAGGTGTCACCGGCCTGGCTGCGCACCATCTGGAACAAAATCAGGAACAGTGCACCCATCATCAGGACGCCGTCAAGCTTTGAGATTACTCCGTCCAGTAACAGTAAGCCGACCCCCAAGGTCACCACCAATAAAGCGGGAACCTCCTGCTTCATGCAGCGGTGGTGCACACACATGGGAACAATTAACAGGGTGATGCCCAGAACCAGTCCCGTATTGGCTATGTTCGAGCCAATCGCATTGCCGACCGCCAGGTCGCCGGCATCAGACGTGGCAGCGATGATCGAAACCACCACTTCAGGTGCAGAGGTACCCAGGGAGACGATCGTTAGACCGATAACAATGGGCGACATACCCATGTTCTCCGCGATAGATGCCGCACCGGAGACGAACAGGTCGGCACTCCAAATAAGGATTATGAAGCCGGCCAAGATGGCGGCTGCGGCTATCAGCATATACGCAGTATTCCTGTTACAGTGTGCATCGCGCAGTAGTGTTGGAACTGGGCATGCGTTGCAGTTGTCATAGGCAGTGGGAAACAGTTTGTCAAAGAAATAAGCCTACCGCCTGCAAAGCCCGGATTATACAGGGCAGAGCAGGTCTGGATACTAGAATTTAAGGTTTAAGGAGTTTGGAATGTCGGTATTGGTGCGTTTAGGCGCAACTGGTGAGTGGAAGTTTGCTGCGGTAATGGGTTTTTGGCTACTGAGCCTTTCCGCATTTTCCCAGTCTCAAGCCGCGGCTAGACCCTCTGCACACGACGTCGTGCGCAAGGCAACCACGCAGGTTATGGCCGTTGTTGAGGAGGCTCGCGGCTATGCCCAGGACGACCCGGACCGGTATTTCCAGGCGGTAGATGAGATTCTGGAGCCGGTAATCGACTACAGGGGATTTGCCCGCAGTGTTATGGGCCCTTACGCCAGCGGTGATCGCTACCGGTCTTTGGATGAGGCGGCGCGCGCACAACTGCGGGGCCAATTGGAGCGTTTTACCGAGGTGATGCGTACAGGCCTTGTGGCCACATACAGCAAAGGCCTGTTGGCCTTCAGTGGCTCCAGGATAGAAGTGAGCGAGCCCTTGGACGCGGACAGCAAGCAGTCCCGCGTGTCCGTGCACCAACTTATTTATAGCGAGGAGTCCCAGCCCTATGTTCTGATGTACCAGATGGGCCTGGATAAGCAGAAGCAGTGGAAGCTTCGCAATATCATCATCGAGAGCGTTAACCTGGGTGAAATATATAAAAACCAGTTTCAGGCTTCTGCGCGAAAATACGATGGCGATCTGGATGTCGTTATTGACAATTGGTCTGGCTCCAAATCAGATAGTTGAGACTAATAGCTGATCCAGGCTACATCCGGCTGTTAATAGGCATCATTTTCTCCTAAAATGCCGCCCTTTCGCTCCTGGTTTGGGGGCGAGTTCAGCGAGAGGAGTGTAAGACGTGGATGCGGCGCAAGTGAAAGCCCTGGTGGAGAGCCACATGAAAGGGTGTGAAGTGACGGTGCAGGGAGAGGGGAGTAGCTACGATATCACCGTTGTGGGTGAGGTGTTTTCCGGTCTGCGCCCGGTTCAAAGGCAGCAATTGGTCTATGGCGCCATCAGTGAACAGCTAGCTGACGGCAGCATCCACGCGGTAAACATACGCACTTGCACACCTGATGAATGGCGCTCTTCGTAGCGGTCATTTGGAGATATTGTGGATAAACTAGTTATACAAGGTGGCAGGGTACTGAACGGAGAGTTGCGAATCTCCGGCGCTAAAAATGCGGCCCTGCCAATTCTGGCAGCTACCCTGCTGCCAGATGAGCCCGTGACGATAAGAAACGTCCCCCACCTGCACGACGTTACAACAATGATCGAACTGCTCGGTTGCATGGGTGTTGAGCTTACTGTTGATGAGAAGCTGAGCATTGAAGTAAATGCCAACAGCATCACCGAATTCGCAGCGCCCTATGAGTTGGTGAAAACCATGCGCGCGTCGATCCTGGTACTGGGGCCTATGCTGGCGCGCTTTGGCAAGGCGCACGTATCCTTCCCCGGTGGTTGCGCCATCGGAAGTCGGCCGGTGGATTTGCACCTGCGGGGGCTGGAGGCAATGGGTGCCACTATTCATGTTGAAGGCGGTTACATCAACGCATCGGTTGAGGGTCGCCTGAAGGGCGCCAGAATTCTGATGGAAATCGTTACTGTCGGTGGTACAGAGAACATTCTGATGGCCGCTACTCTGGCCGATGGCCAGACCATCATCGAAAACGCGGCGCGGGAACCCGAAGTGGTTGATCTCGCCCAGTTTCTGATCGCCATGGGCGCGAAGATTACCGGTCATGGCACGGATACCATTATTATCGATGGCGTAGAGCGCTTGCACAGTTGTACCTACGATGTAATGCCGGACCGGATTGAAGCGGGCACATACCTGGTTGCCGCTGCGGCGACCCGGGGCAAAATCAAGCTCAGGGATGCCTGTCCGCAATACCTCGAGGCGGTGTTGCAAAAGTTACAGGAGGCCGGGGCAATTATCACCTCCGGTGCGGACTGGATTGAACTCGACATGGAAGGGCGTCGCCCCGTGGCTGTCAGTCTGAAAACCTCTCCCTACCCAGGCTTTCCCACGGATATGCAGGCCCAGTTTACCGCTATGAATGCCATCGCCGATGGCACTTCCCTGGTGACAGAGACTATATTTGAAAACCGCCTGATCCAGACGCACGAAATGAATCGTATGGGTGCCAATATCAGCATTGAAGGCAATACAGCGATTATCGTCGGTCAGGAGCACATTCAGGGCGCCCCCGTTATGGCATCCGATTTACGGGCCTCGGCCAGCCTGGTGATTGCCGGCCTGGTAGCCCAGGGTGAAACGCATATTCACCGTATATACCATATCGACCGCGGCTATGAGACGATCGAGGAAAAGCTGCTCCTGCTGGGTGCCGATATTCGGCGCCTGCCCGACTGAATGCCGATTACGGAGTAGCCTGCAATGAATACACCACTCACGATTGCGCTCACCAAGGGGCGTATTCTCAAGGAGACGCTCCCCCTGCTTGCCCAGGCGGGGATAGAGCCGCTTGAGGATGTCTTCAGTAGTCGAAAGTTGATTTTTGAGACAAATCGGCCGGATATTCGAATGATCATCATTCGAGGCACCGACGTGCCTACCTATGTGCGCCACGGGGCGGCTGATATTGGTGTGGTCGGTAAAGACGTTTTGCTGGAACACGGGGCAGAGGGCCTGTATGAGCCGCTGGACCTGGGTATTGCCCGTTGCCGCCTGATGACGGCTGGGCCTGTGGGCTGGCAGGGCGGAGGCGCACGCATCAGGGTAGCGTCCAAGTTCGCCAACATCACCCGGCGCTACTTTGCTGAGCAGGGGGTACACGCCGACGTGATCAAACTCTATGGCGCCATGGAGTTGGCGCCGCTGATGAACCTGGCGGATTTGATCGTCGATATCGTAGACACGGGTAACACCCTGCGAGCTAATGGTATGGAGCCACTGGAGGAGATAGCCAGTATCAGCTCCCGCCTCATCGTCAACAAAGCGGCCATGCGCTCTCGCTATAGCATTATCCACGGCGTGATCGAGAGGCTTTCCGAGGTTGCCCAGGGGCGCTAGCAGCCGGGAGAGGCAATGCAACATTTAGATACCACAAATGCAGAATTTTCTGCACAACTGAAAAACCTCACCGCTGGTGCAGTTCAGTTGGACCACGATGTGTCCGAGGCTGTTGCGATGATTATTGCCGCCGTGGTCACACGGGGCGATGAGGCCGTGCTTGAGTTCACCGCTGAATTTGATCGCCTGACCTTGAATTCGGCAAGCCAGATGCAAGTCCCCAGGGAACGGCTGGAAGAGGCACTGATCGCCATTGGGAGGGAGCAGCGCGAGGCTCTGGAAAGCGCTGCACAGCGGGTGCGCAGCTTCCATGAGAAGCAAAAGCAGGAGAGCTGGCAGTACCGGGACACTAGCGGTAATTTGTTGGGGCAAAAGATCAGCGCGATCAAGCGCGCCGGGATATATGTGCCCGGGGGCAAGGCCAGTTATCCCTCCTCGGTTTTGATGAATGCACTGCCGGCCAAGGTGGCGGGGGTGGAAGACGTCATCATGGTGGTTCCGACCCCGGACGGCGTGATGAATGATATGGTTCTGGCCGCTGCAGAAATTGCAGGGGTGGACCGGGTATTCACCATAGGCGGAGCCCAGGCAATAGCAGCCCTGGCCTATGGCACCGAGACAATACCCGCCGTCGATAAAATCGTTGGGCCGGGTAATATTTATGTGGCCACGGCGAAACGGCAGGTGTTCGGAAAAGTGGGCATAGATATGATTGCCGGCCCCTCTGAAATTCTGATTATCTGCGATGGCTACACCGACCCGGACTGGGTGGCCATGGATATGTTTTCCCAGGCCGAACACGATGAAAACGCCCAGGCAATACTGCTGTGTCCCGATTCCACCTACCTGGACAAGGTTCAGGCCAGCATCGAGCGCTTGCTGCCTGGCATGGAACGTGCCGATATTATCCGCGTCTCCCTTGAAAGCCGCGGTGCGATGATAAAAACCCGTGATCTCGCTGAAGCAGTGGCAATCAGCAACCAATTAGCGCCCGAACACCTGGAGTTGTCTGTAGCAGACCCTGAAGCCTTGCTGCCCCTGGTAGAGCATGCCGGCGCCATCTTCATGGGCGCCTACACAGCCGAGGCGCTAGGTGATTACTGTGCAGGGCCCAACCACGTGCTCCCCACCTCGGGAACCGCGCGATTTTCTTCGCCCCTTGGCGTATACGACTTCCAGAAACGCAGTTCGTTGATCATGTGCAGTGAGCAGGGCGTGCAGGAGTTAGGTAAGGTGGCCTCGGTGTTGGCCCGAGGAGAGTCATTGACGGCACACGCGCGAAGTGCGGAAATGCGGCTGCGAGGCACTGGCACCGAAGAAGAATAGAATTTATAGCGTAGCGGCAAGTAAAGCCCGGAGCCAAAGAGGACTAGAATTTTTGGCCCAGATTGAGTAAAGGTTGGGGCCAGGTATTCCTTTGCGGGACCGTCTGAGGCCACGGATGGCCGAGGCGAGTCCGCATGGATGCGTCTTTTACGTGTCCCACAAAGGAATACCTGGGCGCGACCTTTACGGGAACCTCCCAAAAAAACCTACCCCTCTTCGGCGCCGGCGCTAGTTCACCCGCGATTGCTGTAAAGTCCCCACCACGGCCTGTAAATCAAAACTCTGCTGATTTCGCTGCACGGTTACCGCGATACTGTCCCCTGGACGCAGCAGGGCGATTCGGTGCATGGTCAGTCTGCCATCGCGCACCACTTCATTGTCGATATGAGTGATGATGTCTCCCACCTCAATGCCGGCCTTGTGGGCCGGGCTTCCCTCGGTGACAGCGACCACAATCAGGGCCTGGTCCTGCGGATTGCTGCCGTCTGCCTTTTGCACGGGGTTGACTCTTACTCCCAGCCAGCCGCGTATTACCTCGCCGTAGTCGATCAGGTCCTGCATTACAAACAGGGCGATGTCTACGGGGATGGCAAGGCTGGTGCCGCTGGCGGACAGGCCGCTTGAGGGCTGTGCGCCGGGTGTGAATGTCAGGGTGTTAATGCCCAGCAGGCGGCCCTTGGTGTCTATCAGGGCGCCCCCGGAGTTTCCCTGGTGAATGGTGGCATCGGTCTGGATGTAATTTTCGTAGGTATTGGCCTGCAGCCCATATCGACCAAGGGCGGACACTATTCCCTGGGTGACGGTGTGGCCAAAGCCCAGGGGGTTACCGATGGCGAGTACGATGTCGCCCACCCGGGCGCTATTGGGGTGGCCGGGCTTGATGGCCTGTAGCTTGGGGAGTTGAATCTTTAGTACGGCCAGATCTGTGGCCTGGTCTGTGCCCACTACAACGGCCCGGGCCGAGCGGCCGTCCTGCAGCAGCACCTGTATGGCGTCGGCATCGGTGATCAGGTGATTATTGGTGAGAATATAGCCTTCATCCGACATGATGACACCTGAGCCAAGGGAGCGCTCTACGCGCTGGCGCTGGTTCGGCGCGCTGGGGTAGCTGCGAATAATCCGATCATTGAGCAGTGGGTTATTACTGGTAGTGACCAGCTTTGCGGTGTAGATATTTACTACGGAAGGGGAGGCTATGCGTACCGCCGGGGCGTAACTGGAGGTCTCTATATTCTTGTCTTGCAAACCTGCACCCTGGGGTAGCAGTAGGCGGTCCAGTATCAGCACCGCAGCCAGCAGGCCGGCAATAGTGGGCCAGGTGATAAATTTCAATAGCTTTTTCATGGGCTACACATTTATTGTTGGTGGCTGCATTGTATATGATGCCAGATCTATTAATCAGTAAATGTGGATATCCAACATGACAATTGCCCTGATTGAATTAGTGGACTACCTGGATGAATGCCTACAGCCCGGCCAATTCCAGGATTATTGCCCCAACGGCTTGCAGGTTGAGGGGACGGGAAGAATATCCAGAATTGCAACGGGTGTCACCGCCAACCAGGCGCTTCTTGATCAGGCTATAGCCTGGGGTGCGGACGCTATTCTGGTTCACCACGGCTATTTCTGGAAAGGTGAGGCACCCGAAGTGGTAGGCATGAAGCGCCGTCGACTGGCGGCGCTGCTGGCTAACGACATCAATCTGCTGGCCTACCACCTTCCCCTGGATGCACATCCCGAACTTGGGAATAACGCCTGCTTTGGGCGTTTACTGGGCGTTACGACGATAGAGCCGCTTGCGTCCGGGGCCGGAGAGGGTCTGGTTTGTATCGGTTCACTGCCCCGGCCCCTCAGCGTTGATGACATCCGTGCGAGTTTGTCGCGAGAGACTGGGCGCGAGCCACTTTACATTGGCGCGGGGGTGGAAAAGCCAGTACAGCGCATCGCCTGGTGTACCGGGGCAGCACAGGGTTACATAGACGCCGCCATCGCCGCCGGCGCTGACCTGTATGTCACCGGTGAGGTGTCAGAGCAGACTGTGCACACAGCCCGGGAGGAGGGAATACATTTTCTCGCAGCGGGGCACCACGCGACTGAGCGTTACGGTGTGCAGGCATTGGGTGCCCATCTGGCGGATAAGTTTGATCTGAAACACCGCTTTATCGACATAGATAACCCGGTGTGAGGGCGCGCCCAGGAGGCGCTAAACCTTCTCTGCCTCCTCGGTGGGCTGCGCTGATTCTTCGCGCTCAAGCCCGAAAGACTCGTTGAGCATGCCCGTCTCGTCCGGGGAGGTTTTTGGGGCATAGTCCAGCGGTTGCTGGATATTTGCCAGATGTGCGGGAATTTCAGCGGCATCGCGTCCGCCCTCCAGGGCGCCCATTACGACCGGTCCCTGGCCCTGGCACAACTCAGCCGCGCCCTTCGCCAGGTGATTGTGCACTTCGCGATAGCTCTCGGTGAGCGAATTAAGCAGCTTGGCGGTGTCGGTAAAGTGGTCTACAACTTCGTCTTCGTAGGCTTTTTTGTCTTGCAAGACCTGGTCCAGCTTGCGCTCTACATCACGGTTTTTCTGGCTCTGGGGCGATGATCGGCGCCCCAGTAACAGACCGATGCCCAAGCCCAGCAGGAGCAGTACTACCCCGCCTATAATTTCGATATTGGTGACTTCCACTGATGCTTCCTCGTAACTTTGATGGTGCAAAACAGCAGTATACCTGTATTGGCGAGCGGGTGGCAGAGTCTGGTGAGACAATCCTCATGGTACATGTCCAGCATCCCGTAGCCCTTGCTCGGGTTTTGCCTCTCTCAGTTGGAACCCCACGCCTTTGAGAGGCAAAACCCGAGCAAGGGCTACTACCAAGGTGGAATGACGACGCCGAATATTTCATCGAGAGAGCTTCACGCTGCCCGACACACATTATAAGGGCGTGGGGTTCCAACCGAATAATGTGTGTCGGGCAGCGTGAAGCGGGTT
>JADFVW010000010.1 GCA_015222725.1 Pseudomonadota bacterium | reverse complement strand
CTCGCGCCATAAGTCCTCTGGGTTCTGGCTGTCAAACTGGGAGAAAGGCACGGTCCGGTTAGCCATAGCGGCATCACCGCGAAACAGCACGTTGCGGTGCAGGTTGAAGCCGCCGCGGGTAGTGTATTCGTAACCGATAATAGCTGAGAAGCGACCTGGCTCGTTGTAACGATCCGCCAGTGCTGTGTATTCACGCCAGGCATCACGTACTATGCGGTCACTTTTAAAGGGTGGATCGGGTCGCTGTAGCGAGGCGACGATTTCCATCGCCGTGTTGAAAATGCGATCCCTGTCGCTGCTTGTTAATTCCTTGTACCATTTCTTGCCCTGCTCTGTGCCCAGAATTTCCGGGTCTCCGGCAAGCAGTTTTGGCATCAGCCCGTACATCTCGGCGTGATCACTAATCACCAGCCAGTCCAATGGGCGTGACAGTTTCGCGCGCAAGCCCCCGGTTGAGATCACCTCTTCACCCCGGGCGAAGCGGTACGCATCCTCCTGGCCCACTCTGTTCATAGTACCCGCGTCGACGGAGACAGCGGTGTGTAAATGAGAATCACCAAACAATACTTTCGTCGGGAAGGAGCGCCCGGCATAGGGCGAGAATTGGGGTGTAGCGAGAACGCGGGACACCTGATCTTTGGTCGCCATAGCAACCTGGGCATTGCCGGGCAATGTGAACAATGTGGAGGCAAGTACCACCGGTAAAATGGCAAAGGTCATAAGTTTCATTGTTGTACCTCTTCAGCTGTGCTGGTAATTTGATGAGAAGCCTCCTTAAACTTTAGCACAGTATTTTGGGGTCTGTGTGGAGAGGCATTTCGCTTGTCCTTCCTCCGTGCCGCCATAATCCAAGATGATAGCCCAACTTGCCCTATTTCGTTCTGCTACTACACTTTATCAAGGCTCTAAGAGGGGTCGATAATAAATTAATGGAGAAGTACAGCGATGAACAATACATATAAAAGTCTGTTACTGACGGTGATAGTTACAATGTCCGGGCCGGTACTGGCCGAGCATCACGAATCCTATAGCGCCAACGAGGCAACTGCTGTGGCCTGGGTGAAAGCCGGGCACACGGGAAAAGCTGAAACCAAAGCGATGGTCGAAAAGAATATGGCGGCCGATGGAATGGCCCATCAAAGCCGCTATGTGGGCTTCGGGTTCAGCTATGACCCCCAAAATGAAGATGCAATGGTCATCACCAATATTACCCCGGACAGCCCCGCCTCCGCCGTGCTCAAGGAGGGTGATATATTTGTTTCGGTCAGGGGAGTGCTCGCGACAAAAGAAAACCGCGAACGGCTCTCGTTCAGGGGCAAACCAGGTGAGGCTGTCGAGGCTGTCATAAGGCGTGATGGCAAGTCCAGGCCTGTGAAAATTTCCAGGGGCGTCATTGCTGCGGTTGCCTCCAAGCCTGAGGTTTTGGAGAATATTGAGTCTGGCGATGCCGAGGACTGGCCTGTGGATGAGGGCGAAATCGTCGAGGTCATCAGCAAAGGCAATATTGTGTATGTCGTTCACCATGTGAAAGACACCGATAGCCAGAACGAAATGGTTTACGAGGCCTACTACATTTCTCGTTTTGAGTTTAACGACAAGGGTCAGGTTCTCAATACGCGAGGCCTGGGCGAAGACCGATTCGTTCTGGAGCAGACTGGTTATACCATATCCCGTTAATCCGGCTCCCGCCGCTCCGCGCTAGCAAGGCGGAGTGGGTCATTTGGGTTAGAAATATGGTGTGAATATGGTGGGCCTGGTAGGACTCGAACCTACGGCCAATCGATTATGAGTCGATTGCTCTAACCAACTGAGCTACAGGCCCTCAAGAGGGGAGGCGGGATTATAAATAAGAAAGCGCTGTAGGCAAAGCGCTCATGTGCAATTGTTTGCTTACTTTTTACGCTTCGCTGCAATATACGCCTCAACTTCCCTCTCAAGTATCGGCAGTGGCATGGCACCTTTTCCAATGATAACACCGTGAAAGTCGCGAATGTCATAGGCATCACCTAGTTCGGCTTCGGCTTTTGCGCGTAGTTCCAAAATTTTCATCATGCCAATTTTGTAGCCCAATGCCTGTCCTGGCCAGACGAAAAACCGCTCTACTTCAGTGACCATATCGCCTTCGGACAGGGGTGTATTCTGGCGGAAGTAGTCAATGGCCTGCTCCCGAGTCCAACGCTTGGCGTGTATGCCCGTGTCGATGACCAGGCGGGCAGAGCGCCAGATTTCGTCGTGTAAGCGCCCGAAGTCGCTCATGGGGTCTTTGTAAAAGCCCATCTCTTTGGCGAGACGCTCTGCATAAAGCGCCCAGCCTTCAGTGTAGGCGCCATAACTGCTGTATTTGCGGAACATGGGCAAGCCCTGCAGCTCCTGTGCCAGTGCAATCTGGAAGTGATGACCGGGAACGCCCTCGTGATAGGTAATCGCAGTTGCAACGCTTTTCTGGTAGCTCGTCATGTCTTTCAGGTTGGCATAGTAGTAGCCGGGACGGCTGCCATCTTTAGACGGCCCTTCATAAAAGGCGATGGATGTAGAGTTTTCACGCCAGGCTTCAACCTGCCGTACTTCCAGGGCGGCTTTTGGCAATTTGTTGAAGTACTGGTCAGCAACGGCAAATATTTCGACGGTTTGTGAACGGGCATCAGCCAGGAATGCCTCGCGACCGGCGCTGTCGTTTGAATAAAAGTTGCTGGGGTCAGTGCGCGCAAAGACGAAGAAGTCCTGTAGGCTGCCTTTAAAGCCCAGGGTTTCCATGATTGTTAGCATTTCCTTGTGAATGCGCGCCACGTCATCCAGACCCATTTGGTGCACCTGGTCAGCGCTCAGGTCCAGTGTGGAATACTTCTTGATCTGTGCTTTGTAAAAGGCCTCTCCATCGGGAAGTGCCCAAACGCCATGGCTGCCATCTACCAGCCGGGATTGACGGTCGATTTCTGCGACCAGTCTGTCGATGCCGGCTTTGAAGGGCCCGCTGATAGCTGCTTCAACACGGCCTAGTAAGGCGGTTTTCGCATCTGCAGTGAGGTCGAGGTTTTCGATTTTGTTCGTGAAATCGTCCAGCAGGGCATGTCTGGATTCTGAATCCTCAATGGGGTAGCCGGTGCCCAGTCCGCCGATATCACTGATCATATCGTCGTAGGCAAAGGCGGGCGTCATTACGCCGAAGGCGGCACGGTCCTGCAATCTCGCGGTGTACTCCCCATACACGTTCTCGAGAGCAATGATGCGGGCGATATAGTCTTCTGCATCTTTTATGTTCTCGATTTTGTGCGCGTTCAACAAAAGACTGACCCTGTTGGTAACCTGCCCGCGAAACTGATCAACCACATAGAGCTGGCGCCGAAATTGGGCATCGCTGATGGTCTGCTCGACCTTGTACTCAAAAATATCGTAGCTCAGGCGTTTGTCGTGGCTCAGGGCGTCGCGGTCGAAAGTCTTCAGGCCTTCAAGATCGGCTTTCTGCTCGATAATATTTGCTGCCGCCGCCGTGTCCGATCTGTCATACCAGGCGTCCTGCGTGTTGGTGTCCAGCCCCAGCGATGTTTGCGTCTCCGGGTTTTGTGCCACTTCGCGCTCGTACACTTTTGCGAAAAATGCACTGATTTGAGTGTCTGGGGATTCAACGGTCGCAGTGACCATAACGCCAGGCGCTTGCGTATTTTCCGGCGGGGGTGTGGTGTCGCAGGCGGTCAATGTGAGGCTTAGCAGGCCGGCAAAAACTAACTTCAAGGTCGATGTCATGAGAGGGAGGTCCACATGGGGCCTCGAAGACGAGGCAGGGTTGTGCGGGGACTTGCCGCAGGCGGGCCCCTGCGGCAACTATCAACTAACTTACTCGTCCAGAAAGCTGCGCAGGAAATCCGAACGCGTAGGGTGGCGCAGTTTGCGCAGTGCCTTGGCTTCGATCTGACGAATACGCTCACGGGTTACGTCGAACTGCTTGCCCACTTCTTCCAGTGTGTGGTCGGTGTTCATGTCGATACCGAAGCGCATGCGCAACACTTTGGCTTCCCGGGCGGTAAGGCCGGCGAGAACGTCCTTGGTGGCTTCCTGCAGGCCGTGGCCGGTTGCCGCATCCACCGGTGAGTGGATGTGGGCGTCTTCAATGAAATCGCCCAGATGTGAGTCTTCGTCATCGCCGATAGGGGTCTCCATGGAGATAGGCTCTTTGGCGATTTTCAGTACCTTGCGAACCTTGTCTTCCGGCATGTCCATTCGTTCACCCAACTCTTCCGGTGTCGGCTCCCGGCCCATTTCCTGCAACATCTGGCGGGAAATACGGTTCAGCTTGTTGATGGTTTCAATCATGTGAACCGGAATACGGATGGTGCGCGCCTGGTCGGCGATTGAGCGGGTAATGGCCTGGCGAATCCACCAGGTGGCATAGGTGGAGAACTTGTAACCGCGACGGTATTCAAATTTGTCGACCGCTTTCATCAAGCCGATGTTACCTTCCTGGATAAGGTCCAGGAATTGCAGGCCGCGGTTGGTGTATTTCTTCGCGATCGAAATGACCAGGCGCAGGTTGGCCTCGATCATTTCTTTCTTCGCGCGTCTTGCCTTGGCTTCACCAATCGACATCTTGCGATTGATTTCCTTGATTTGGTGAATCGACAGGGTGGAGATTTT
>JADFVW010000074.1 GCA_015222725.1 Pseudomonadota bacterium | reverse complement strand
CACCTGCTTAGTGATGTTGTTGAGCAAGCCCTGACGCTTGACCTGGCCTTTTCGGATGCTGCAGGAGAAAGATTTCAGGTGCCTTTTGCACTGACTCCGGCGACTATTGATGCCGCGACTTTCCGCTCATTGCAAGAGAGCGCATCTCTGCTGGGAAAGCTAAGTCAGGCAATGAGCGACGATATCGGCTTAATAAAGGAGTTGCATTCGCCTTTGGTCCGGGGCGACATATTCTTTGCTGAGTTGTTATCGATTCATGAAGAGCTTCACGCTGACCAGAGCTTACCCAGGGTGCCTTTATTGATACAGCGCAGTGATTTCATGCTCGACGAAAGCATGGGGCCGCGTCTGGTGGAGTGCAACAGTATTGCAGCGGGCATGGCTCCCTTTGGCGAGCAAGCGCACCATTTACACCAATACATAAGACAGCAATGGCCTGCGGAATTTAGCCGTTTCAGCTCGGCTGCGACCGGCCAACTCGTCCCGAATAATGCCATTGCAAGGCTTTCAGAGGCCATTGTTGCCGCGGCCAGGGCAATTCGCAGCGAGGCTGGGGATGAGGGCGCGCCCACATTCGTGATGGTGATCCAGGAAAACGAGGACAATGTCTTTGACCAGTACCTGCTGGAGCGGGCATTGCGGGAGCGAGGTGTACGGACCTTCAGGCGCACCTTCAGGGAGCTGCACGCACAGTTGTCCAGCGGTCCTAACGAAAGGCTGATGTTGAAGAACGGTGGGGCGATCGATGTGGTTTACCTGCGTGCTGGGTATCAGTATTGTGATTATATCGCTACCGATCTGGATACACGGCGCTGTTGCGATGCGCTGCGAGAAACCCGTATTTTCATTGAGCGCCATCGGGTTGCGGTCAATGCCACGGTAGCCCAGCAGTTGGCTACCAGCAAACGTACACAGCAGTATTTGTCCGAGGCATCTGCAAAAACACTGGAGAAATATAAAATGAGCGCTTCAAAGGTGCAGTCGCTAAAAGCCATACTGGCAGAAATGCGCTCGATAGATACTGGTACAGCGGATTTCCTGAGACAAGAAGGGCAAGCTGCCAACTGGGTACTGAAGAACCAGGGTGAAGGTGGTGGCCACTGCCTGTTTGACGAGCAAATTGTGGCGCAACTCGAACTCTTGTCAGGGGACGACTATGCGGCCTGGACCCTGATGCGCAGGCTGCGCCCTGTTGCCCGAAAGACCCCCACAGTAATAATTCGGAATGGAGTGGCAGAGAGAGTAGAGGGGCTGGTCAGTGAGCTGGGGCTGTTTACTGCTCATCTGGCAGGTAGGCCTCTGTTGCAGGCAGACGAGACCGATCCCGCCTATCTGGGTTATCTTATACGTTCAAAGCCACCCACTGTTACTGAGGGGGGTATACACAGTGGCTCTGGCGTGCTGGACTCGCTGATTTATAATTGAGAGCGAACGAGCAGGAGGTTTTATGATTATAGTTTGGGGCCGAGCAAACGCTAAAGCAGAGCATTTCGACGATGCTCTACGCCTCGCTCTGGAGCATGTACACCGCTCAAGAAATGAGCCAGGGTGTTTACATCACAGCGTGCAAAGTGATGTGGAAACCCCTCATTCCCTGATTTTCTATGAGGAATGGGAAGATATGGCTGCCCTCCAGGTTCATTTTCAGGTGCCTGAGTCCGGGCGGTTTGTGGCTGAGCTTACAGCGCTGTTGGCAGGCGACCCGGAGATGAAAATTTATGAAGCCACCCCTGTACAGTAAGCTACCCGCGCCACGCCCCATCTTAAGGTTGAGAATATGACTCTCACAGATGAAATGACATGCCGGTAAGAACGGTAATGAATATCTGGCCCTTGTTTATGGGGCTGTCCCTGATTGGCCTGGCGGTGGGTGTGCAGGGCAGCCTGCTGGGCTACAGAGCCGAGTTGGAGGGTTTTCCCGACAATTTAATCGGTCTGTTAATGTCCTGTTATTTTGCTGGCTTCCTGGCGGGTTCAATCATGGCGCCCGGCCTGATTCAACGGGTGGGCCATATACGTATTTTCGCCGCCTTGTCCGCGGTGGCCTCGGTAACGATCTTGATTCACGCTTTGTACGTTGACCCCTGGACCTGGGCCTTCATGCGCTTGCTCACCGGCTTCGCCTTCTCCTGCATTTATGTGGTCTCGGAAAGCTGGCTTAACCAGGCGGCCAGCAACGAAACTCGCGGCCAGATCCTGGCTATTTACATGACCATACTACTGATGGGTATTTGCGCCGGTCAGTTTATGTTGAACCTGGCAGACCCCGCCGGCTTCCAACTATTCATCCTGATTTCTGTGATGGTGAGTGTGGCAGCGGTACCCATCTTGTTGACGGCATTGACGACGCCACCCATAGAGGAGCACCAACGGGTGAGTATCGCCCATATCTGGCGCCGGGCTCCCATGGGAGTCATGGGTATTGTTCTCTCCCAGTGGTGCGCCAGCGTTATATTTGGCATGGGCGCTGTCTATGCGGCCAAGCTGGGTATGAGTGTCGGAGAAGTGGCGTCGTTTATGGCGGCGATTATGGGGGGAGGTATGATTCTGCAATGGCCGCTAGGCAAGCTATCAGACATGGTGGATAGGCGCTGGGTAATGGGAGGTGCCAGCATCATCGCGGCTGTTGTCGCTGTTTTTTCCAGCCAGGAATTGATTGCCTCCACCCGCTTGTACGTACTGGCATTTGTATTTGGTGGTTTCAGTTTATCCCTCTATCCCCTGGTAGTAGCGCTTACTCACGATCACCTGCGGCCTCATGAAAGTGTGCCCGCCAGTGGTACTATTATTTTGATTGGTGGACTGACCTCGGTAACCGGCCCGATCTCTGTGGCATTCTGGATGCAAACTTGGGGTTTGCAGAGCTTCTTTTTGTCACTGGCCGCTGGATTACTACTCATGGCGGTCATCAGTATCTGGCGGGTATTGACGATTCCCGCGCTGCCGGCAGAATACAAGACAGAGGCAACCCTGCAGGCCGCGACGACACCGGTTGGCTCCGTTCTGCACGCCGAAGACGAGGAAGAATAGTTAAACTTTAAACCTTACAGGATGCTTATGAAATCGGCTCGCCTTAAAGAATTTACGCAGAATATCAACGACATTCACATTGCCGATGTGCCCATTATGGAACCCGGCCAGGGTCAGGTGCGTGTGCGTATGCTGATGAGTCCGGTGAACCCCTCGGATCTCAATTTTGTACACGGCACCTATCATGAGGCGCTGCAGCGCATTCTCTGGAACCAGGGTGCGGGCGGTGATGGAACAATGTTCTATGACCCTGCACACGGTATTGCCTGCCCGCAACCACCTTATTCGCTGGGTGGAGAAGGGGTTGGCATTGTCGATGCGGTTGGCTCGGGTTTTCTGGCACGTCGTCTGCGAGGGAAACGGGTTGCCATTGCCGGTGGCCCTCCCAACGGCACATGGCAGGAATATACTGTAGTTGATGCCAAAAAGGCCGTTGCCCTTCCCGATGAAATATCCGATGAGCAGGGCGCCATGTTCTTCGTCAATCCGATAACGGCCTACGTGCTGACCCGTGAGGTGCTGCGTGTTCCCCGCGGTGGCTGGTTGATGGTAACTGCTGCCGGTTCGGCGCTGGGGAAAAGCATTGTTCGCATGGGTAAAATCTACGGCTTCAAGACAATCTGCGTCGTCCGCTCAGGCAGCAATAGCGAAGAGCTGCGCCAGCTGGGAGCCGATGCGGTGGTGGAAACGGACCACCAGGACCTTATTGCTGAGGTTTTCAAGGTAACCGGCGGCAAAGGTGCAGGCTATGCCATGGATTGTGTAGGAGGTGAGCTCAGCGCTCAGGTCGTTCGCTGCCTGGGAATGAATGGCAAGCTGGTGCTCTATGGCACCCTGGCCAACAGCCCGATACAGGTAGCAGTTCGAGACCTGATGATGCCGGTAGCCCAGATTTCGGGGTTTTTATTGCCCAACTGGATGGCGGGGCAGTCACCACTTAAATTACTGGGTATTATCAGGCAGGTGAAGCGGCTGACCATCCAGGGTGTATTCGCCACAGAAATCACTGAGACCTATAGGCTCGATCAGGTGGTTGAGGCAGTGACAGCCGCTACACAGTCGGGGCGCACAGGGAAGGTTATGTTGCATATTGGCGAGCACTGAATTCAGAGGGTGGGATATTGCTACAGTAATACCACAGGTGAGTGGTCTATCCCCTAAAGGCCTATGTTAGGATACTTGCCCACGAATTTGGCTGCGAAATGGGCGCGGCAATAAACTACGAGCAAGGTGAAGGGAAGTCGAAGTGACACAAGCAATTACAATCAAACCGGTGCCTGCCCAGGAGCAGGGTAACATTCCATCAAATCCGGGTTTTGGCGCGTATTTTTCCGATCATATGTTCGTGCAATCCTACACGCAGGGCAATGGCTGGGGCGATGCGGCAATAAAGAAGCTGGAGCACTTTTCCATTCATCCCGCCGCGGCAGTGCTTCACTACGGCCAGGAAGTCTTCGAGGGCCTGAAGGCGTACAAAAGGCCCGACGGAGGCGTCAACCTGTTTCGACCCGAGGAGAACCTGAGGCGTTTTAATGAGTCAGCTGTTCGGGTTGTGATGCCCGAGGTCGACCCCGCATTCCACCTTCAGGCTTTGAAGTCTCTTATTAGCCTGGACAAAAGGTGGGTGCCTGAGGAAACGGGTTCCTCTTTATATATTCGCCCTGCCATGATTGCCACCAGTGCCAAGTTGGGGCTGGGTGCCAGTGCTGAGTATCTACATTTTATTATTACCGGACCTGTTGGCCCCTATTTTAAAGGGGGCTTCAATCCCGTATCGGTATACATTTCCGATTCCATTCGCCGGGCGGTTATCGGTGGAATTGGCGAGGCCAAAACGGGAGGCAATTATGTTGCCAGCCTCTACATGAGCGAGAAGGTGGCAAAGCTCGGCTATACTCAGGTGCTGTGGTTGGACGCCATCCATGGCAAATACGTGGAGGAAGTGGGTGCCATGAACATCTGCTTTGTCTATGAGGGTTCTCATATCGTCACACCAAAACTCAGTGGCAGTATCCTGGCTGGAATCACACGCGACTCTGTATTGAAGCTCGCGCCGACGCTGGGCTATGAAGTCTCCGAAGAGCTTCTGGATGTCAACGAAATATTGAGCGACATAAAATCCGGAAAAATTACTGAGGCCTTCGGTTGTGGTACCGCGGCGGTTATTTCCCCTGTGGGAAAGCTGGCCTTCAAGGGTGAGGAGTATGTCATTAATGACAATCAGGCCGGTACGGTTGCCAAACGTTTGTATGATGAACTGACCGGTATTCAGTACGGTAGCAAAGAGGACCGGTTCGGCTGGACGCAAGATGTCGGTATTGCCGACTAAGCGCAGTAGCTAAAGTGACTAAAGCCATGAAAGCATTGATAAAAAAAGAAGCGCGTGAGGGCCTGTGGCTGGAGGATGTGCCGCTGCCGGAAGTGGGCATCAATGATGTCCTGATCAAAGTAAAGCGCACCGCAATCTGCGGCACAGACATGCACATCTACAACTGGGATGCCTGGGCACAGAAGACAATCCCCGTACCGATGGTTGTGGGTCACGAGTTTGTCGGTGAGATTGTCGAAGTGGGCGCTAATGTTATCGACTTTCACTCCGGACAAATTGTTTCGGGCGAGGGCCATGTGGTCTGTGGTCGCTGTCGTAACTGTATGGCGGGGCGACGTCACCTGTGCTCGCAAACCAGTGGTATTGGTGTGGACCGGCCGGGCGCTTTTGCGGAGTATCTGGTGCTACCCATGTCGAATGTGTGGGAGCACACAGACGGAATAGACCTGGATGTCGCATCTCTGTTCGACCCTCTGGGCAATGCGGTACACACAGCATTGCAGTATGACCTGCTGGGTGAAGACGTTCTGATCACCGGGGCCGGGCCTATCGGTGCAATGGCCGCCGCTGTGTGTAAACATGCCGGCGCGCGGCACGTGGTGATTACCGATGTGATTGACTCTCGCCTTGAACTGGCTGCCACATTGGGCGCAACGCGTACGGTGAATCCCACACGAGAGAATTTGACCGATGTGCAGAAAGAGCTGGGAATGTCCGAAGGCTTTGATGTGGGTCTGGAAATGTCGGGCAACGCCCAGGCGTTTAATGATTTACTGAACAATATGTGTCATGGCGGTAAAGTCGCTATCCTCGGTATTCCCAGCGAAAACACGGCCATAGACTGGAATAAAGTCATCTTCAATATGCTGACCCTCAAGGGTATATACGGCCGGGAGATGTACGAAACCTGGTACAAAATGTCGGTGATGATCGACTCGGGCCTGGATATCTCACCCGTCATAACACACCGTCTGGACTACACGGATTTTCAGCGGGGTTTTGATGTGATGAATAGCGGCGAGGCGAGTAAAGTTATCCTCACCTGGTCTGATTAGTGAAGCCTTTATGCAGTAGAGAAGGGGCAGGAATAAACCCATGAACGAACGCTTTCAGGAGTTTATCGCCGGTGAGTTGGCGAGTATCGAATCAGCTGGCCTGTTCAAGCATGAACGCCAGATCACAACGCCCCAGGGCGCGCATGTAGGGGTCAGTACGGGCGGGGAGGTTCTCAATCTCTGTGCCAATAACTATCTCGGTCTGGCCCAGCACCCGGAAGTCAATGCGGCGGCGGCCCAGGGCTTGAAAGACTGGGGCTATGGCATGGCCTCGGTGCGCTTTATTTGCGGCACACAAACACTGCATAAACAACTCGAAGATAAGCTCAGCGAGTTTCTTGGGACACAAGATACCATTCTCTATCCCTCCTGCTTCGATGCCAACGGTGGTTTGTTTGAAACCTTGTTGGGCGCTGATGATGCCATTATTTCCGACGAGTTGAACCACGCCAGCATCATCGACGGCGTACGCCTGTCAAAAGCGAAGCGCTATCGCTACAAGAACAACGACATGGCCGACCTGGAACAACAGCTGATTGCGGCCGACAAGGCGGGTGCGCGCTTCAAGTTGATTACCACCGACGGTGTGTTTTCCATGGACGGTTATATTGCACGCCTGGATGAGGTATGCGACCTGGCGGAGAAGTACAACGCTCTGGTGCATTTCGACGACGCCCACGCCACCGGTTTTGTGGGTGCTGGCGGGCGCGGCACCCACGAATTGCGCGGCTGCATGGACCGGGTTGATATTACGACCGGCACCCTGGGCAAAGCCCTGGGCGGCGCGAGCGGAGGCTATACGGCCGCCAGTCGTGAAGTGGTGGCCTTGTTGCGGCAGCGTTCCCGGCCCTACCTTTTTTCCAATACAGTGGCCCCTCCGGTTGTGGCGGGTGCTTTGAAGGCCCTTGAATTAATTTCCAGCTCAAATGATCTGCGGGACAAATTAGCCAGTAACACGGCGATGTTCAGGGAGGGCTTACAGCGCCTCGGTTTTGATCTATTGCCCGGAGAGCACCCTATCGTGCCGGTTATGTTGCACGACGCGAGCCTTGCGGCAAAGTTTGCCAATGCCATGTTGCAGGAGGGCGTCTACGTGGTCGCATTTTCATTTCCGGTGGTGCCGAAAGGCAAGGCCCGAATCCGCACCCAGATGTCCGCGGCTTTAAGTTGTGACGACATAGAGTTCGCCCTGCAGGCGTTTGCAAAAGCGAAGACTTCTACCGGGCTCTAGGTAGCTTAAAAGTTTAGTGTTCAAAGGATATGTCGCGAGCCCCGCCAGCAAGCCAAACTGAGGTGTCGACCAGAATCATCACTTCGAACTTCGCCGCCGTGATGTGGGTTTGAGATCTGGTTCCGAGGCACCAAGACGAGGAAGGGCAGGACTAACTTTTACACCTTAGTGTGTAGCCCTCGTGCTCACCAGAACGTCGGGGCGTTATCGTCGCTGCGGCGGCCGTTGTTTTCACGCCTATCGTCCTTGTTTATCTCGAAACGCACTTCATTTCTCCGGTCCTTGTTTTCCCGACGATTCTCCTTGCGGCGCTCCTTACCAGTATATTTGGACTCTTCTGTAGCGTCCTCGTCCTTCTCAACTTCCATGCTCAGGCCCGGCGTAAGGTCGTGTGATTCGAAGGTCGACTTATTGTTTGGCATTACCGAAATTCCTGATGTATCTGTGCTCGTGGATAATTATAGCCTAATCTGGCACCGCTCGATGGCTATACTACCGCGATTGGTGAATTTTCCCACCGGGGCTGCAAATTTTGTGATTCCAGTCACAAAAGGACAAATCAAGTGTTCAATCACAGCCCCAATGACCTTTATGTGGATAAAATTGTTACCAATATCCTATTCTATCAATGGTAATTTCAGTGTATGTGGCTTATCCTCCCATTCGGGGAAAAAGTATTAGATTCAGGAGCTTAGGCTTGAGTTGTCCAGTCAATTATATAGAGAAAGGCCAGAAACACACCCATGATAAGTCCAGCTGACGATTCATTGCTGCAGTGCCTGCTGGCGCTGAGCCGCTTTCACGGCAACGCCTCTACCGCACAGGCGGTTACAGGTGGCTTGCCGCTGGAGGGGGGCAATCTTACGCCCGGCTTGTTCGGGCGCGCAGCGAGCCGTGTTGGCATGGTAAGCCGTATCGTCTACAAGCCCGCCGACCAGATCGAGCCGGCCCTGCTGCCGGCGGTTATCATGCAGGAGGGGCAGCGCGCCTGCTTACTGATGGGGTGGGATGAATCCGGCGAGATTGCAACTGTCGTGTATCCGGACCTGAATGAAACAACGGTTGAGATTTCCGCCAAAGAATTTATGGCCAGGGATACGGGTTCGGCAATTGTCTGTCGCCCCCGGTTCCGCTTCGACAAGCGCGCCCCGCGTACCGGCACCTCAGAGCGCGGGCACTGGTTCTGGGATGCCATGCGAGCCAATGCCCCCATTTATCGGGACGTGCTGCTGGCCGCATTTTTTATCAATGTCTTCGCCTTGGCCCTGCCACTGTTTACCATGAATGTGTATGACCGGGTGGTGCCAAACCACGCAGTGGAAACCCTGTGGATGTTGGCCGCCGGTGTGGCTATTATCCTGATCGCCGATATCAGCCTTAGAACCATGCGGGGTTATTTCCTGGACCTAGCCAGTCGGCGTGTAGATGTTAAGCTGTCGGCCCTAATTATGGAGCGGGTGCTGGGCATTCGGCTTGAGCACCGGCCTGTCTCGGTGGGTTCCTACGCGGTTAACTTGCGTTCCTTTGAAACGGTGCGAGATTTTATAACCTCGGCCTCGGTTACAACCATTATCGATGTGCCCTTCGCCATTATCTTCCTCGCGGTTATTGCCTGGATAGGCTGGCCGGTACTGATTCCCTTATGCATAGGCCTGTGCATTACGCTGGGCTACGCCTTCGCGGTTCAGGGCAAGTTAAAGGAGCTGTCCGAGACCACCTACCGCGCCGGCGCCATGCGCAATTCAACCTTAATCGAGACTCTGGTGGGCCTGGATACTATCAAAGCCATGGGTGCCGAGAACCGCATGCAGCGAAAGTGGGAGGACTCAACATCCTTCCTCGCCCACGTGGGTATTCAGCTGCGCCTGCTGTCCAATTCCGCTATCAATGTGACGCTCTGGAGTCAGCAGATGGTGTCGGTATTTGTCATCATTACCGGTGTTTACCTGATTACCGCCGGCGAGCTCAGTATGGGTGGGCTGATTGCCTGTAGCATGCTTTCTTCGCGGATTATGGCCCCCTTTGGCCAGTTGGCCGGACTTATCACCTCCTATCACAATGCTGCAATTGCCCTGAAATCGCTAGATGAAGTCATGGCCAAACCACTGGAGCGGCCCGAGGGTGCGCAGTTCCTCTCCCGGGAAATGTTCAAAGGTGAAATTGAATTCAAGAATGTTTCATTTGCCTATCCCGGCGCGGAGATGGAATCCCTCAACGATGTGTCTTTTAAGATTAAACCCGGGGAAAAGGTAGCAATTCTAGGGCGTGTGGGTTCTGGTAAGTCTACCTTGCAGAAATTGGCTATGGGCCTGTTTCAGCCCACCAGCGGTTCAATTATGATTGATGGCATTGATTTGCGACAGTTGGACCCCAGTGAGTTTCGCTCACGCGTTGGCTATGTGCCACAGGACGTCACTTTGTTTTATGGCAGCCTGAGAGATAACCTAACGCTCTCCAATTCCGATGTCAGCGATGCCGCCCTGGTGCGCGCAGCGGAAATCGCAAATTTGGGCGAGTTTATTAACCGCCACCCCCAGGGCTTTGATATGTTAGTGGGGGAGCGAGGCGATAACCTGTCCGGCGGCCAGCGCAAATCTGTGGCACTGGCCCGGGCACTGATTCATGAACCACCGATTTTGCTGATGGATGAGCCAACCGGCTCCATGGATCACTCAACCGAGATGGCGGTAAAGCGGCAGCTTGCCGAATACGTTCACGGCAGAACAATGCTGGTTGTTACACACCGCAACTCCCTATTGGAAATGGTGGACAGAATACTGGTGATCGATAACGGCAAGCTGGTAGCTGATGGTCCGCGCGATACCGTTGTGCAGGCGCTACAACAGGGCAAGATAGGTAAAGTGCAATGACAAATGCACCCGCTAAGCCGGGCCAGAATGATCAGAGCGAGATAGATGTCGTGAACGCATTGGCGCAGGACATCGAGCCATCGAAGCCGGGATCGGGCCGGCGAGTGGTCGATTGGTTGTTTTCGCCGTGGATGAAGGAGGTTGTCAATGCCCCCTACGACTGGCAGCAGGACGCCCACAAAGCCTATATTGAGCAGCAACCCCTGAGGGCCAGGGCACTGCTTTATGCAGTGGCCATTGTGGTTATTATTCTCGTTATCTGGTCTTCGCTGGCTAAAATAGACGAAGTAACACGCGGCCAGGGCAAGGTCATCCCCTCGCGGCAAATACAGATAATACAGTCTCAGGACGGAGGTGTAGTTAGCGAGATTCTTGTTCGCGAAGGTGAAATTGTAAAGAAAGGCCAGTTGCTGGTGCACCTGGATCAGACTCGATTTGAGTCTACTTTCCGGGAAAATCGGGCGGAGTACCAGGCCGTTATGGTTAAAGCGTCGCGCCTGCGGGCCGTTGCGGACAGAACAGAATTTCACCCCGAAGCTGAGTTTATTAAGGCTGTTCCCCTCATTGTGATGCAGGAAACTGCACTGTTTGAATCCAGCCAGGCGGAGTTGCATCTGGAAAAGCAGATTGCTGAAGAACAACTGACCCAACGCCGGCAAGAGTTGCAGGAGGTTATTGCCCGGAAGGAGCAGATGGCACGCTCACTGAGCCTGGTTCAGCAGGAGTTGCGGGTAACCCGCCCCATGGTGAAGTCCGGCGCTGTCTCGGAAGTGGAAATACTGCGCCTGGAACGGGAAGTGAATCAACTCAATGGTGAGCACAGGCAAGCTGCGGCGCAGAAAAAACGTATTGAGTCGTCGATCGTAGAGGCTCAGCGCAAAATAGAAGAAGTGGAGCTGGAGTTTATTAATAAGGTGCGCGAGGAATTGGCTGATACTCTTACGCGTATCAATGCTTTGAGAGAGGCCGGTACAGGGCTTTCCGACCGTGTTGAACAGACTGCGGTTCGCTCACCTGTACGCGGCACTATAAAGCAACTGTTTTACAACACCATTGGCGGTGTGATACTGCCGGGTAAAGAAATTGTTGAAGTTGTGCCACTGGATGACACGCTATTACTGGAGGCCCGTATCAGGCCGAAAGATATAGCCTTCCTCATACCGGGACAAAAGGCCCTGGTGAAATTTACCGCCTATGACTTCGTAGTGTATGGCGGGCTGGAAGGGGTCGTGGAATATATCGGTGCCGACACGGTGATGGACGAGGAGGGTAATCCCTTTTACAACGTGCGTGTGCGCACCCACGAGTCGAGCATGGGCGAAGAAATGCCCATTATTCCTGGCATGACCGTGGAGGTGGATATTCTCACCGGTAAAAAAACTATTCTCGCATATTTGATGAAACCGGTACTACGGGCCAAGCAATACGCAATGACGGAGCGCTGATGCGGCAGATTTTTGTATCATCTACAGGGCAGTTAAACAGCCGTTGGGCGACCGCTTTTTCCGAAGCTGAAATTCTCAGCAGCGTCTCGGGGCTTACCGTCACCGGTTCACCCGCAGTAGTATGGCTGGATACAAGTAATATGATTGCCGCGGAGGCAAAGCGTGCAATTGCACAGTCTGTGGCTCTGGGTGAGCCGGTGGTCGTGATGGCGGCGACACCGGGTGAGGCAGAGGCTTTTCAGGTGCTGAATGCGGGCTGCGTCGGCTATTGCCATGTCAATGCAGCTGCAGAGCAATTGCGCGAAATAGCGCTGGTGGTTGAGCACGGTGGCCTGTGGATGTTGCCCGAGCTGATGCAGCGTTTGCTCGCCCTGTCCCTGAGGGTTGTGCCGACGGAGCACAACTCAAACACGCCGGAGTTGAATGAGCTTACCGCCAGGGAGTTGATGGTGGCAGACCAGGTGGCACACGGCGCAACCAATCGGGAGATAGCGGAATCGCTGGAGATCACGGAGCGCACTGTAAAGGCGCACCTGTCGTCCATATTCGGAAAATTGGAAGTTCGCGACCGGGTGCAACTGGCCCTGGCCATGAACAGTATCCCTACACACGCAACGGTCAACTAAAAAAATTAGCGTGCAAAATAGTTAGAGCGCGGATAAGCACAGGAGCAGACATATGCCCTTCGTAAAACGTAATGACCAGGGGGAGATTGCCGCCGTAAGCCAGGTAGAGAGCACTGGCTTTAGCGAAGAAGTTTCGCCACAGGACAAGCAACTGATGACGTTTATGGCTGGTTTACACGTCGCGGGGAACACACTGGACTCCACCGACCAGGATTTTATTCGTGTGCTGGAAGATGTTGTGGAGCTACTTATACACAAAGGTGTCATTCTTTTTACTGATTTACCGGCTTCAGCACAGAAGAAAATGATGCAACGCCAGCGTATGCGCAGCGAAATAAGTGAAAAACTCAATCTTATTGGTGAAGATTGACCGTAGAAGTGGTTATATTTCATGAAACTGTATTTTTTTGGGTAATTTACATGCTAGGCCAAATATGTAATATTGTGGCGCAAAAGTGTGACGCAGCTCCTCGTATTCAGTAGCGAATTCCTTGAATATGAGTTGTAAAAGAGATTGCTTTAAAGGCAGCCAAATGGGTGAGTGTCGCTGGGTAAATTCCTCCGTCCAGCACGCGTTATAGGGATAGGGAAAATGAAAAGAAAATATTTTTTCATAGCGCCAGCTGTACTGGCATTTGGGGCAGTATCTTCGTCAGTGTGCGCAGAACCAATATCTAGTTTTGATCAAGCCATTACCCAGGCGGTTTTAACCAGTCCGCGAGTCAATGCCGACTGGTATAACTTTGAAGCGACCCGCGAGGCACAGAGCGTTGCACGCGGAGGCTATTATCCCAGCGTGGATGTCAACGCCGAGATAGGTCGGGAAGAGCGCGATACGCCGTTAATCGATACAGGCCGCTACACGCGCGATGCCGCCCGCCTATCCATCACCCAGATGCTGTTTGATGGCTTCCAGACACGAGACGAAGTTGCAAGACTTGGCTACGCCAAGCTGTCGCGTTACTACGATTTGCAACGCTCTTCCCAGGAAGTCGCACTGGAGGCGGCGCAGGCCTACCTCGATGTAGTTCGTTATCAGAAGCTGGTTACTTTTGCCGAGCAGAATTACGTTGTTCACCGCCAGATATACGACAAGATAGCCGAGCGCACCCGTGGCGGTGTCAGCCAGGGTGTCGATCTCGAGCAGGCAGAGAGCCGTATTGCACTGGCTGAATCCAACCTGTTAACCGAAGCCACCAATCTGCACGATGTTCATGTTCGCTTTCAGCGCATTGTCGGCGATATACCCGCTGAAGACCTTGCAATGCCATCAGTTCCCACTAGTATGATTCCTGAGTTGCGTTCCTCGGCGCTGAACCTTGCCTACGAGCAAAGCCCGGAAATTAATGCTGCGATCGAGAACTTGCGCTCTACCCAATCTGCCTTGAACGCAACCAATGCGCCGATGATGCCGCGCATAGACCTGCGCTATCGCAATGAGATAGAGCACGATACCGACGGCTTTGACGGTCGCTTTGACGAAGAGGCCATAGAGCTGGTTTTGAGTTATAACCTGTTTCGCGGTGGTTCCGACAGCGCCCGCAAGCGCGAGTTTTACAACCGCTACAACGCCGCGATAGAAGAGCGCAAGCAGGCCTGCCTGAATGTCCGGCAGAATGTGATGATCGCCTTCAACGACGCCAGGGTTCTCCAGGACCAGATTGTTTTCCTCGATAGAAGCCAACTGGCCCAGGACAAAACTCGCAAGGCCTACAATGACCAGTTTGATCTGGGGCAGCGTACTTTGCTCGACCTGCTGGACAGCCAGAACGAATACTTTGATACCCAGCGCGCTTACATCTCTGCCCGGGCTGACCTGATGATCTCCCAGGCAAGCACATTGTCCAATATGGGTTTGTTGCTGGCAGCAATGGATGTCGATGGCCTGAATACGCAGAAGATCAAAGAGTTAAATTTGAACCTTGACCGCGGCGATGATAAAAATGGCGAGCCACTGTGTCCTCCTGAGGCACCGGTTGCCATCGAGATTGACGGCGACGCGATCTTTGCAGAACTGACAGGCTCCAGCGATCGCTACCGCAGCGTTGGCAAGAGCAAGGTGGCTCTGGAATTGGACGTGAAGTTTGAACTGAATTCCTCTGTTATTTCCAGCAGCTTTGACAGTGAAATTGCCAACGCAGCTGTTTTACTGAAGGAAAATCCCGGTGTTACTGCGGTGGTCGAAGGTCATACTGATAGCTCAGGTACACCCGAGTATAACCAGTGGTTATCTGACCGCCGGGCTGCCAATGTACGCAATATGTTGCTGGAAGAGCACGGTATCAGTGCCGACCAGGTAACAGCCGTTGGTTATGGTCAGGATCGCCCGGTAGGTGATAATGCGACCAAAGCCGGCCGTATGAGCAATCGCCGCGTAGATTTGGTTTTGTCAGCGCCGGGTGCCGCCAGCGAGTAAACCCCGCCTGATAATGAGGAGTCACAGGGTGTGGCTCTTCTCACTACAACCTCTCTTAGATAGAACAAGCGCAAATCCGGCTGATGTGGCTATAGGCCAGGCCGGATTTTTTGTGCCACTCGTTGAAGATATCTTGAATTAAGCGCAACTCCCGCTTGCTGCTGGGATTGTCTTTTATGTCCAGCCCGGCACCCTGCAGAGCGCGTACCACATCGCCTGTTACCACAAACGTGTCTTTGCCCATATTGCGCAGTACTCGCTGCCCGGTCATGCCCCCCAATCGACTGCCATGCTTTTTCAGGTAGGCAAACAGGCCAATTAAGTCTTCGCTGGGCCAGCTGGCGATAAATTTACCAAAGCTGCCATGCTCCCTGGCGACATCCAGAACAAAACGGGCATTGTGTTGCACGCCCACGATCTTCTGCATATTGCGAATGATGCGCTTGTTCTGCCCGAAGCGCTCCAGTTGCTCCGGGCTTAGCAGCACAATTTTGTCCGGGGGAAAGCCGAAGAAAACATCTTCAAAGTCATCCCACTTCTGGTTTACCACACGCCACACAAAGCCCGCCTGGAAGACACAGCGGGTCATTTCTGACAGGTAGCGGTCATCGCCGGTGTTGGTGATGGCGCGGGCGCTGCGAACCTTTGGCAGCAGGGCGACGACTTCAGGTTCACCGCCCTTGCGTTCGCAGGCGCGCTGGTAAATGTTATCGAAGTCTTCCATGTTTTCCCTTTTTTCCACAAACCTTGCCTCGCTCGCAATATGCAATGGGCATAAAAAAACCCGCACCTCTCGGCGCGGGTTCATTATGCCTTCATCGATTTAGAAAGAGTATCTTCCGCGTAGGCCAAATACAGCGCCTTCATCCATGACGACAGAGTGGGAGCCTGCCAGTACTGGCGTATCAAAGCTGTTGTTAAATACTTCCTCGTCGAAGATATTGCGCCCATAAGCCATAACTTCCCATGCATCACCGCGCAGACCAAGGCGCAGGTTGGTTTTGCTATAGCTTTCGATAAGGTCAAAGGGGTCGTTGTCACCGGTGGAGGTGAACTCGTCCTTATAGTTGATTTCGCCACCGGCAAAGAACTCCATGCCGCCACTCATCATATGTGAATAATCAAAGAAAAGAGCGGCGCTGTACTCCGGTGCATAAGGTGTGCTTTGTCCCGACAGGTCATTATTGGTCACGCTACCGGGTGAGCCGCAAAGGGCCTCGAAGTCAACTTGCTTGGCGGTACATGGAGCATCCACGAAGTCCTCAAACTCGGCATCCAGCCAGGCGACATTGGCACCCAGGCGCATGTCGTCTGTGGCTTGCCACATGGCATCAATTTCAATGCCCTGCACGGTGGTAGAGGCAGCATTGGTCACGCCAAAGCCAACGCCTTTAAAGACGGAAGTCTGTAAGTTGTCATACTCGGTGTAAAAGTAAGCCCAGTTCAGGGTCATACCACCGTCGAGCAGGGTATGTTTACCACCAATCTCCAGTGCGTCCACCTCTTCATCTTCGAACTCGAAGTCATCGTTGGGCGTGGTGAATACCGCTGGGTCGTCTGGGCCGGGAAGCTGCCCGCCCGTAAGGCCACCGGGTTCACCGTCATCAGCTGCGGAGAAACCACCGCTTTTGAAGCCCTGAGACAGGCTGATGTAGAGCATGCTGTCGTCACCTACATCCCACTGGAGGTTGGCGGCAGGCAGCCACTTGTCGGTGTCCCGATCTTCTTTATAGTCATATATGTATGTATTAAAACTACCCGCCTGTATAGCAATCAGGGTAGGGTCGTTATTTGGAACCCCTATACCACCTATATCGTCAAACAAAGTTTGCTGGCTGATAACTTCTTTGCTTTCTTCGGTGTAGCGCAGGCCCAGGGTAAGCCTGAATGTGTCACTGATGTTAAAGGTGCCCTGGCCAAAAACAGCCCATGAGTCGGAATCCAGTTGATAGTGGTGATCTCGGCCGAGCTGCCCGCCGCGATAGTCAGCCCCCAGGGTAATACCGATAAATTGAGCCAGTGATTGCACACCCAGGTCTCCCGCTGTAAGGCCATCGGGTAGACTGGGTACAAAGGCATTTGCTGGCGCAAACTGAAAAAGGCCGTCCATTGCTGAATCGATAGTAACGCGTCGGTCAAATTCCAGGTCGCTCTGTTCGTAATACACGCCGGCGACATAATCGAAGAACTCTCCGCCGGGGGACGTGATGCGAAACTCCTGGCTGAACTGTTCGAATTCCTGGTCATCGCCGCGATCAATAAACTGCAGAGGCAACCAGTCTACGTCTACGGCATCGACATAGTCATATGCGGAATAACCTGTAATTGAGGTGAGCAGAAAATCACCCATTTGATAGTCAAGCTTTAGAACAACGTTGTCTGTGGTGTTCTCGGAGCCATCCGGGCCGCTGCCAATGCCAACGGTTTTGCGATCAACGCCGAAATTATTATCCTTAAAGGTGACGAATTCCTTTTGTGACTGTTGCGCAATTTCGGGGTAGAACTGGTCGGTAAGTACGTATGCCGCCTCAGCAAAGGATGACCGATTTGGGACATCGACTTCTCTCTGTTCGGGGCTCAGGAATCGCTTGGTCGTAGACGGTGCACCGGTGCGCTCGTAATCAGAATGGCTGTATTTGAAGTTGACGTCGAGGTTGTCTGTTGGCTGCCACACGGTGGTGAAACGAAATAGCGTGTCTTCTACGTTTAATTCATCTTCGCCGAGGTATGTGTTGTCGAAGGTTCCGTCATTTTCACTGGTTTTAAAGGCAAGGCGCATAGCCATGTTATCGGTAACTGAGCCGCTGATGTAGCCCTCGACAATATAGCCGTCGTTGTCTTCAACCGCGCCAGAAATGCTGCCGCTAAATTCATCGCCAACATCGGGTGACGCGGTGGTGACGTTGACAGCGCCCGCTACGGTATTTTTACCAAACAGGGTTCCCTGTGGCCCACGCAGTACTTCTACCCGCTCAATATCAACAAAAGGTGAACGATACTGGCGGCCGCGGCCCATATAGATGCCGTCGATATACATGCCAACGGACTGCTCAAAGGCGGCGTTGTTACCCGAGCCCATGCCACGCAAGTAAATACTGGTATCGACAGTGCCTTCTGCAATTTGCAGGTTGGGTACGTAATCGGCCAGAGCAGCCATATTGGTAATACCTGCCTGCTGGATTTTATCGCCCTGTATTGCAGATACAGAAATAGGGACGTCTTGCAGACTTTCGGCTCGCTTCTGGGCGGTCACGATCACTTCTTCGAGCCGTTGAGCGTAGCTAAGGGGTGCGGTGGTAGCCAGGGCAATAGCGGCCACCAGTGGTGCTTTCCTGAATGAAAAGGGCATGGGCGTTCCTCGTAGTATGTTATTTTATAAGTATTAGTGGCACGAGCCGTTTCAGACGCTGTGCGCACCTGATCCCGATAGTAGGTCAAAAGCAGACTAAATTCAAAGCCCATATTAAGGCAGTAGTACGGATATTCTCTCCCTTATCGCAATAGCCATTAAATTCATATGGTTAAATTCAAATAAATGGTCCCAAAGCTACGAAAACATACGCCCTGGGGGGCATAGTTGCTATGCTTGGCCAAAATACGATGCGAGAAATACTAAATTATGCCGATTGAGTCGCTGGTTCAGGAAAACGTTGACGCGGAAACGATGGAAACTGTGCAGGAGGTTACTCAGTGGCTGGTGTACTTTGACCAACTGGATGCTACTGAACCCCTGCTAAGGCTGATTATTGCTGCCGCCATTATAGGCGTTTCTTTCCTGTTGTTGCTTAGCTCGCGCATCATATTGGGGCGGCGAGCGAAGCGACTGCAGGAACTCCCTGAAGGTCGCATACGCCCTCTTCGGATGCAGGCCCAGGAACTGATTTCATCCCAGGACATGAAAAAGCTGTGGGTGGGGGTTTATACCTGGCTGGGCAGGGTCGTGTCATTATTGTTTGGCCTGACAGCCCTCACCGGTCTGTTGATGACCTCACACTGGACCATGAACTTTGCTGTTCGGCTGATCGTGTTCTTTATCTCAGTTGTAGAGTACTTATGGTTGGGATTTATTGGATACTTGCCGAATTTTTTTACTATCGTGATCATCGTACTTATTGCGCGATTTGTGATTCGTATAATTGGCCTGATCTTCGAGGGCATTCAGGGTCGGCGAATACGCCTGAAGAACTTTTATCCCGAATGGGCCGACACCAGTTTTGGCCTTATCAGAATGCTAATCTATGTATTGACGGCGGTCATTATTTTTCCCTATTTGCCCGGCTCCAGTTCGCCCGCCTTCCAGGGTATATCGATTTTTGTCGGCGTGCTCGTCTCCCTGGGTTCTACCACTGCTGTTGCCAATGTCATCGCCGGTGTTGTGCTCACCTATACAAGGGCTTTCAAGGTGGGGGATCAGGTGGAAGTCGCTGATACTCGCGGTAGGATTATCGAGAGAAGTACCTTTGTTACCCGCATCCAGACACTCAAAAATGTCATTGTTTCCGTTCCTAACTCCATGGTGCTGAATAACAACATCATTAATTACAGCAAAAATATGGGCCAGACTGGCTTGCTTGTGCACAGCAATATTACCATCGGTTACGACGTGCCCTGGCAAAAGGTGAATGAATTGCTCATCGCCGCCGCGAACAAAACAGAGGGTATAACAAGCCATCCGGAGCCCTTTGTTTTGCAGGCCGAATTGCAGGATAACTACGTCAACTATGAAATTAATGGTTGGACCCGCAAGCCCGAGGAACTTCCTAAAACCTATTCAGATTTACATGCCAATATCCTGGACGAATTTCACGGGCATAAAGTTGAAATTACATCACCTGCTTACCGAGCGGTGCGCGATGGTAATTCAATAACCATTCCAGACTCAGTTTCGGGCGAAGAACCAGAAGACCAGAAACAGCTTTAGTTAATTGGGTAGCGCTCAAGAAGCGGCCCGAGAGCATCTTTAAGCGGTGTGAGGTGAGCTTCAAAGTGCCGCCACTGTTCCAGGCCCTCTTTATAAATCGGCTGGCGTACCTGTTCGGCGCTGGGCGTGCGGATGGCACGGTTTGTCTCGTAAAACCGTAGGCACTGTTCTTCAAAAGGCAGCTCACAATAATCCAACAGGCGACGAGTCTGGGCCTCGGGGTCTGCAACCATGTCCTCATACTGAACCCGCAAGACCCTGCCGGGTAATACCGTATCCCAATGATCCATGACCTTCGCGTAGTTGCGGTAGTAGCGTCCCACATCGGTAAGGTCGTAAGTGAAGGTCTGTCCCTGTGCGAACAATTGCTTGTAGCAAGAGAAGCATCCGGCCATGGGGTGGCGCCGGGCATCGATGATTTTGGCATTGGGTAGTATCAGGTGGATCAGGCCGATATGGAGAAAATTGTTGGGCATCTTGTCGACAAAAAAAGGTGAGTTTCCACGCTGTACCCGGGTTGAAGCCAGGTAGCCTTTACCCAGTTCACGCAGCTTTTGTGGCGACAGATCAGCCAGTATTTCGGGATATTTTGTGGCGGGGTTGTTGCGTTTTCGGCCACCCAGTTGGCGCGAAATGACAATGATGTCTGGCAACTCGGCGGTGCCTTCGACAAGGGAGTGGCTCGCCAGAATTTGCTCCAGTAGTGTCGAACCGGAACGGGGCAGTCCCACAATGAAAATGGGATCGCGGGCTGGGCAGCCATACCCATGCCGCGTGGCAAAAAAGTTTGCGGTGCAGGTATGTATCTGTCGCACCGCGTTGTACCTGTTTTTCTCGGGGTCAAAGCGGTGTTTAAGTCGGCGGATGGTATTTCCCCGCTGGTAGAATTTGAAAGATTCGTCGTATTGTTCGCGGTCTGCCAGGGCCGTGGCCAGGGCGAAAGCCAGGTGGCTCTGGTCATCTGCATCGCCGTCATTGGAGGTGATTGCGGCGCGCATCGTTTCGATATCATCGTCGCTGAACCTAAAGGTCTTGAGGTTGGCGAGACTCCAGTAGGCCTCGCCTAATCCGGGGCTTTTGTTCACGGCACGCCGATAAACCTGGGCCGCTTCGTCTGCCCTGCCAACTGACTTCAATGTATGCCCGTAGTTCAGCAGTGCAAGGGCTTGAGGGGGGTGCTCCTTCAATACCGACTCAAATATCTCCAGAGCAGTGGTAGAGTCACCCATTCGAACCAGTACAATACCTTTTACAATAAGGTACTTCTGGTTTTCTGGTTCTTCTTCCAGCAGGACGTTTAACTGTTCCATTGCCTGGGTGAACGCCTGGCGGCGCACCAAAGCTACGATTGCGACAAACTTCAGTTTCTGCCTCGATGGTGCCAATTGATGTTGAATACTGCCCATATAGTCCTTTCTTCAGCGGGTATATTGCGAGTTATGATACACCATAGGGAGGAGGGCTAATGTGTGATACGCAGTTAATCAAGCAGGAAGGTGAGACCTACTTCGCCAAAAATAGTGACAGGGAAGCCAGCGAACCACAAATCGTATGTTATGTCCCCGCTAAAGAGAATGCTGCCAACACAAAGTTGCAAACCACCTATCTCTCACTGCCGCAGATCGCACGTACACATGGCGTTATTTTATCTAAACCCCTATGGATGTGGGGGGCAGAGATGGGTGTCAACGACCGCGGCGTGGTGATTGGTAACGAAGCGGTATTTACAAAACTTGTGGAGAAAAAGGGTAAAGCCCTGCTGGGAATGGACCTGGTCAGGTTGGGTCTGGAGCGGGGAAATAGTGCAGCGCATGCACTACAGTGTATAACGCAGTTATTGGAGACCCATGGCCAGGGTGGCCCCGCCGGTTTTCGGGACAAATCTTTTCGCTATGACAACAGTTTTATCATCGCCGACAGCGGGGAGGCCTGGATCCTGGAGACTGCGGGTCGCCATTGGGTGGCAAAACAAATCGCCAATTTCGGGGCGATATCCAACACCCTGTCTATTGAGAATGATTTTGACCTGTGCTCCCGGGGCCTGATCGACTTTGCGAGAAAGAGTGGCTATTTTAGTGGCAGGGGCCAATTCAGTTTTGCCAGGGCCTTTGATACGCGATTTATGAAACGAATGGGGTGCGCGGAGCAGCGACGGCATGCCAGCCAGGCCTCACTGGGTAGTATGTTCTCGGAGAAAACGGCCACATTTGCTTCTCTGGCGGCCAGTTTGCGACAACATGCCAGTCATTCGCCCCATTTTTCGCGGCACAGCAACCGTGATATTTGTATGCACGCTGGTGGAATAAGCCGGCCCAGTCAAACCTGCAGTTCCATGATTGTACGCTTGCGAAGAGATAAATTCCCGCAGCTCATGCTGACGGGAACTTCCTCTCCCTGCTTGTCGCTTTTCCAGCCGGTCTGGTTTCCCGGGGAGGCGTCCCATAAGCAGAGTATATTCAGTGATGAAGGCAGCGAGGAGAGAGACAACTTCTGGTTCCGTTTCGAAAGGGTTCATAGGCGAGCGCTGATAGATTGTGAGTTTCGTAGCTTATTATGTGGGAGCCGCGATGAACTTGAAGGAGACCTGTTCGCCTCGATGGAGGGCTCCGGATCGATCGAAGATGGTGCCGCACTGGCCGAACAATGGCACAGTCGTTGGGGCGAAGCAGCCGGCGCCTGGAAGCCAGCTTACCGCTGGTACTCCCTATATGATCGCTATTGGAAGCGCTTGAATCGGATGGATGGCATGCTATAAATGACAAGCAGGGAGTAGGGCGATCATTTCTCCTGGAAATTTGACTATAATGAGATTATCGGTCTAATCTGGTGCATAGGATGAAGACAGTTATCACTACATGGAAGGGGTGACCTTCCAATTATAATAATAAGCTTAAGCAAGTGACCCCCAGCTGAACCTGATTGTAGCCAGCCGAGGTGCTCGATATTGGAGGAAACAACTATGTCACAGGTAGCTAAACCCTGGTCTACTGGTGCTTCTCTGCGTGGCCTGTACCGGT
>JADFVW010000073.1 GCA_015222725.1 Pseudomonadota bacterium | reverse complement strand
TTGGAAAATACTCTGTCATTCCTGCAGCAAAAAGAAGCCGATAATCCGCATCTGCGCTTTAATACCTTGCCCCGTTTTGATGAGGTGGTGTTGTTCGAATAAGCCGGTTGCGTTAGTTCAAATTGGTAAGGGCTGAAGTAGACCTCGCCGCAAGAGCTGGAGGGGCTGGTGTCGCTGCCTGATTGACAGGGTTTACCCAAGTATTAATACGGCCGGTAGTACCCTTCGTCGTATCGGTTGGCGCTGGTTTCGATATAATGGCGTTCTTATTACGTCCCGCATCACCAATAATCAATCTCCTGAGGAGTGCGCCATGTTTATCGCCAGACCGTTTCTTGCATCTGCGGTATTCTTTTCTGCTCTGTTACTGCTCCAAGCCTGCAGTGATGATCAGAAGAGTACCGCTCGGGCGGCGCCGGTGGAAGAGCCCACAGTGGCTGATGCCGAGTCAGGCGGCTTAACTGCACCGACTGAAAACATTCTCCAGGCCGGCGACAGCAGCGCAGATACCGCAGTCACTGCAAAAGATGCGGAGGAAATTGACCCGGAATCGCTGGAGCCGGCTGGTGAGGTGGAACTCAGGCAATATTCAGTCGCGTGGGTAGGGAGTGGCACCCTGGGCGGTGGGACGCTCACTATTGATGGGGAGTCCTACCCGTTCAGTATCGTAGGTCTGGGCCTTGGTGGTTTTGGCGCCTCAGTTGTCGAAGCAAAAGGGGTCGTGTATAACCTGCCCAGCCGTGACGCCTTCCCGGGCACCTATGGTAATGCACGCCTCGGGATGACCGCTGGTGAGTCAGGAGGGGGCAAGTTGTGGTTGCGCAATCCCGATGGGGTGGTAATAGAGCTGGAGTCCGAGATGCGTGGCCTTGCCCTCGCGGGAGGGGTCGACGGTCTGATTATTCAGTGGGATGAAGACGAGAAATCCTCCGTGGACGATGCCATGGACGGTACCGAGGAGGTTGTGGGGAAAGGCATTGAAGTCGGCGCGGACGCGGTGGAAAAGGGTATTGGCAAGGTTAAGGGCTGGATGAAGATGGACGGCGACTAGCTAGCATGAGCAGGGCCGACTACTATGTTATTTCGCTTTGGGGTGCCTAACCGACCACGCAAAATACAACGCTGCCCCAGCGACAAAGGCGGCAAGTAGGTAAGCGAAGACAATTGTCAGTCAATAAAAATCCCGCACATGGCGGGCCGAGCATAAGTTGTCGATACCTGACTACAGAGTTGTTGATCAATTTGATACGTGGGGCCATACTCCTTCTTTTGGCGCAATACACCCACGGAGCGTGACATGCCAATGAGATACGAAACCCCATCGACAACTCGAGAGGCTGCAGCTTTGCTGGAGAACGAGGCAGGCGCTGCTTTTGTTTTGGCCGGTGGAACCGATCTTCTGGTTCGCATGAAACTTGGCCATATCGAACCGGCGTTACTGGTAGATATTAAGCACATCCCCGCCATGAGTTCCATTACACACTCAGCCAAAGGCACTCGCATCGGCGCTGCTGTTTCAGGCGCAGAGCTGGGTGAACACAAAGCCGTAGCCAAAGCCTGGCCCGGGGTGGTGGAAGCAACTAATTTGATTGGCTCCGATCAGGTGCAGAGTCGTTGCACCATGGTCGGTAATCTTTGTAACGCATCCCCAGCGGCCGATAGTGTGCCCGCTATGATAGCGGCAGGTGCAAAAGCGGTGGTGGTGAGCCGGTTGGGGCGTCGTACTGTACCCGTTGAAAAAATTGTTACTGGGCCGGGCCAAACCTCCCTGAACAAGGGGGAGGTGATCGAAGCCATTGTCTTGCCAGCGCGACCTTCCAGGTCAGGGGACGCCTATTTGCGTTTCATCCCGCGCACGGAAATGGATATTGCTGTGGTCAGCGCCGGTGTGAATCTGACGCTGGAGAGAGGCAGGGTTAAGACCGCCAGGGTGGTTCTCGGCGCTGTGGCCCCAACCGCTGTGGTGGTACCTGCAGCTGCACGAGCCATTATCGGAAGCCGCCTGGATGAAGGGGCTTTGGAGAAACTGGCCGCCGCATGCTCAGCGGCCTGTAATCCCATTGATGACAAGCGCGGTACTGTCGAGTATCGAACCAAGGTGGCGGGCGTGCTGGCTAAACGCGCTGCCAAAATTGCCTTTCAACGCGCAGGAGGTGCCTGATGGCCGCTCATTTGGTATCAACCACGATAAACGGCGATGCCGTGGAGTTTGCTTGTCCGGCAGATGAAAGCTTGTTGTCTGCGCTGCGCAACCGGCTGGGTTTGTCCGGCGCAAAGGAGGGCTGTGGCACAGGCGACTGCGGCGCCTGTAGTGTCACTCTCGATGGCCGCCTTGTGTGTTCCTGCCTGGTGTTAGGGGTGGAGGCCAATGGTCGAAAAATTACCACCATTGAAGGGATGGCAGAAAATGGCGTGCTGCACCCCTTGCAAGAAAACTTTATTGAGTACGCCGCCCTGCAATGCGGAATCTGCACGCCCGGTTTTTTAATCGCCGCAAAGGTACTTCTGGAGCGCAACCCCAACCCGACCGAAACTGAAATTCGCTACGCACTGGCAGGCAACTTGTGCCGCTGTACCGGCTACGACAAAATTGTCCGCGCGGTACAGGCCAGCGCCAGGGAACTTCGGCAAATAGAAAAAAGAAAGGGCCGTAAAAAGAAAGGCAAGAAGAGCTAGCTTGAATATCCGCCTGGCGCCGCTGGGCAGATGATGCAACGAATATCGATAGGAAGCTGACATGGGAAATGACCCGAGCTATACAAACCAGAAATTTAAAGTCATTGGTTCGCGGGTAAAGCGCCCGGATGGCATTGACAAGGTAACCGGCCGAGCCAAATACGGCGCAGACCACAATGCCCCGGGGCAACTGGTGGGGCTGTTCTTGCGCTCTCCCCACGCACACGCCCGGATTAAGAAAATTTCTACCGCCCGTGCAGAAAAGCTCAGTGGGGTGAAGGCGATTATTACCTGCGATGACCTGCCGGACCTGACCAATGGTGATACCGAGGCGCGAGACATACTGGAAAATTGCATGGCGAGGGGTAGGGCGCTTTACGATGGGCATGCCATTGCGGCAGTGGCGGCGATCGATGAAAAAACCGCAAAGAAAGCCTTGCAGCTGATTAAAGTGACTTATGAGGCGCTTCCCCATGTTACCGACGTGGATGACGCGCTAAAGCCAGACGCGCCGGTACTTCACGATTACATCTATACCACGGGCGTTGAGCCAAAACCCAAGACACCGTCAAATTTGTGTAATGTGAGTGAATTTGGCCACGGAGACATAGAGGCGGGGTTTGCCGAAGCCGATGTCATTGTCGAAAAGAGCTATAAAACTGAGCAGGTACACCAGGGTTATATTGAACCGCATGCTTGTGTTGCCAGTGTCAGTCCCGATGGCACGGGCGAGTTGTGGGTAACTACCCAGGGTCATTTCAGCTTTCGCAGCGTCTGTGCCAACCTGCTCGGCATGGATGTGGCCAAATTGAAAGTTACTGCCTCGGAAATTGGCGGAGGATTTGGTGGCAAAACCCATGTATGGACTGAGCCGGTGGCCCTGGCGTTGTCACGCAAGGCTAACCGACCGGTGAAAGTCGTGATGACCCGGGAGGAGGTGTTCCGTGCGAGTGGCCCAGCTTCGTCCACGTCAATCGATGTAAAAATCGGGGCAAAGAACGATGGCACTATTACGGCGGCTTTCGCCGCTCTGCGGTATCAAGGCGGTGCATTCCCGGGCATATGGGCTATGTTGGGTGCGATGACATCCTTCGCCTGCTATAACCTGGCCAATGTCAAAGCTCTGGGCTACGACGTGGTGGTAAACCGACCCAAAGTGGCTGCATACCGTGCGCCCTCCGCACCCATGGCTGCCTTTGCCGTGGAAAGTACGATGGATTTACTGGCGAAGAAGCTGCGCATGAAGCCGCTAGATTTTCGTATAAAAAATGCGGCCAAAGAGGGAACGCGCGCTTCCTACGGCCCCGTATACGGCCCCATTGGAATCGGCCCAACGCTTGAGGCCGTGAAGAAACACCCGCACATGCGCGCCCGGCTGAAGAAAAACCAGGGCCGGGGTATGGCCTGTGGATTCTGGTTCAATTTTGGCGGACAAACCTGTACCGATCTCAACATCGCTACCGATGGTTCGGTAACATTAACCGTGGGAACTATTGATGTCGGTGGCTCAAGGGCCTCGCTGTCACTCATTGCCGCTGAGGAACTGGGTATTCCCTATGAGCAGGTAAGAGCCCATATTGGCGATACGGGTTCCCTGGGCCATAACGATATGACAGACGGTAGTCGCGGCACTTTTTCCTCGGGCATGGCGACCATCTTTGCGGCACGTCAGGCGGTTGAGGTCATGCGCGCGCGTGCGGCAACCATGTGGGATATTCCTGTCGAGGATGTGGTCTGGGAGTCGGGCCAGGCCAAAGCAACGGGTAAGAAACACCGTAAGCTCAAGGCACTGTCACTGGCTGATATTGCCGCGGCGTCACCCAATACCGGCGGCCCGATAGCGGGCCACAATGAGTCGGTTCCGGACAATGCAGGCGTGTCATTTGCCAGCCACATATGCGATGTCGAGGTAGATCCAGAAACCGGCGCAACGCGCGTTATCCGCTATACTGTTATTCAGGATGCGGGTAAGGCGATTCACCCTACCTACGTGGAAGGGCAGTTTCAGGGAGGCGCGGCACAGGGCATTGGTTGGGCACTGAACGAAGAATATATCTATGGCGACGACGGCCGTCTGCAAAACCCCGGCTTTCTCGACTACCGAATTCCGGTGTGTTCCGACTTGCCGTTTATCGACACCCAAATACTCGAGATTCCCAACCCCCACCACCCTTATGGTGTACGCGGAGTGGGTGAAACGTCAATCGTTCCGCCATTGGCAGCCATAGGTAACGCGCTGTCGAATGCGATGGGCGTGCGCATGGATCATGTTCCAATGTCGCCCCCACGGATTCTAAAAGCTCTAGCGCAGTTGGATGGTTAAAGTAAGCTCCACTTCATCATTTCACGCTGCTCTTGGTGGGAAAGGTCCAGTGGAGATTGAAGCGTCAACTATCCGTCAACTCTTGATGGTTCTGGTGGAGCAGTATCCCCGCATGCAAGGACATCTTGATGAAGGGGTTGCCATCGCGGTCGAGGGTGAAATTTATCGGGACAACTGGGATAGGGTAATCCCCCCTGGCTCTGAGGTTTTCTTGATACCGCGAATTCAGGGCGGTTAAGCTACTAAGTACTAGATAATCAATATTGAATTTATATCATGCAATGTCGTTCCCACTGTGGTGCCTGCTGTATAGCGCCCTCAATTAGCAGTCCAATTCCCGGTATGGAGAGCGGTAAGCCTGCCGGTGTTCGTTGCATTCAGCTCGACGACAATAACAGCTGTCTATTATTTGACAGCTCGGAGCGTCCTGCACTGTGCGGTCAGTTTCAGGCTGAACCTGCTGTCTGTGGGGAATCACGGGAACAGGCTCTGTCTTTATTAACAGATCTTGAATGTCGAACGTTGACTGTAGATCAGCTCTGAACTTCGAACTGGGGCCGAACATGTAACCCTCTGATCCAATTTGTGACTTGGAAATTCGCTAACCCACAGCTTTCCACCCGGCGCCTCTTCTACCGGGTCTACTCTTAAGATAAGCTGGATCATCGTCACTCGAGAAAAAACCGGAGTAGTATTATGTATCAAATAATAAGTAGAGGGCTGCTGATAGCCTTGGCCCTGCTCCTGATAGTATCGTGTAGTTCAGAGGAACCAGCGAGGACTGGTCGGCTGGATAAGGGGGATATGGCACCGAAGTGGACGGGCATTGACCTGGTGAGTGGCCAACAGAAAAGCTTCCCCGGGCTTCTCAATGACAAACCCGCTGTGCTGGTTTTTTGGGCTACCTGGTGCCCCTACTGCAAGGCGTTTATGCCTTACGCCGGGCAGATACAGGCTGAATACGCTGAGCAGGGAGTACAAATAATCACTTTTAATGCCAAAGAGAGGGGTGAAGGTGATCCCAGAGCATACGTAGACAGTTTGAAATTTCCTCTCGCTGCCATCGCTGATGCAGACAGTATCGCCGAAAAATACGACGTGGAGTTCATTCCGGGGCTTATGGTCGTGAACGGTGAGGGCAGGATCACCTACCGACGAGGATGGACTGACCTGCCCGCGGGAAAAAAGGTGGCGGAATTCTGGGCCGATGAAGTTCGCCTGGCATTAAATGAAATATTGGGTAACGCAACACACTAGCCCTGAGCCCCGGTTAATTTGATTCGGGGCGGTAAAAAAAAGGACGAATGCATGAAGATTTTGCGCTTCTCGAGGTACCGACGGGTTAAAGCGCTGATATTGATAGAATTGGCAGATGAATACCTACAAGCGCCATCGATTGCTTAAGTTGACTTGCCAGAACCTTTAAATCTGTTGTTACTTGTTTTCTCTGACCACGTAACTCAAGATTTCTACCACTTGCGCAGGGTTTTTTGTCCACGCGAGAGCTGCAGCATCTACTTCTTTCAGCGGATGGATAATGCTTTCGTCGTGTATGGTGATGTAGGGAGTGCCGTTGGCGGCACAATATCCGGCATCGAAGGCGGCATTCCATTGTTTGTATTTGTCTCCAAAGCGAATCACCGCGATATCAGCATGATCCAGCAGATTTTTGCTGCGAATGGCGTTTACTTTCGCTGATTTATGATCCCGCCAAAATGGGTCAGATTCATTTCCCAGATGATCACCAGCAGCGTCACTGGCCTCATGTTGGGTCACCGCTGAGCAGAATTCTATTGGTAACTCCAGTTGTTCCACTGCTGCTATAATTTGGTCGCGCCAGTTCGTATGAATTTCTCCAGAGAGATATACTGTCCATTTCATGGTGTTGTCCTTTTCTTTGCTTGTGTCGATGGGCGCTATTATAGATGCCATCTGTACATCGGCAAAGGATAGGTACTAATGTAATGAACCATCACCGGAACTATTGAACAGTGTAATGGGAGGTAGCCATGGATAAACACGCAGGACATGACACGGAG
>JADFVW010000001.1 GCA_015222725.1 Pseudomonadota bacterium | reverse complement strand
CTTGCATAGTGCATCGATTATCACAGCACTCCTCATGCTGGGTTCACCAACTTAATTTGCTTTTTAGTATATAAGCGGATTGTTCGTAGATCCCCCTAGCTCCTTGATTTTTTTACCTAGTCCTAGAGTTTGGCACTACGGCCTCAAGCACCCGTTCGAAGTGCGGCGCGGCGCGTTTCAGACTGCTTCAGGCTTGTCCGAAACTGCGATATCAATGTCTGTTCTTGTCATTCTATAACCATGACACCATCTATATGATGAGGGGGCAGTTTTCGCTCCTGGCCGGATTAATGCGGGCCGACTGCGTTCTGCCACCGGATCAGCGATTCAGCTTCATCCGATGGCACGCGCTCGGCTGGGTTCAACTAACCTGACCTCAAAAACAGGAGCTAAGTGGGTTTCGGTAGGGGATTGGTGAGATGACTTTTGACTATGACTACCTGGTAATTGGTAGTGGCTTCGGTGGATCAGTCTCCGCTCTGCGCATGACTGAAAAAGGTTGGCGGGTAGGGGTGGTCGAGCAGGGACGTCGCATAGGGCCGAATGATATCAAGGCCGGGAAAAGAAGTGTGCTTCGTCTGATGTGGGTTCCCGCCTTGGGAATGCGAGGCTATTTCACCCAGCGTCTCTTTCGCCACCTGATGGTCGTAGGCGGAGTAGGGGTTGGTGGTGGCAGCCTGGTCTGGGGCGCAGTGATGTTGGAGCCGAAACCGGATTTCTACCGTGACCCTAAACTGGCCGCGCTGGGTGTGAACTGGAAGGATGAGCTGGCGCCCCACTTTGCTACAGCGAAAAGGATGCTTGGTGTGGCGACTAATCCACAGCAGTCGCGGCAGGACGAAATATTGCGGGCCACGGCTGACCAGCTCGGTGTTGGCGATACATTCGCTCCGGTTCCGAACGCCGTATATTTCGGTCAGCCCGACGAGGCTCCGCGCGACCCCTATTTCGGCGGTGCAGGCCCTGGACGCCAGGCCTGTAGTTACTGCGGCGGTTGTCTAACTGGTTGTGAGTTCGGTTCCAAGAACAGCCTGGATTTAAACTACCTGTATTGGGCTGAAAAACGTGGAGCGACCATTCTCCCTTTGCGCAAGGCAGACCGCATCGAACCCTTGCCTGAAGGCGGCTACCGGGTGACGCTGGTATCTCCGGTCTCTGGCAGGCTTATCGAAACCCTCACTACCCGAAATCTGGTGCTGTCCAGCGGCGTACTGGGCACTCTGGAGATTTTGTACAGGAATCGGGACAAATACCGTTCTTTACCGCATATATCAGCAACACTGGGGCAGGTTGTGCGCACAAACTCCGAGGCGATTACTGCTGTGCTGCATCCTCCTGGCGAAGACATGACTGATGGAACTGCCATCTCATCAGATTTTCATCCCGATAAAAATACTCATATTACCCAGAACAGGGTTGATCGGGGTTACCGCTTTATGCGCTATCTGATGGGCCCTATGGTAGATGATTCACGGCCGTTACTCCGTGCGCTGAAAACGGTATCTAAGATAATTGTTAGCCCTATGCTGATGTTGCGCAACCTGTGTATAGCCGATTGGGAAAAGCGTATTACCGTGTTTACAGTGATGCAGGATCACGATAACCACGTTCGGCTTCAGTATAAGCGTCGATGGTGGCGATTTTTTACACGTAGCCTTGTGTCCGAAAATAGTCCAGGGCACGAACTGCCAAGTTATCTGGAAATTGCCAACAAGACCACTAGAGCCTATGCTAAATTGTGCGGCGGAACACCCATGAGTGCGCTCACAGAGTCTGTGGCCGGCATGTCTACGACAGCGCATATACTCAGTGGTTGCCCCATGGGTACTTCAGCGGCAGACTCGGTTATTGACGTCCGCCATGAAGTTCATGGCCAGCCGGGCTTGTTCGTTGTCGATGGCGCCAGTATCCCAGCCAACATAGGTGTTAACCCCAGCCTCACTATTACGGCCATGGCCGAGCGATTTGCTCAACTGCAACCGGCAAAGCACAATGCATGATTGAGGCTTGCGTAAACGCCCCATCGAGCTGGCGATGGGTTGACGTCAAGGATGGGTTTGCCGATATGAGACCGTTACAAGAGATGAGTCCGCAATGCTAAACAGAGTCCTGCTGAGTATCGCGTTAATAACACTGATACCGCTCGCTACCTTTTACGTGGTGGGCAAGGGCTATATAGGCCAGCCATGGGGCTCTAACACTGTCGTCCAGGGCCCCAGGTCTGCAACGACCCTTGGCGATACTGCCGCGTCAGTTGGCGGAGAACGTCAGGTTTTGTTTGGCGATCTTCACACGCACACCAACTACTCCCTGGATGCCTATCTGTTCAACACCTCATTGATCAAGGGAGGAGGCGTGGTTACCCCCGCCGATGCCTGTGATTTCGCACGTTACTGCTCAGCACTGGACTTCTGGAGTATTAACGACCACGCGGAGAGTCTTACGCCTCGTGTCTGGGAAGATACGGTAAAAGTCATTCGGGAATGCAATGCACAAGCAGGGGAGCCGTCCTCACCGGATATGGTGTCCTTCCTCGGCTGGGAATGGAGCAATGGCAATAAGGACGATGTTCCAAGCCATTACGGTCACAAGAATGTGATTTTCCGGGCCTGGGAGGCAGGACAAACCCCTGCGCGCCCCATCGCAGCCAAGAAACAGTATTTCTTGACCCGGGTACCACCTATGTTGATTGGCGTATTAAGTCTGTTCGAAGGAGTCTTCGACGCGTCCGACCTGGGATGGTATCTGGAAGAATCCAGGTCAACGCCGATTTGCGACAACAGTATACCCGCCGACCAGCTGCCGACAGATTGCCGGGAAGTCGCACTTTCTCCGCAGGACTTGTACAGGAAACTTGATGAATGGGGTTTTGACAGCCTCGTAATTCCTCACGGCCTGGCCTGGGGTAACACCAACCCGCTCAGCGGAGACTTCAAGGACCAACTGGACCAACACGAGCAGCGCTATCAGAAGCTTTTGGAGGTCTACTCAGGCCACGGCAGCTCGGAGCTATTCGAGGATTTTAGCCGCAGTTCCCGAAGTGAAAGTGGGCAGCTACAGTGTCCTGAGGCTACGGAAAATTTCACACCCTGTTGCCAGCAGGCTGGCGTAATAGCCAGAGACCGTTGTGCAGATCCGAAATCACAGGCCTGCGACCAGGAGGTCGATGACGCGATCAACAGTTTCCTGGAGAAAGGCGCGCCCAAAGGTCGCAAGATCTTCTCCGATGCCACACTGGACGACTGGGCCGGTTGCGGTCAATTGCAGAACGCCTTTCAGCCAAGTTCCATGTACGTCCCTCGCCTGAGTGCACAGTACAGCATGGCCCTTGGATTTGATGAGCGTGGGGAGCCGAGGCGCGCCCAGTTGGGCTTGATAGGCTCCAGTGACAGCCACCAGGCAAGACCTGGAAGCAGCTTCAAAGAAACCAATCGGCTTCTCTACACTGATCACAAGGACACTGGCCAGAAAGCCTTCCGTACGGACCTGTTTAAGGCAGACAAGGAATCAGGTGCCTTCTATTACACAGGTGGCTTAATCGCCGCTCACACCATGGGGCGAGACCGGGATGCAATCTGGCGCGCACTGAACAACCGCAACGTTTACGCAACTTCGGGTGATCGAATGCTTGTGTGGTTTGATCTCATTAACGCCCCTTCTGGATCGGTCCCTATGGGAAGCGAGGTGTCGATGACTGACATACCGCGCTTCAGGGTGAAAGCACTGGGTGCCTTTGAGCAACAACCGGGCTGTCCGGATTACGCCGTCGCCGCTCTGGGTCACGAACGACTGAGGTCCCTGTGTGGAGGGGAGTGTTATCGCCCGGGAGGAGACCGACGTAAAGCTATCACCCGCATTGAGATTGTTCGTATTCGCCCCCAGATCAAGGCGGACGAAGAAATTGCACCTCTTATAGAAAACGAGTGGCGGGTTTTCAGCTGCCCCGCCGATGGCGATGGCTGCGAAGTGGAATTCGATGACCCGGACTACACCACCGGCGAGCGCAGCGCCCTCTACTATGCCCGTGTCATACAGGAAAAGCAGCCGCTGATCGTGGGCGACCCCTTTGCTTGCCAATATGACGACGCTGGTATTTGTGTCAAACGAAATTACTGTATTGGCGAGAACGCAAAGCCAGACATGAACTGTTTGTCAGAAGCCGAACCGCGTGCCTGGACATCGCCCATCTTTGTTGAATATCCCAGGCAGAAGAGCGCTGACAAGGCATCAGGCTATGAGAGAAAATAATGATAAAGCTCATCCGGGAGTGAAGCAATTACGAATTGTTCTGGCCTTGTTGGGGCTTCTGGTTGCCACTTTCGGCTCCCACCTGATACCGGAGTTTCACAGCAGTAATGATGTTCTCGTCTGGGTGAATGGACAGCCGGTCACAGCTGAGCAGCTTGCCTTCGCCGAGCGGCGACTGATGGGTGAATCAGGAAATAGTTTGACTGCAACAGAGCGCCAGTCCGTCATCGAATTGCTGATAGACGAGGAGTTGCTGCTGCAGCGTGCGCAGAGTACGGGAACCTTTGCTGCCGATCCCGCAGTTCGCAAGGCAATAGTGCAGGCGGTGATTGATAAGACAGTTGCTGATTTTCAGAGCCGGCCTGTTAGCCCGCGGCAGCTAAAACGCTTCTACCAGCAGCACCTCGGCGTATTTGAACGCCCCGCAAGAATCGCGATCGAGGCGTTGCGGTTTGAAAATCACAGTGAGGCGAAACAGGCGTATAGCGCGCTGCTGGCGGGAGCCCAGTTCGATGAAGTTGGCCGCACCCCGGCGGCGTCACCAATCGCTCACCTGCCTTCGTCACCATTGCCAATGCATATGTTGCGCCGTTACCTCGGCAATTCGCTTACGGAAGTCGCTCTGGCTCTGCAGGAGGGGCATGTCAGTGAGCCGGTGGTGCGCCCTGATGGTGTGTATCTGCTCAGGGCGCGCACTGTGCAGCCCGCCGAGATACAGAGGTTTGAACAGGTTCGAGACAGGGTCGAAGCAGAGTACGACTTTAGAGGCCGGGAGAGCGCACTGGAAAAGGCGGTTGCTCAACTCTGGACTCAGGCCGATATCGAAATCAATAAGCAGGTCGCGGGAGCTTATAAGGTACCGGATAAATATGCTCGAGACCTATACTCCCTCATGGGGGTAAACGATAAGGAAGCAGGGGGTGGACCTTGAACGGAATGCGCGAAGAGGCCGGGGGTGTTGTTCGATCGATGCTGGTGGCACTGGCGCTATGCATGCTGGTGCTGGTATTTCTGTATGTCAGTTATGTGCGTATCCCCGATCCCAATGGCAATTATGATCAGAGTCCACTAATAGCGGGAACGCCAGCGAGCGACCCAACACCGGCCGCAGTCCTTGCCCGACGGGATATCTCGCAGCAGAGGGCGCGCGAAAAATTAGATGTTGATGGGCACGTGGATGGACAGGAGAAGCAAATTCTGTTCGGTGACACCCATGTGCACACCACATGGTCATTCGACGCTTTTATGTTTTCGCTGCCGGTACTGAATGCAAGTATGGGATCCAGCCCACCAGCGGCAGCTTGTGACTATGCCAGGTATGTCTCGCAGCTTGATTTCTTTTTCCTTACCGATCATGCGGAAAGTTATACATCTCAGCGCTGGAGGGACGCTCAGGAAGCAGTGCGGCATTGCAACGCTCTTTCCGGCGATTTGGATAACCCGGACCTGGTGGCATTTCTCGGGTTTGAGTGGTCGCAGTTTGGCAAGACCCCGGATACGCATTACGGGCATCACAATGTTCTTTTCAGGGATATTGAGCAACAAAAATTACCCGCCCGTGCTATTGGTGCCGCAGGGCCTGCCAGTGACGCGCTGCGCGGCAGCAGTGGCGGGGCTGGCGGCCTGGGTATGCTGCAGTGGCTGGACCTGGGCAATCGGTCCTATTATCGGGCACTCACCACCTTCATGCGTGAATTGCGCGAAGAGCCCAATTGCCCCGGCGGCATAGACAGCCCCGGACTGCCGGAAAACTGTTACGAGTCTGCCCAAAATCCCGGAGAGCTTTACCAGAAGCTGGACGAGTGGGGCTTCGATACCCTGGTAGTTCCCCATGGATCCGCCTGGGGCATATATACCCCACCCGGTGCAAGCTGGGACCACCAGTTGAAACCGGAGTATCACGATCCGGATAAGGCCAGGCTGATCGAGGTGTACTCCGGGCACGGTAATTCCGAGAGTTTCCGCGATTTCCAGGCTCGTGCCTTCGATGAGAACGGAGAGCCCTACTGCCCGCAGCCCCAGGAAAATTATCTGCCAAGTTGCTGGCAGGCGGGCAATATCATCCTCCAGCGCTGCCTGGCCAATGGCGGCGATGACAACGATTGCCAGGCGCGTGCCGTCACCGCCCGACAGAATTACGCCGATGTTGAACACGTTGGAGGGTGGTACAGCGTGCCCGGCACTACAGCCACCGAGTGGCTGGACTCGGGACAGGCCCGGGATGTTTTTCTTCCCGCATTCAATTACCGCCCGAAAAAGTCCGTCCAATACGGTTTAGTCCTGCGTAATTTCGATGATCCGGATAAGCCCCTGGGCTTTAAATGGGGTTTCATCGGCTCTTCTGACACCCACTTTGGCCGGGCTGGAAACGGATTCAAGCAGTACCCGCGTATTGGCACTGGAGATGCCGGTATGAGGGGTACACGCAACACCTTCTGGGACTGGCTGGTCTACAGGCGCAACCAGGAAGAGCCTGCGGACCGGTCTCGTTCTGTGCTAAAGGTTCCCGGTGACGATAGTGAGCAGGAGCGCAAGATGTCGTTCCTCACGGCTGGGGGAGTAGTGGGAGTGCACGCCCGGGGTAGAGCCAGGGATTCAATCTGGGAGGCTCTGAAACGCCGGGAGGTGTATGGTACCAGCGGCCATCGCATGCTGCTCTGGTTCGACCTGCTCAATGCGGGCGAAGAACCGCGGCCCATGGGCAGTGAGGTCTACCTGGCTGCGGCACCCAGGTTCAGGGCTACTGCTATTGGCTCATTCAAACAATTGCCAGGCTGCCCGGAGTATGTGAAACAGTCGCTGGAACAGAAGCGTCTGCAAAAATTGTCCCAGGGTGAATGCTACAACCCATCTGACGAACGCTACCTGATCGACCGTATCGAGGTGGTTCGCATCACACCACAAATTGTGAAGGACGAGCCCGTACAACAGCTGATCGATGATACCTGGCAAGTGTTTGAGTGTGAGCCTGACCCTTCCGGGTGCACGATAGAGTTCAGTGATGCTGAATTTGTCGATGGCGGCCGCGATGCGATTTATTACGTGCGCGCGATCGAAGAACCGAGCCCGACAATCAATGGCGCAAATCTTCGCCCGGTGCGGGATGAAAATGGCGAGGTGACGAAGGTCAATCCCTGCTACGGCGACTTCCGAATACCGCGGGATGATGATTGTCACGCTATGCTGGGGCAGCGCGCATGGTCATCTCCAATATTTGTCAATTTCGCAGGCAGCGCAGAGCGGCCATAGCAATCCAGATGAAAAAAGACGCAGTCCAAAGCCCCGATATAGTTGCAGGCCGCCACTCGCTCAAGTTGCTGTTATGCGGTGCCTGCGTGGGTCTATTACTTGGCGGCCTGGCTGCCGCCGGCAAGCTCGGCGGCGACCAGTTGTCGGATTCTATCGTGGCTGAAGTAAACGGCGTTCCTCTCCCGGCTGACGAGTATCAGCGAGCCCTGAGTTTATTTGGCAGTGAAAAACGAGGGCCTGTTAACGACCGGGATCGTGCCCTGGTACTGGAAAGGATGATCGAAGAAGAGCTGTTGCTCCAACACGGCGTGGCCTCTGGCGTGATGCGTTGGCATAACAAGGTGCGCGAAGAGGCCCTGAAATCGATTCTGGCTGGTCTGGTGATAGAGCTGGAATCCAGCGGATCGGAGTCTGGAAATAAACAGGCTACGCTGGAAGCGGGAGATAGCGCTGAAGCAGGCCTGGCGTCCCGACAGCCAGCTCACGATGCGCTTCTGGCGGAGTACCTTCGTCGCTTACGGGCGATATCCACGATTCGCTGGTTGGGGGTTGAGCCCGGATGAGTCGCCTGGTCTTGCGGAACTCGCTGGTGGTCGTTGCGTTGTTACTGTCCGCAATGTTTGGGTCACAGGTCATGGCTCACAATCGCAGCCAGTCATATTCCTCATGGCAGCTTACGGATACAGGGGTCGAAGTGCTGTTTACCGTCAAGGCCAGGGAAGTAACCCGCTTGCCGCCGTTGGAGGGCAACCTGCTGTCCCTGGATGCATTACTGCTAGCTCATTTGCAGCAAACATTGAGCGTCACAACAGGGCAGGGGGATTGCCTGGCCAGCGGCACTCCTGTTGCGCTTTCGGCGGCTCCGGGCTATGTGCGGGCAAAGTGGTCTTTTGATTGCGACCTGAGTGATGGCGCAGTGTTAGGCATCGACAGCTTTTTCAGTATGGCGCCTGGTCATGTGCATTACGCACGTGTGGCGTATGGGGAAGAGCTGCCAGAGGAACTTCTATTTACCGAAAGCAGTCGCGAGCATGCTATTTCGTTAAAGGGTGGGCCGCATGCCAGCTTCTATCGAGCCTTTACCCAATACCTGTTGTTGGGTGTTGAACATATCCTCGATGGCGCGGACCATATCGCCTTTCTTATAGCGCTGTTGCTGCTGGTGAGGCGTTTGCGCGAGTTGGTATGGATAGTGTCAGGGTTTACCGTTGGGCACAGTGTAACACTCACACTTGCCGCGCTGGGCCTGGCCGTTCCTGAAATACCGGTCGTTGAAGCAGTGATCGGGTTCACTATCGCGGTAGTCGCCATAGAGAATGTGGGTGCCGTCAGCGGCACTAATCGCCAGTTGGGTTACCTGCTGTCGGGCTTATTGGTGCTGTTGGGCCTGGTCTCGAGTTTTCTGGGCCGGGGGCTACCGCTCCTGACCCTTTGTGGACTGTTGGTTTTTTCATTGGCCTATCTTCCCCTGTCTACAGATGAGCGCTTTGCAATCAGGATGCGGCCCCTGCTGACCCTGGTGTTTGGCTTGATCCACGGCTTCGGGTTTGCCGGGGTGTTGACAGAAATTGGGCTGCCACAGGAGCGCCTGGTGGCGGCGTTGACAGGTTTTAACATTGGTGTCGAAATCGGACAGCTCATCATCGTGACTGGAATCTGGCTTCTGGTACGGGGCATTTATCACAGTGGGGTTATCCACAATCGTCGCCCGTGGCTTGATGCCACCTCGGCAGCGCTTTGCAGCGTGGGTTTCTACTGGTTTATTTCACGGGGTTTCGCTCCTGTGTACTGACCTGTAAACAAGGCAGAAAAATGACGTTATGGAATTGAACACATGAACAGACGTGGGCTAACAGCGGTAGGGGTCTTCCTCGCATCAGGCGTATGGTTTTTTTCCGGCTCTGCGCCAGATGCGGCTTACAGACTTTTACCTGGCTATGTTCCCGACCCCCACCATTGGTGGTCCGAGACGCCACTGGACTCGTCGCGAGAAACACCGGTTCGTCTGCCCGAAGCAGTTATAGTGGCGCGAGCAAGGGCCCAGAACGGCGCAGGCCAGAACCTGGACCCGCAGTCAGACAAGCAAATCCTGTTTGGCGATACACACGTACACACCACTAACTCGGCCGACGCCTTCATGTATAGCCTGCCGTTGATGCACGGCGCAGTGGGAGCGTTTCCTCCGGCCTATGCCTGCGATTACGCACGGTTTGTTTCACAGCTGGACTTCTATTTCCTAACGGATCATGCCGAAAGTTTTACGCCTTCCCAGTGGCAGGACGCCATTCGTTCCGTTCGGCAATGTAATCAACTGGCTGGTCGGAGCGTTAATCCGGACCTGGTGGCTTTTATCGGCTGGGAGTGGACGCAGGTGGGCGCTACCGCAGAGCAGCATTTCGGGCACCATAATATTCTGTTCAAAGATGATGACGCCCGCTTGCTTCCAGCCCGTCCGATTGCGGCGGTGGGGGCCGGTGTGGCTACTGTGGCGGCCCGCAGCGAGGACTCCAGGCTACCCTCGGCACTCGGGCTGCTGGATCCAAGGCATAGGCGCTATTACGCGAGTTACAACCGCTGGATAGAGATGATGGCGGCAACCCCTCCCTGTGACTCATCCCTGCCAAGCCCTGCGCTTCCCTCCGATTGCTTCGAAACCGCAGCCACACCGGGCGCACTGTACCGGAAGCTGGATGAGTGGGGCTTTGACAATATTATTATTCCCCATGGCACGAGTTGGGGGTTCTACACACCTCCCGATGCCGACTGGCATCACCAGCTCGATAGCCAGGCTGCCGACCCCGGCAGGTCGGGGCTTGTTGAGGTCTATTCCGGGCATGGCAGTTCGGAGGTGTTTCGGGACTTTGCGGTGAGACGGCGCGATGCTCAGGGCAACTGGTATTGTCCACAACCCCAGGACAACTATCTGCCAGCCTGTTGGCAGGCGGGAAATATCATTCGCAGACGATGCCTGGACGAAGGAATCTCGATTGGAGAGTGTGAAACCCGCGCCGTGAATGCACGCAGGAACTTTGTTCAGGTCGATACTATCCACGGGTTTATGACCGTGCCCGACAGCCAGCCGCAGGAGTGGCTGGACGCCGGCCAGGCCAGAGACGTTTTTTTGCCTGCATTTAACTACAGGCCACGAAAATCTGTACAGTACGGGCTGGCGTTACAGGGCTTTGACGATCCGCAGGAGAAAAAACGTTTTCGCTGGGGCTTTGTGGCCTCAACTGATACCCACACCGCCCGTGCCGGACACGGCTTCAAGCAAATCCACCGCAAACGAACCACTGATGCCAACGGCATTGGTGGTACTTTCTGGGAGTCGATTTCACGCGGGGCGGCCGATATTCCCCCGGCCGGCGCGCGCTCACTGACAGCCGATCAGATTGACCCGGTCAATGCGGGGCTTTATTCATCAGAGTTCGAGCGCACGGCATCTTTCATGACTGCCGGTGGGATTGCCGCGGTGCATTCGCAAGGACGTAACCGCGAGGCCATATGGGATGCCATGAAGCGGCGAGAGGTATATGGCACCAGTGGACATAGGATACTGCTTTGGTTTGATCTGTTGAATAAAGCATCGACACAAACCGTGAGCCCAATGGGTAGCGAGGTAACAAGAAAAGACAACCCGTATTTTCGTGTAAAGGCCGTGGGTTCGTTCAAGCAACTGCCTGGGTGTCCCTCTTATGTTGTGGGCGCACTGGAAAAGCGGCAACTCGATAAGATGGCCGGCGGAGAGTGCTATCACCCCTCCGACCAGCGCTATAATATAGCGCGCATCGAGGTGATAAGGATTCGCCCGCAAATACGCGCAGAAGAGCCCGTGGCCCCTTTGATCGAGGACCCCTGGCGGGTGTTTGAGTGCCCGCCGTCACGGGATGGTTGCGCAGTAGAATTTTTCGATGAGGACTTCTCGGCGAGTCAGCGTGATGCGCTCTACTACGTCCGTGCCCTGGAGGAGCCCACCCCCATTATAAATGCGGGGAACCTGCGAACCAGCTTTGACGAGAGCGGTGAAGCGCAGGCCACTTCTCCGTGTAACGGTGATTATCGTACGCCAGTGGCAGACGACTGCCTGGAAGACGACAGCCAAAGGGCCTGGTCTTCACCCATCTTTGTGAATTTCAAGGCTATTGAAAAGAAGGCAGTTCGCTAGTGGCAGCTGGCTCTGTAGGAGCCTGCGGTGTTTCCAGTCCATTGTTTGAAGCTACGATAAAAGGATCGCGTTTCAGCGTAGCCCAATTCGTGCGCTATCTGGTCCAGGCTAAGGCTGGTATTTTCCAGATAGTACAGCGCCAGCTCCAGTCGTACATCGTTCAATACGCCTTTATACTGGGTATTTTCTGCATTCAATTTGCGCTGCAGGGTCCGGCTGCTCATGTTGAGTATTTCGGCAATCTGCTCGCTGCTGGGTTCACGTTCTTTCAGCCTAAGGCGAAGCAGGTTTTTCACCTGAATCGTTATGGACTGGTCGCGATCAATTTCAGTCAAAACCTGGGTGGCATGATCCAGCAGTGTCCGCAACAGTTTTTTATCGGACTGAGGCAGCGGAGTGTCGAGCAGCTCCTCCCGAAAATAAAAACCGCTGGCCCGTTGGTTGAAGAGAACTTCACAGCCAAAGATGTCGATGTAGTCCTGCATCAGCGATGCATCCTCCGGTGCCGAGTGTTCAAACCATACACATTCGGCGAGTCCGGAGTCCAGATGCATAAAGGTTCGCAGATAGACTTCCCAGGAACCGAGTATATTCTCCACCAGGTGGCGCTTGACCAGAGGGTTGCTGAAGCGACAGTTCCAGCGTAGCAGTACATATCCATCTGAAATCTCGGTGGTGGACACCCCCATGTCGCCGACAATTTTCTCGTATATTGTCGTGTTGACCAGCGTTTGGTGTAGCGTGGAGCAATTCATGGATATATATCCCAATACACTGTATGCGGCAGGCTCGATGAGGTGGGAGCAATGCAGGCCAAAACAGGGGTCGCCAGTTGCCGGAATCAGCAGTTCCAGCAAGTGTTGAAGAGATTTTCCCGGGATACGCTTGTTATTGTCTTCCAGGGCCTCTGGATGGATATTGGCGGCCTCCAGAAAGGGGAGATAGTCCACACCAGCCAATTGCGCAGCTTGCAGATACTGCTTTACGGCGGGTACGGATGCGAAGCCGTAGTCTCCAGGGCCGATAACATTGTCACCCATCTTATTATCCTGACCGAAACGGTGATTGCTATGTCGTTCACTGACAGTGTTTATTAGGTATGAAATCTTATCATAAGGCCTGTACTCAAGTGTATAGCCGATAGGGCGATTGGGCCGATAAGGTGCAATGCCCGACATGCAGGGCTATTACTGAGAGAATTTTCAAAATGAGACATAAAAAGGGTAAACGCGATGCGATATTGGAGTAGTTGGGGAATCGAAGACAGTGAGTACACTACCGACCTGAAAGACGCCGCCCGGCAGGTGTTGGGTGTCTTGATAGGTGAAGCCACACCGTTACCCCTGGCGTCTCTTGCAGACGTGATTGCCAGGGTTCCCGAATCGCGGCTACCAGAGCATCCACTGGTTAATCTGGGCGGTGAGGAGCGTGTTCGCCATGCCCGTGGCCAAAGTTTGCCCGATGTTCTGCAGATGCGCGGTGGCGATGTTGACACGTTTCCTGACGGGGTCGCCTTTCCCGAATCAAGCGAACATGTGCGCACGTTGCTGGAGTATGCCCGGGAGCACGATATCGCTGTAATCCCCTATGGCGGGGGTACTTCTGTGGTTGGGCATATCAATCCGGCGTCGGGTGAAAGGGCGGTTCTGACCGTTGATATGAGCCGAATGGACCAGTTGATCGAACTGGATCGTGACAGTCAAATAGCCACTTTTGGCGCTGGAACGCCGGGCCCGTTGCTGGAAGAGTATCTTCAGCGCGAGGGCTACACCCTGGGGCACTTTCCGCAATCCTGGGAGCTATCGACTGTTGGAGGCTGGGTTGCCAGTCGTTCCAGCGGCCAGCAATCCCTGCGCTACGGGCGGATCGAGCAACTGTTTGCCGGCGGTAAAATGGAAACCATGGAAGGCACCCTTGAAATTCCTACTATCCCTGCTTCTTCTGCCGGGCCCGACATTCGAGAGATGATTATGGGCTCGGAAGGTCGTATGGGAATCATTACCGAAGTGAAGGTTCGCGTCACGCCATTGCCTGAGCAAGAGTCATTCCACGTGGTATTTTACCCGTCCTGGGATGCTGGAATGGCCGCCGCCAGGGAGCTGGCGCAACAGAAAATACAGCTGTCTATGGTCAGGCTTAGTAACGAATTGGAAACCGTGACAATGCTGCTTTCAGGGGATGGGGATGAAATAGCTGAGCTGGACAAGCGCCTGGCCGAGCAGGGTATTAGTGAAGGCAAGGTTATGATGACCTACGGTGCCACAGGAACCTCCCAGCAGTGCAGCAGCGCGCTGGAAATCACCCGGGGAATAGTCTCCAGGCATGGGGGTGCTGATGGCGGAGCCCAATTGGGTGCCAACTGGGCCCATGGGCGTTTCAGCGCTCCCTATATGCGGGAACCTTTACTGGCGGCTGGATTTGCCGTGGATACCATGGAAACTGCCGTTGACTGGGGCAAGGTGAAGGGCTCTATGAACTGCGTCGAGGACGCTATTCGCGAGGCAGCCGCGCGTGAGGATGAGAAGGTGCATGTCTACACTCACCTGTCACATGTTTACAGCCAGGGGTCCAGTATCTATACAACTTATGTCTTCCGCTGCGCTGGGGACTATCGGGAAACCCTGGCGCGCTGGGAGCGTCTCAAAAGCGCAGGCGCCAGGGCCATCGTCTCCTGCGGTGGCACGATCAGCCACCAGCATGGTGTCGGTGCGGATCACCGGGCATACCTCCCCGCAGAGAAGGGCGCGCTCGGTATCGCTGCCATTCGCAGCTTGTGTGACCTTTTTGATCCCGACTCACTGATGAACCCGGGAAAACTATTGCCTGACGAAAACCCGTAGCCGCCCGGGGTGCACCCGGAATCAGGGGATTCCAAGCAACTGAACATGGATACAAGCTTAATGACTGAGATCACATCTTTTACGGATCGCGATAACCTGCTCTCGACAGCTCGCAACACAGAGAGTAACCAGTGGGACATTATTATCATCGGCGGCGGCATTACTGGCGCCGGGGTTCTGCGAGAGGCGGTGCGCCTTGGCTACCGCGCCTTGCTGGTAGAGCAGCGGGACTTTTCCTGGGGGACATCCAGCAGGTCATCCAAAATGATCCATGGTGGCCTCAGATACCTTGGTTCCGGTGACCTAAAGTTGACCCGGCACTCACTCATGGAGCGTGAGCGACTGGTACAGGAAGCGCCCGGTCTGGTTGATCGCACCGACTTCTACTTTGGCCTGCGCAAAGGAGTATCCCCCGGTCGCTTGTTATTCACCATTCTACTGTGGGTGTACGACCGTATCGCTGGCGTCAAGAGCTTTGGTTACCGCAACTCAGAACAGTCACGGGAGATATTTGAAGGGCTCGGTGGCGAAGACCTCAAAGGCGCCTGCTATTACACAGATGGCATCACCGATGACTCTCGCCTGGTCATGCGTGT
>JADFVW010000072.1 GCA_015222725.1 Pseudomonadota bacterium | reverse complement strand
CACAGCTCAACATCGGCCAACTGGGCGCCACACAGGGTTTTGGAGGTCCACTGCAGCAGGTCACAGTGCAGGGCACAGGCTTGCTCGGCACTCAACAGGGTTTGCATCCGTGTTTTGACTTTCCCCGGTAGTGGCTCACGGGCAAACTGGATAAACAGTGCTTCTTTGCGGCTGTTACGGGGCGGCTTAGCCGTTGACATAATGCGCCTTCAGGCGAGAGGGAGGAACCCCTAGAAAATAGGCCAGACGCAGTGTCCACATGCGCACAACCGTAGATATAATGCCGCCCTGCTCCCAACGCCTGCTGGAGGTTTCAACGACCTGCCTAACAAGCAGCGGGCGCGCCTCTTTACGCAGACGCTTGCAATACTCGATATCTTCCATGAGGGGAATAACAGCAAAGCCGCCGCTTTCCACAAACAGATCACGGCGCACAAAGATCATTTGATCACCCGTGGCCACCGCAGTGAGGCCCGAGCGCAGATTCATCGCCCACTCGATTACCCGGAACATCCAGTGGCAACCGCTGAGGCGGACCCTGAAAAACCCCCAGGGCGGCCCCGAAGCTATGTACTGCTGTAATTCGGCCTCGCTTATCGTGGGCAGGGTATCGGCATGCAGGAAAAAGAGATAGGCCCCATTGGCGGCCCTGGCGCCGGTGTTCATCTGTACGGCCCGCCCCGGCTCGCTGCAAATTACTTCGCCGCAATGGGCTCTGGCCTCTGCCACGGTCGCATCGGTGCTACCGCCATCTACTACCAACAGTTGACTACCGGGGTAGCAGTCCGCCAGCACCTGTAATAGCGGGCCGATTCTTCCCTGCTCATTCAGCACAGGAATAATAAAGCTGAACGCTGGAACCTTCACGCTTACAGCGCACCGCCGCAGCTACTTCCCTGACCCGCGGTACAGCCGTAGCAATGGTCACCGGTCAATATAGGGGCATCGATTAATTCGCTCGCTTCGAGCAGGTTCGAAATATGCCGGCGCAACCGGTCGCTACCAATAAGAGGCATATCCAGCATCTGGTTAAAATCACAGTCGTACAAAAAACCCTGCCAATCGACACTGAGGAGGTTTTTACACATCACCGTGGCAAGATTCTGCTCGCTGAAGTTATCCTGCAGCAAATCCATATAGTCATTGTATTGGCCCTGGGCCAAAAGCACAGCGCCAAAACGCTTGATCGGCATATTGGTTATGGTGAACAGCTGATTGAAATGGATGTCATAGCGGGCACCCAGCTCGCGTTTGTAGTCGGCTTCCAGAGTGCTCTGGGGCGGTGGTAAAACGGCGCCCGTCGGGTTGTAGACCAGATTGAGTGGTAGCTCGGGCTTAACGCCATAGCCTAGGCTGTTTAACAGCGCAATGGCCCGGATACTGTCGTTATATACCCCCTTGCCGCGCTGTTCCTCAACATTCTCCTCCAGGTAGCATGGCAGGGATGCCACTATTTCAACCCCCTGTTTTGCCAGAAACTTGGCCAGGCCTTCCTGCCCCGGCTCGAACAAAATGGTGAGATTGCAGCGGTCTATAACCTGTACACCCAGCGCCCGGGCGGCGGTCACCAGGTAACGAAAATGGGGGTTCAGCTCCGGGGCTCCGCCGGTCAGGTCCAGTGTCTGGATATCGTTGTCTCGCAACAAGGCCAGTACCTGGTCGATTGTCTCCCGGCTCATCAGCTCGGTACGAGTGGGGCCAGCATTCACATGGCAGTGCACACAGCTGAGATTACACAAATAGCCCAGGTTGATCTGCAGGGTGTTTAGCTGCCCCCGTTCGATAACCGGGAAGTTTGTTTCCAGCAGCAGCGGACGGGTATCCATCATGGGTGATACAACTCCGAAAGTGTCAACAGGTGCTCAAAAATGCTAATAGTCCGCTTGCAACTCAGCCATGGTTAACAAGCTGCGGTCCACGCCCAACAGGTGATGAAACACCACATTATAAGACAGCACCGCCTGCACATAGTTGCGTGTTTCCCGGAAAGGAATAGTTGCCACCCAGATTTCAACCGATACAGCTTCTCCCGTCTTGTTGCGCCACTGGTCAACGCGGTGTGGTCCGGCGTTGTATGCCGCAATGGCAAATACCCGGTTGCCGTCGTAGCGGTCCAGCAGTTGCTTGTAATAGGCACTGCCCAGCAACACATTGTGATCCACCTCGTACAAATCGGATTTCTGATGCGTTTTACCAAGTGAGCGGGCCACCTGCTTTCCGGTGGCGGGCATTAGCTGCATCAGGCCCCTGGCACCCACCGGAGACCTGGCCGCAGGAAAAAAAGCACTCTCGCGCCGGGCTATAGCCATTAATTCAGTGCTGGGTATTTTTTGCAGTGAGGCGTAGTGGTTGAAGGTGTCCTGATAGGGCATGGGAAAGCGTAAATCCAACCTGTCCCAGGCCTTGGCGGTATTGGCTCCGTCTATCGCCATCCGGTGCCAGCCCTGCTCGGCGGCATAGGAGGCCAGGCTCTCCTGGCGGGGCGCGTCTGAGTCCTGCAGGACTTTAAACCATTCGGAATGTGCCGGCTGGTCCTCCTCGTGAAAATACAACTCCTCTATGCGCACAACCACCGGCAGCTGCGCGATCGGTCGGGCAGAACTGACCAGGGGTGGAGCTGCAGACGCGCTGTTATTGAACACGTAAGCCTTACCCAGCTTGTCGGCGGCGAGAAAACCGTAGTAACCACGCTCCAGGGCAATGTCTGCTAAATCTTTTTGTGCCTGTTCGCGTTCCCCCAATTCCTGCCGGGACAGGGCACGCCAGTAGCGCCATACCGCGTCACCTGCCCGCTTCTCAGAAAGCTGGGGAATCGTACGGCTTACCGCCGACCAGTCCCGCTGACCCAGAGCCCAGCGCAAGCGGATCTCAACCAGCTTATCATCATTGAGGCGCACCAGCGCCTGCTCGAGCCAGTCGATATGCTGCTCGGTCTTATTGTATAAACTGCGCAGTGCTATCGCGTATTCAGCGCGATTGACCTGCGCCTCGTCAAAGCTGAGCTGGTCCTGATACGCCAGCCACACCTGTAGGGCCTTTTCGGGGTTATAGCGGGCCAGATAGGCTACACCGTAACTGGCAATATCGCTGGAATAGGGACTGGATGCCAGCAGAGTCTGGCGCTGCATATGGTCGGGCCTGCTGTAAACCGCCAGTAATTTGTCCGACCAGGGTTTCAGTTCTGCACTGCCCTTTCTTGCAACATAGGTCATCAGGGATTTTTGGCGGGCACCGAATGCTTCCAGCAAGCGGGCCCAGACAACCTCGTCGCTCAGCTCCCCCGCTTTCAGCCACGCAGTAAAAAGCGGGTCGCATTCCTTGGGCCGGGATTTACCATAGACCCACAGCCGTTCGGCACCCTCCCAGGCGGCCAGCGTGTCGCCCTCACTCAGCCTGGCCCTGAAGTAATAACATTTTAACTCTATGGCATTGGGTTCTTCCGGCATCACCTGTAGGAAATCCTTCCAGCGCCGGTCTTTACCCGCTCGGTGCAAATAAACACCCAGGAATCGATTGGGTAATGGCGTGTCCTGGCTCAAATCGATAAAGCGCCTGGCCTCTGCCGGCCTGACCCTGGCGGGCTGCCCGCTGAGTTTGTAGTAATCCAGGTAAACCGCCAGGGGGTAATTGTCCAGGCCCGAGCGCAGCTGCTCGAAATCTGACCAGCCACCACGGCGGATGGCCGCCGTTGCCTCGCCGTAATCGTCTCTTTGAGTCGCTTGATTATTTGCCGCTGCGTCAGCCTGGGTGCCAGCCGCCAATGCCGAGCTGCCCCCCGCCACTAACTGGAAGGACATAAAGAGTAGAACGAGAAAATACCGCAAGAAGCTGCCTCTAATCATATTGCGCTGGAACAACGTTTAGAGTGATACGCCCTGCCTGTGATTGCAACAGTCTGGCGACTTATTTCTACTTCACAGGCCTCCTAAAATAACAGACCCAGGGTCGGCACTTCGATATTGGCATAATCCATAATGACTTCGCGGCTATGGATAAGATAGCTGCCCTCCCCCGCGCCGGACTCAATCAGCACATCGCGACGTTGGCCGCTATAGACAACACTCTCAGCTCCCGGCCGGGCATAGTACATATGAAAATTGCTGATAACCGAAAGCCTGCCTTCCCGCTGTGCCATCAGCTCGATATTACCCACCATCCTGCGGGTACGAGCAGGAGGGTTTTCCGACCAGGAGTTCATCTTGAAGGCGCGCTCTACTCGCAACATCAGGTGGATATAGGTTTCTTCGCGCAGCGGACTTCCCATGCCCTCTGGCCTCTCCAGTTCGTTCTCGAGGGCCAGCATGCTTTCCTGCCCCCTATCCCGGTTGTTAATCTGCACATTGATACGCGATGGCATGCTGTAGCAAATATCCTTGCTGACCAGCTCTAGCCACTGTTGATATTCCCGGCTGTCGAGCAGACGCGCCTCGTAATGGTAAAAACGCTCGAGGTCCCGTTGCTGCTGCGGGGTTGTTACAACCGCCGTATTGCCATTTATGTCACTCATGACGCACCCTCCACAGCCTGTATTTCATCGCGCCAGCGCATAAAAAACTGCCGTGCGTAAAATTCATTTGCGGTGACACTGACTAGCCCCGGCAATTGCGGATGAGGGCCCTCCTCTCCCAGACCCAGGCCGTAGTAATAGGGCCGGTCATCGGCAAAATCGATTTTGCTACCCAGGAACTGCTGGCTCCAAACCTCTGAGTCCTCCTGTTCCAGAATGCCTGCGGGGCCAAAAAATGAGCTGTAATTACTGCGCAAAATTTTCTTGATCGAGTCAGGAGCGTCTGCCGGCACCACCGCCCAGCTCCAGTACTCGACCTTACCCGGACCCCGCGGGTGTGACACCTTAAAAGAAGTGTTGGACCACAAAAAGGACAGGTTGGGATATACACCATACGTGAGGCCCTTCATCCGGGAGCGTATATCTCCCACGCGCTTGGCCGCCTGGGCCTGCACTTCGCGCAGATAATCCTGCACTTCCGCGCCCCCCAGCAGGCTGCCCATGGCCTCCATACCCCAGGCCACATCATCTACAGGCGAACCCTCGGGCATAATTCGGAAGGTAGCGCCGTGCCCCGGCTGCGTCACCACGCTATAGCCCAGTTCAGCAATCGTATCCTGCGCCTCCCGGGGAATAATCGCCGCGTGCAAAAAAGCCCCGTGATTTACATCGCCCAGTTGATTCTCCACCGGCAACTTCCAGTTGGCATTAATCACCCAGCGATGTGGAGCTCCCATAAACTCTATGCCACCGGGAAAGCGCTCAAAAAAGGCGTCCAGATAGAAGCGCATATCCCCCAGGTAATCCTCCAGCGGAATAATGGCCTCATCAAAACTGCCAAAAATCATGCCGCGCCATGACTCCACCCGGGGTACGCGCTTGAGACCCAGCTGACTTTTATCGGGCTGATTGCGAAGCTCTTTTTCCTGGGGAATGGCCACCAGATCACCCTCCACAGAGTAAGACCAGCTGTGATAAGGACAGATAAAGCGACTGGTATTACCGTGGTCAGCCCGACACACCGGTAAGCCACGGTGCGTACAGCTGTTGATATTGGCGTACAGCCCACCGTCCTGACCGCGTGACAGGATAATCGGAGTCTCACACATATACGCCTGGACAAAATCACCCGGTTTTTTTATCTGGGATTCGTGCCCCAGAAACAACCAGGCCCTGCCGAAAATTGCCTTCTTTTCCAATTCGTACACCGCCTGGCT
>JADFVW010000071.1 GCA_015222725.1 Pseudomonadota bacterium | reverse complement strand
TACGGTGACCGCACAGCGGCCGCGACTGCTTTTGCAAATCGCCTGCCAGACCTGGCTATCATCGACGTGGGTTTGGGGGACGATGTTGAGGGCGGGTTTGAACTGTGCAGAGATCTGCGAAGTCGCTGCCCCGAGTTACCCATCATTTTTCTCACCGCCAGGGATTCAGAATTGGATGAGATTTCCGGCCTGCGCCTGGGGGCTGACGACTACCTGACCAAGGATATTTCCCAGGCACAATTGCTGGCGCGAATCTTTACTCTGCTGCGGCGCGTGAAAGCCCTGCGTGCCCCTGTGCAACAGGACCATATTCTTGAGCAGGACAGCCTGGTGCTGAATGTGGAGCGTATGACGGCAAACTGGCGGAAAACAGCCATGGACCTCACGGTGACTGAATTCTGGATTGTTCACGCGCTGGCCATGCATCCCGGCCACGTTAAAAACAGGCAGCAGCTAATGGACAGTGCCAAAGTCGTGCTGGATGACAACACTATTACCTCTCACATCAAACGCATTCGTCGCAAATTTCAAACTGTAGATTCCGATTTTGAGGCGATAGAAACGGCCTATGGCATCGGCTATCGCTGGTCGGGAAAATAAAATGAACCTGCGCCGACAACTACTCGTTGCCAGCTTACTTCTGCTCACTCTGCCCTGGGCGGGTTGTCAATTTATCCGCGAGATGGAGGGTGCCCTGAGACAGGGGCAAGAACAATCACTGCAGGCAACGACGCTTGCCGTGGCAGCTGCTCTGGCGAATAAACCCACGCTACTGTACCCAAACCTGCAACGCCTGCCCGAGGAGGCAAGCCCAAACAAAGGTGATCATAGAAGCCTGTATGCAAGCCCCGTTGAACAGGAAATTATCATCGACGGCTATGGCGACGGCTGGGACGAGCTGGATTTTCAGTCATTTGAAAGTTACAACACCGACAGCGAACTGGCGATAAAGTACAAGGCAGCGACACGGCAGGGAAAGCTGCTTTTGTTCCTGCAAATACAGGACAAAGACGTTGTGTTTCACAACCCCGCCCTGTCCAGGGAACCCAACGGAGACAGGCTGGTGTTGCGTACCTGGTTGGACAACCACCGTCAGGAATATGTCATCGCCACGGCCGCGCCGGGCAGGGTCACGGCGCGATACGGCAACCGAATATACAACAGCGGCAGCGCCCGGCGCATACGCGGTCAATGGCAGGATACAGAGCAAGGTTACAACCTCGAGCTGGAGGTGCCCCTGTCATTAACCGGCGGCCGATTGGGTTTGTATATTATAAATGTGGGCAGCAGACCCGGGGGTGAAGTTGAAACACTGGGTAATGCCACGCCACTGGACATGGCAGCCCCACCGTGGCTAATTTACAGCCCCCAGGCGCTGCAAAATACTGTTGCGCCGTTCGGCCAACGTGACAGGCGGCTTCAGGTTGTAGACAAGACCCACTGGCTGCTTGCCGATATCGATCCCACAGAAATGCACAGCAGCGCTACTGACAAAACCGAAAAAACATTTTGGCTGCTGCGCCTGCTTTATCGCAGTATTTTGTCCCACGAACTACCACAGTCATCGATACCCCTACCCCAGGCTGGAAAACTCGATGGCATGGAAATTAGCGCTGCCATCGCTGGCGCGACGAATAATACCTGGTATCAAATTCCCGAATATTCGGGCCGCACTATGCTCTCCGCCGCATCTCCCATAATGGATGGAAAAGATATCATTGGTGCGGTAATCATTCGCCAAAGCAGTGATGAGTACCTGTCACTGACCGACAGGGCATTCAGCAGCTTGCTGGGCTATAGCCTGCTGGCACTGTGTGTCGGTGTGTTCGGCCTGCTGGCCTTCGCCAGCATTTTATCCTGGCGCATTCGCAAATTGAGCCAGGCGGCGGGCAATATCGTGCGCGATGATGGCTCCCTGGGACACGGCTTCCCCAGAAGTAAAGCCAGGGACGAAATTGGCGAACTGTCCCGGCGCTATGCTGACATGCTGGATAAGCTGAGGGAATATAATGACTACCTGCGCAGCCTCAGCCGCAAACTGTCCCACGAACTGCGTACGCCTATTGCCGTGATCCAGACCTCTCTGGAAAATCTTGAACTCGAAGATGGCGGCATAGATTCAAGCAATACGTATCTTATGCGGGCCAGAGCGGGACTGGACAGGCTGAATAACATTCTCACTGCGATGAGTGAAGCCAACCGCCTGGAAGAAAGCATCCAGAATAACGAGCCGACCGAGACAGACCTGGTGCCTCTTCTGCAGGAAATTTTCGCGGTTTATCGCGAACTATACACCCAAAGGGAGTTAACTCTCGATTGCCAACTGGAGCAGGCAATTACCTCTGCAGTGCCCGAGTTAATTGTCCAGGCATTGGATAAGCTCATGGACAATGCAGCCTCTTTCAGCCCCGACCAGGGTCGAATTGTGCTGAAACTTCGACAGTGCGGGGAGCAGTTCGAGCTGAGCGTCACAAACGAGGGCCCGTCACTGCCACAGGAATTGCAGAACAAGCTCTTTGATTCCATGGTGTCCTTGCGTGAGGGTGCCTCTGAAAATGTGCACCTGGGCCTGGGGCTGTACATTGTCCGCCTGATAGCAGACTTTCACGGCGGCAGTGCCCGGGCAGAAAATTTATCCGATGGGAGTGGCGTGGCCTTCACCTTATCCCTGCCCCGCTCTGCCACGCAAACCAACCGCGCGGGAGATTAACTTAGAAACGCCAGTTGTTTAATCTGGGTGAGTTCATCCCGCAGGTTGGCGGCCTCTTCAAACTCCAGGTTCTTGGCGTGCTCGTGCATCTGCGTTTCCATTTGCTTCAGCTTTCTGGCCAGCGCCTTGGGTGTCAGGTTTAACACCTCAGCACCATAGGATAACTTGGGCGCTTGCTTACCCTTTGCGCTACGCTTGGTGGGCATACGCCTGGCGCCCTCCATAATGTCCTGAACAGACTTCTCGATGCCTGTGGGAATAATCCCGTGTTTGGCATTGTGAGCCAGCTGCTTTTCCCGCCGGCGATCGGTCTCTGCTATAGCTCGCTCCATGGAGCCGGTAATACGATCTGCATAAAGAATTGCCCGGCCATTAAGGTTGCGGGCAGCACGGCCCACAGTTTGAATTATGGAACGATCCGAGCGCAAAAAACCTTCCTTGTCGGCATCCAGAATTGCCACCAGTGACACTTCCGGCATATCCAGACCCTCTCGCAGCAGGTTAATGCCCACCAGCACATCGAACTCTCCCAGGCGCAGGTCGCGGATTATCTCTACCCGCTCTACCGTATCAATGTCCGAGTGCAGGTAGCGCACGCGCACACCGTGGTCGGCCAGGTACTCGGTGAGGTCTTCCGCCATCCGCTTGGTGAGTGTGGTTACAAGAACTCTTTCTCCCTTCTCAACAACCAGATGAATCTCACTGAGGAGATCATCCACTTGCGTGGTGGCGGGCCTGATTTCCAGAGGGGGATCGATCAGCCCCGTGGGTCGAACCACTTGCTCCACCACGCGCCCCGCATGCGCCGCTTCATATTTCCCCGGCGTGGCCGACACGAAGACCGCCTGCGGCACAAGGTTTTCCCACTCCTCAAAACGCAGCGGCCGATTATCCAGTGCCGAGGGCAGGCGAAAACCGTACTCCACCAAAGTTTCCTTGCGCGACCTGTCGCCCTTATACATCGCGCCAATCTGCGGAATGGTGGCATGGGATTCATCGACAATCACCAGGGCATTTTTGGGCAGGTATTCAAACAATGTGGGAGGTGGCTCGCCGGATGCACGCCCCGACAGATAACGCGAGTAGTTCTCTACGCCGTTGCAATAGCCCAGCTCCCTTATCATCTCCATATCGTATTTGGTACGCTGTTCCAGGCGCTGGGCCTCAACCAGTTTGTCATTGTCTTTCAGTTGCTTGAGCCGGATTTCCAGCTCCTCCTCAATATGGCCCACCGCATTGAGCATGACGTCCCGGGAAGTCACATAATGGCTCTTGGGGAATATGGTCACCCGGGGAGCCTTGCCCTCGATAGACCCGGTCAACGGATCGAAAAAGTAAATATCTTCAATTTCTTCATCAAACAGCGATATTCGCACCGCCTCCCGCTCAGAATCGGCAGGAAAAATATCAATTACATCACCGCGCACCCGATAAGTACCCCTACTGAAGTCGGCATCATTGCGCTTGTACTGTAAGTCAGCCAACTGCCGCAGTACCTGGCGCTGGTCGATAATTTCACCGCGCGACAGGTGCATGACCATCTTGAAGTAGGTTTCCGGGTCTCCCAGGCCGTAAATAGCGGAAACTGTGGCCACCACCAGGCAATCATCCCGCTCCAGCAGGGCCTTGGTGGCGGACAGGCGCATCTGCTCGATATGCTCGTTTACCGAGGCATCCTTCTCAATATAGGTATCTGAGGACGGCACGTAGGCCTCGGGCTGGAAGTAATCATAGTAGGAGACAAAGTATTCCACGGCATTATTGGGGAAGAACTCCTTAAACTCGCCGTACAGTTGCGCCGCCAGGGTCTTGTTGTGGGCCATGATGATGGTGGGTCGCTGTAGTTGCTGGATAACATGGGCCATGGTGAAGGTTTTGCCCGAACCGGTAACCCCCAACAGTGTCTGGGAAGCCAGGCCAGCCTGTATGCCTTCCACCAGTTGCTTGATAGCCTGGGGCTGGTCCCCGGCCGGTTCAAAGGTGGAATTGATCTCAAACGCCTTGGTCATTGCTTACCTGAATGAAATTCGGTCAAAATAGCCGTTTATTATCATCCACATAGCCAAGAAATGCAGCTTGATTCGTACTACAGCAGCAATTACGTAATATTCCCCAATTTCCTGTTGACCGAGGCCACTCCCATCATTAATATACGCGGCCTTGGATCCTGTCCAATTCCGCTTTAGCTCAGTTGGTAGAGCAATTGACTGTTAATCAATGGGTCGCTGGTTCGAGCCCAGC
>JADFVW010000009.1 GCA_015222725.1 Pseudomonadota bacterium | reverse complement strand
TTCCTGCAGGACAGAAAAGTAATCGAAACACCCGCCAGGGCCCGCTGCAAGGATCTGGACAAATTCCCCTCGCCTCTGGAGGTACTACAGCTGACGGATGACCGGGGTGAACCTCTGTACGAATCGATATCCTATGAGACCAGCCGCGGCTGTCCTTTCAAATGCGCCTTTTGCGAGTGGGGTACCGGGGCCATCGGCAGCAAGATGTACCAGTGGTCCATGGAGAGAATTCGCAGCGACTGGGACATCATTATTGCCGCCGGCATAAAAGACATATGGCTGGCCGACTCCAACTTTGGCGCCCTCAAGCAGGACCTTGAAAAAGCTAAACTCATCGTAGAACTGAAAGAGAAAACGGGCTTACCCCTGTCTTTTGCCACATCCTGGTCCAAAGCGCATACACCCCAGGTGCAGGAAATTGCCCTGCTCCTGCACCGCAATCAGCTGCTGCCGCATTACCAGCTAGCCCTGCAAACACTGACACCCGAGGCACTGCGCCTCAGCAATCGTCAGAATATGAGTTCCAATGAGTACCAACCCATCGCCAAACGCATGTCTGAACTGGGAGTGCCAATTGCGGCAGAGCTGATCTGGGGTTTGCCCGGTGACAACCTGAAGGATTTTGAAAAAAATCTCGATTCGCTGCTGGCCACTTTCCCCAATATCAATATTTTTGGCTATACCCTGTTGCCAGGTACAGAGTTCTACCGGCGCCGTGAAGAGTACAAGATCGAGGCCATTCCAGTAGCAGGGTACGGCAAGGCCAAGGGTGAATATGTGGTTGCCTGCCACAGTTTCACCCGGGACCAGGGCGAGGAGGGGTACTTTTTAATCAGTGCGCACATCCTGATGGTACACGGCCATATCCTGCCACTGACTACCCGCCTACTGGCGCTGCGTGGGGAGGTGCCGGTGTCCCCGCTGTTACGCGATTGCCTGAGAAGTATAATCCAGCATTTCGGTGGCCGCCTGGATAACATCGACCCGAACGACCGGATGTCCATTTATGAGGGGCGAAACTGCATCTATCTTTTGGCCCTGGCCCACCTGGATGAGCTCTATGAAATTCTTTTTGATGTGGTGCAACGCCACCACACTGAACGGGACATAGACCCAACGCCCGCGCTGCAGACTCTGGCGCTGGACCGCGCTCTCTGCCCTAGAACTGGCAGCGAGCACACACTGCAGTGCGAATTCAATTTTGACGCCGGGTCGACATTTGATGCACTGTCTGCAATGGAGCAGCCCACAGGCCCCGATAGTCTCGCTGCAAAAAAAGACGGCAAGCGATGGCAGTTGACTATCAAGCATCCGGGCGGTGTGGGGGATATTTTATTGGTGGCCGATGGTGGCAGTTGGCTGTGCGGAAAAATCAGTGACGGAAGTTTGCCCGCGGCGCTTTCAGCTACAAAGATGCCAGCGTCGAACGCAACTGAGCCAGCCCTGCACTACTCGCCTCAATAACCCCATGCTCGGTTATCAGGCCACTCACCAGGGCCGCGGGGGTAATATCAAAGGCCGGGTTTTTGCCACGACTGTCCACCCCCGCCAGGCGCACTGTCTGCAATTCACCAGCATCATCAATACCGGTAATGGACAGCAGCTCTTCACTGTCGCGAAATTCAATCGGGATGTCGGCGCCGCCGGGGCACGACCAATCGATGGTCGACTCGGGCACCGCCGCATAGAAAGGAACTGCATTGGCCTGAGCAGCCAGGGCCTTCAGGTAGGTACCAACCTTATTACACACATCGCCATTGGCAGCCGTTCGGTCGCTGCCGACAATCACACAATCCACCTCACCCGCCTGCATCAAATAACCGCAGCTATTGTCCGCAACAATGGTGCACGGAACACCCGCCCGTTGCAGCTCCCAGGCCGTCAGGTAAGCACCCTGATTGCGCGGCCGCGTCTCGGACACCCATACATGTATCGGCACGCCCGCACGATGGGCCTTGTAGATGGGAGAGAGTGCAGTGCCCCACTGGATCGTGGCCAACCACCCCGCATTGCAATGGGTCATCACATGAAGGGTTTCGCCCGCGGATTTATCAAACAGGGATTGCAGCAACTCGCAACCAAACTCCCCGATAGTGGAACAGTGTTCGATGTCCTGCTCACGCAATTCCCGGGCGCAGATAAAAGCTGCCTGTGCCCGTTGAGCTTCTTCCAGCGGTAGTACACAAGTCTCTATTTTCTGCAGTGCCCAGTGCAGATTTACCGCTGTGGGGCGGGTAGCCAGCAAAGCCGCCTTTGAAACCTGTAAATGGTCGTTGGAGGGGTCTTTTGCCAGCGCAGCTGCCAGCCCGAAAGCCGCCGTGATGCCGATGAGTGGCGCACCGCGAACCTGCATACTGGTAATTGCATGGCAGTAGGAATCCAGCGATGCGAGAGGCAGCCATTGCAACTGATGGGGCAACAGGGTCTGGTCAATAACTTCTACAGTTTCACCCTCGCCCCTCAAGCGCAAACTACATAATTCAGACATCGTCAGACACATGTGTTGCTCATGCGGATACCTTGCTCAAACCTGCAGCAGCAGGTGTTCGCGTTCCCAGGAACTGATCACGCTATTGAACTCTTCAAATTCAGCGAGCTTTACCGCCGCATAAGCGCGCAGAAACAGGTCACCAAAAACCTCGACAACTTCGGGGCTGTCTCGCAGATGACGCAGAGCCTCTTCCAGCGAACGGGGCAACTCAACCGTGCTTTCATTGGCAGTTCCCAGGTGGGGCTCTCCCACTTCCAGCTGCCCCTTCATACCCAGGTAGCCACTGGCGAGGGAGGCTGCAAAGGCCAGGTAGGGGTTCACATCGGATCCGGGGAATCGATTTTCAATGCGGGTGGCCTGCCCCCCCGCATTGGGCACTCGAAATGCAGTGGTCCTGTTGTCAAAGCCCCAATTCAAGTTAATGGGTGCAGTCATATTTGGCGCCAGCCTTCGATAGGCGTTCACATTGGGGGCATAGAAGCTAATAAGCTGCGGCGTGTAATGTTGCAGTCCCGCGATATAACTCATAAAAGCGGGTGTGTGCTCACCGGCGTCATCAACAAAGATATTCTTTCCCGTATCAGTGCGCACAATACTCTGGTGTATATGCATGGCACTGCCTGCCTCATCCGCCATGGGCTTGGCCATAAATGTGGCATAGATACCGTGCTTGTGGGCAGCCTCGCGGACGGTGCGTTTAAAGGTAGCAACCTGGTCCGCGAGGCTCATGGCATCACCGTGGAGGAAATTTATTTCCATCTGGGCAGCGCCATTTTCGTGGATAAGCGTATCCACATCCAGTTGCTGGGCCTGGGCATAGCTGTACATATCCGCCACAAAATCATCAAACTCCGCCATCGCATCAATGCTGTAGGACAGGCGGGATGACTCGGCGCGCCCCGAGCGCCCAATGGGGGGGCCTAGCTTGCGGTTGAAATCGGTATTTCGGGCGACCAGATAAAACTCCACCTCCGGTGCTACCACAGGCTTCAGGCCATCGGCGGCATATAAATCGAGCACCCGGCGCAATACGTTTCGCGTTGAAAGCGGATGAGGTTTACCGTCCATGGTGTAACAGTCGTGAATAATCTGCGCGCTGGGTTTTTTGGCCCAGGGAACCAGGCGTATGCTGGAGGCATCCGGCTTCAAAATCATATCGCCATCGGTGGGCTCTACAAAGTCCCAGTGCTGATCGGAATATTCCCCGGTGACACTCTGGATTAGAACGGCCTCAGGCAGGCGTGACTCGCCCAGCTCCAGAAACTGTCCCACCGGCACAAATTTGCCCCGCGCGTTACCCATGATATCGGGCACCAGGCATTCGACCTCAGATATTTCATTTTTTTTCAGCCAGTCCGCTATTGCCTGATTGTCGCTGCTCATAAATTACTCTGATTGGCTCGAATGCATGAGTATCGCAGCAGACAGAATGCCGGTTCAAGTCTAAAGTGGGTGGCTACCCCCATAGTGTTATCTATGTGAGTGAGAATGAACAGGTATAGTGTGGCCATGCAAACTCAGCAACAGCAGAACAACACAAAGCACAGCCAACCACACGTTGATTCATGGTATGCCGCCTCTGCCGACCTGAATCTGGCGTTTCCCCCATTGCAGGGAGAGACCACGGCAGATGTCTGTATTATCGGCGGCGGTTACACAGGACTGTCCGCCGCTATTCACCTGCGAGAACGGGGTTATAGCGTGGTGCTGCTGGAGGCCAATAAGGTCGGCTGGGGTGCTTCAGGGCGCAACGGAGGCCATGTAGGCATGGGGCAGCGCGCCGACCAGGACAAGTTGGAGGCTATGCTGGGCATGGAGCATGCCCAGGCCTTGTGGAAGATTGCGGTGGAAGCCGTTGATACGGTCACCGACTTAATTGAGCGCTTTGATATCAGCTGCGAGCTGAAACAGGGCAACCTCCATGTTGCGACCAGGGCCGGCGAGAATACCGAACTGCAGGCCCATGCCGAACACTTGAACAAAGTCTATAACTATCACAAAATTCGCTATGCCATGCCCGCTGAGGTCGCTGAACTAACCAGTGGACAGGGTTTTCACGGCGCTACAGTCGACACTGGATGTAAACACTTACACCCACTTAAATACGCGCAGGGTCTGGCACTGGCTGCTTCGTCTCTGGGTGCAAGCATACATGAACAGAGCCGCGTCCTGTCTTATACAGAGGGCTCTGCGGTGAGGGTAAAAACTGCCGGAGGAGAGGTAAAGGCTAAATATCTGGTATTGGCATGTAATGGGTATCTGGAAAAGCTGGAGCCACGAGCGGCGGGTCGGATCATGCCGATAAACAACTTTATGTTGGCCACCGAGCCCCTGTCAGAACACTTGGCAAGACAGCTGATTCGCGACGACACCTCCATGTCAGACACTCTTTTTGTGATCAATTACTGGAAACTGTCAGCGGACAACCGGCTGCTGTTCGGCGGCGGCGAAAACTATACCAAACGTTTTCCCGCTGATATTAAAAATTTCGTGCGAAAATATATGCTGCATATCTACCCGGAACTGCGTGATACCCGGATCGACTACGGCTGGGGTGGCACGCTGGCGGTCACCATGAACCGCATGCCTGATTTTGGCCGCCTCTCCAGCCAGGTGTTCTATGCCCACGGTTACTCTGGCCACGGAGTACCCATCGCCACCATGGCGGGCAAGTTACTCGCCGAGGCTATCTCAGGCACGGCAGAGCGGTTTGACGTAATGGCGAGAGTTCCAACACCCCCCTTCCCTGGCGGGACACTGCTGCGCTGGCCAGGATTGGTGGCCGGCATGCTGTTCTACAGCCTGCGTGATCGCTTGGGCTAGGGGCGCGACTGCAGGGTCAGGGTGCCAGGATGGTTTTTGAATTTGCCCCCGCGCGTTCGCGAACCAGTTTGGGCACAAGATAGCCAGGCAGCGCAGCCTGCATGCCCTGATATATCTGCATCGCGCGCCTGTCACTAACGTGGAAGTGGCCGGCCCCCTGGACCGGATCAAGCAAATGCAGGTAGTAGGGCATCACCCCACTCTCATACAGCGCCTCACTTAACTCAACCAGCACCCCGGCACTGTCGTTCACCCCGTGTAGCAAAACAGTCTGATTGAGAACCGTCAAACCACTATCGAGCAGTTGCCGGATAGCCCGTTTTACCCGGCCGTCAATTTCATTGCCGTGGTTGATATGCAGCACCACAATGGGCTTCAAACGCGTTGCCGTCATCCAGCTGAGTAGTTGGCTGTCTATGCGCGAGGGGATCACTACCGGCAGCCGGGTGTGAACACGCAGGCGTTTCACATGCGAAATGGCCGCAATACTTTCCGTCAGCCAGGACAAGAACTGGTCGTTGGCCGCCAGCGGGTCACCACCACTATAGATCACCTCGTTGATATTGGAGTCGTTCTCAATATACGCCAGCGCGCGAAGCCACTGACGTTTGTTTTGCCGGTTTTCCCCATAGGGGAAGTGCCGTCGAAAACAGTAGCGACAATTAACCGCACAGGTCGGACTGACAATCAGCAATACGCGATTGCGATACTTGTGCATAAGCCCTGGCACGGGATTATGGGCGGCCTCATCGAGCGGGTCCGGGATGAAACCCGCGGAGGGCATCAGCTCACTCTCAACAGGTAGCACTTGCATCAGCAGTGGATCTTTCGGATTCCCGGGCTCCATGCGTGACAAAAATGCACGGGGAACCCTCAGTGGAAAATCTACAGCCGCCCGCTGACACCCGGAGAGTTTGGTCTTGTCCAGTTGTACCAGCGCCAGCAACTCCTCCACGGAGCAGATGCTGGCGCTCAGCTCTGATCTCCAATTGAGGACCAGCTGTGATGAGGAGGGGCAATTTAACATGTCAGCCACTGAGAATCAGGTATTCGCCCCATTTTACGCTATATCCGCTGTAACCTCCCTTTTTAACACGCAATAGCAGTCAGCAATTGAGCACTTTTGTTGGCCAAAATTTCCAAATCGACTGATATTTTTGTGAATTAGTCCCAGATCAGCAAACTGTTATTTAACCCTAACACCTATAGACTAACTACCATCACTATCTTTGTGAGCGGACGAGCACTCTGACACGCAGCTACAACTAAAACTACAATTGCAGGGAGAACGACAATGCGCCGATTCAAGAAAAACATACTTGCCAGTTCAATAATCACCCTAATACCCGCTATTTCAGCTCCGCTGGCAACTGCCCAGAACGGGCCGGCCATACTGGAAGAGGTAGTTGTGACAGGCACAAGAAAGGAGGGGATGTCAC
>JADFVW010000070.1 GCA_015222725.1 Pseudomonadota bacterium | reverse complement strand
TGAGCTGCCAGGCGAATATCATAGCGCTCCCCATCCCCGGGAAGCTCGCTGTACTTCCCTATATCTGCGCCGCCGGCCAGCACCCGCAAAGAATCTCCAATGGTTCTGGTACTGATACCCAGAGACCTGGCACGGTTTCTGTCAATATCAAAACGCAGCATCGGGCGATCCAACTGCAAGTTCATGCGTATATCACCCATCCCCCCAGCTTCCTTTAATTTCTGCAGCACCGACTTCGAAAGGCTCTCCAATTCATAGAGGTCGGGACCGGTCACATAAGCCTCCAGGGGGGCCTGACTCATGCCGGATACGAACGGGAACATCGCCACATAGGTCTCAAGACCAGGAATGACCAGCAGCTCACTGCGCACCTGTGTTATCAGCTCTCGCTGCGATAGTCCTCGCTGAGCCTTTGGCAATAACATGACATTGACTGTGGCCTCATTGACATCGCGTGAACGTCCCGACCCAATGGTGGAGAATATGTGCCTGACTTCTCCATGATGCGCCAGCAGAGACTCAACATGCTCTATTTTTAAGGCCATGTAATCCACCGAAGAGCCAAGAGGCATTTTCAGATTAATCAGAAAACGTGATTCGTCATCCTCCGGGAAAAACTCGGAACCCAATTGCCCAACAAAATACCCACTGCTTGCAACTACCATGCCCGCCGCGACCAGCACCATCCAGCGACGCTGTAGACAGGCACCTAATATCGCTATGTAAATACGCTCAGTCCATGAGTGCAGGCCATGTAAAATTGCAGTTATACCTCGGCCCTCGCTTCTGTTCGGCTTCAGAAAACGCGCGCACAATGCCGGTGTCAAGGTCAGGGAAACGAACAGTGAGGCCAGAACGCCAACCACAACTACCACCGCGAATGAGCGCATGAAGATACCGATCATTCCCGGCATAAAAATAACGGTGGCAAAAATACATACAATCGTAAGTGAGGCGGCAATTACCGGGAACAGTACTTCACGGGTGCCGGTACTGGCCGCCTCTTCGGTATTGACATGCCCTTTTTCGTGCTTGCTGTGAATATTCTCCAGAACCACAATCGCATCGTCTACCACAACGCCGATGAGCAACAGCAGGCCCGACAGGGTCATGATATTAAATGTATAGTCACCAAAGTACATAACCATTACAGCCCCCGCGAGGGAGACAGGGATTGCAGTTGCAACAATCAAGGTTGCCGGCAGGTTTAGCAGGAAAAAGAGTACGACCAGGGCAGCCAGTATCGTGCCCTCAATCACATGATTCTGCAGCGCGGAGACTGTACCCTGGATAATATCAGCCTCATCTGTAGCAACGATCAATTCCACGCCATGCGGTAAAGACGGTCGAACGATGGCCTCCAGGCGCTGGTAAACCTCCGTGACAATTGCGACTGTATTCGCATTCTGCACTTTCTGAATACCGATGGCGACGCCTTCGATTCCATTCAGCCGAGACAAGCTGCGCTTATCCGATAGCCCATCTTTGATAGTCGCAATATCCCCCAACTTTACTGGAATCTGGTCACGCCATATTACGACCAGCTTCCCCAGGTCTTCGATGGAGTGGTATTCAAGGTCAAGGTGCAGCAGTTTTTCAAGCTTGCCACTAACCAAAAAGCCCCCTGGAATCTGTATATGTTCACGGGAAAAAGCTGCGATGACATCCTGAGACGTTATGCCCAGGGCTGACATTCTCGCCAGATTTAAGTCCACGCGAATTTTTCGTTCTCGCCCACCGCCAACCAACACTTCGCCGACACCATTTATATTTTCCAATGACTTCTTGATTTGCTGCCTTGCAATGCGGTTGAGCTCACTAAGAGGGCGATCGCCCTGTAGCACCATCCACATTATCGGTATGGCATTGGGGTCAACCTTGGCGACGATGGGCGTTTCTGCCTCGTCGGGCAGCTCGTTGATTATCTGGTTGACCTTGGCCTGGACCTCATTGAAGGCCACGTCGGAGTCTTTGCTAAGCTCGAAGTATATGCGCACCTCGGAAACTCCGGGGATCGATTGTGAGCGTACATCCTCAAGAGCGGAAATCGAGTTGACCGCCGATTCGATCACACTGGTAATACTGCTATCCACCACTTCCGGGCTAGCCCCTGGGTTTATCGTGGTTACGGTTATAACCGGAGGATCGACATTAGGCATTCGATCCAGCCCAATATCACGCAACCCTATCAGGCCAAATAAAATGACGGCGGCACTGAGCATATAAGCCAGCACACGACGGCGGACGAAAACATCAATGATATTCACAGGGCAGGTTCTTCGCCGCTCACAGTCAGTCGACTGCCATCGCTGATATGGGCTGAACCCTCGGTCACCACCTGATCTTGCGCTGTGAGACCACTCACTATTTCCACCAGGCCCTCTTCCCGCCAACCCAGCACGACCGGGCGCTGGCGGGCGTACTCGCCGTCGACAACAAAGACAACATCGCCGCCACCACGCCTCACCACGCTTATGGCCGGAATCAGAAGAGCGCCCTCTATTCGCTTCACGATCAAGCTCGCATCGACACTGGCACCGGGATACCAGCCACCGGGGTTATCAAATTCGACTATGACATCAATTGCTCTGCTGCGAGGATCAATCTGGGGATTGATACTGGTGACCTTACCAACGGCAATTCCCTCCCGCACTGCCGGTGTACTCAGGCTAACCTGCTTGCCAACAGAAATACTGGCGGCCTGGTGCTC
>JADFVW010000069.1 GCA_015222725.1 Pseudomonadota bacterium | reverse complement strand
GCGAAGATGGCGACCTGGGCTCACCCGCTATCAAGTGTCGTTAACGCATTAGCCGAGAGCGGCATACAGGTGGAGCGTTTGAATGAATTCCCGTATAGCCCGTATAACTGCTTCGAGGGAATGATTGAGCGGGAGCCGGGCAGGTATTACTTAGCCCACAAGGGGCACGATATTCCAATCATCTATAGCCTGACTGGCCGAAAAATCACCTGACACATCATTGCAGCTGACGCTCTATCCCAGCCCTACCGCAACGACACGATTGGCCACCTTTGTGCAACCGCTCTCGCTCTTAGCGTCTCATCCGGGTCCACAGCAACCGGGTTATCTACCAATTCCAGCAGTGGCAAGTCGTGCTGGGAGTCGCCGTAGAAGTAAGCCCCATCCATGGACTCCCCCGTTTCCTCCAGCCAGGCATTGAGTCGTGTAACTTTACCCTCACGGTAAGACGGAACGCCCGAGGGCTCACCTGTATACAAGCCGTCGACAATTTCGGCTTCGCAGCCCAACAGATTTTCAATGCCCAGGGCTTCGGCAATGGGCCGCGTGACGTAGACATTGGTTGCCGTGATGATCAGCAGCGTGTCTCCCTGGTCCCGGTGTTTGGCGATTAATGCTTTGGCTTTTGGCAGCATGATAGGCTGGATAATCGTGCGCATAAATTCCCTGTGCCAGGCGACGAGCACATCTCCTGGTTGGCCCTTCAGGGAACTCAGTGCGAAGCGAAGATAGGCATTGATATCCAGTGTGCCGGATTTGTAGTCTTCGTAAAACTGGTTGTTCTGCTGTTCGAAGCCCGCCGCATCTACCAGTTTCTGGTCACAAACATACTGGCCCCACAGGTTATCGCTGTCGCCGCCAATCAGAGTATTGTCCAGGTCGAAAATAGCCAGTGTCATAGGTTTGTTCTCAGTGCCAGCGGGTTATCAAAGGGGGTTACTATACTGTTCGTGACCAAAATGTGGAACAATAGCTGGTTCTAATAAGAGTGTGGTGTAGTGAAGTGATCGATTCAGACGGTTTTCGGCCGAATGTGGGAATAGTGTTAGCGAACAATCATGGGCAAGTCCTGTGGGCGCGACGCATTGGCGGGCGCGATGCCTGGCAGTTCCCCCAGGGGGGTATTAACAAGGGCGAGTCTCCCGAGCAGGCCCTGTACCGCGAACTGGAAGAGGAAGTTGGGCTGTCCGCCGCCAATGTTGACGTTTTGGGTTGTACCCGTGGCTGGCTGCGCTATCGCCTGCCCAAACGGTTTATCCGCTCGGGGCAAAGTTCGGTCTGTATCGGGCAAAAACAGAAATGGTTTCTACTGCGTATGTTGGCCGAGGATGACGCCGTGCGTCTGGATCTCAATCAAAAACCGGAATTTGATCACTGGGAGTGGGTGAGTTATTGGTACCCACTCAATGAAGTTGTCTCTTTTAAGCGCGAGGTTTACCGCAGGGCAATGAAGGAGTTGGCACTTTCCCTGGGGCGCTATACCGACCAGAGCGTGGGTGAGTTGGCATGATGTTGGAAATGTTGCGTAATATTGTCCAGGAGGTCAATTCGGCCGAGGGCCTGGATGAAGCTTTGGAAATCATTGTTGAGCGCGTGCGCAATGCGATGGATACCGAGGTGTGCAGTGTTTATATGCGCGATGCGGGTAGTAATCGCTATATTTTTCAGGCCACGCGCGGGCTGAACGCGAACAAGATTGGCAGGGTGAGCCTGGCCCCCGGAGAGGGGCTTGTCGGCCTGGTGGCCGAGCGGGAGGAGCCGGTCAATCTGGAGAGTGCAGAATCTCACCCCAGCTTTCACCTGTTGGAGGATATCGGGGAAGAGGAATATCACGCTTTTCTGGGCGTACCCATTATTCACCAGCGAGAAGTATTGGGTGTTTTGGTGGTGCAACAGGCAGCCCGGCGTCGTTTTGACGAGAGTGACGAGGCTTTTTTGGTCACCATGTCGGCCCAGTTGGCTGGCGTTATTGCCCATGCTCAAGTCACCGGCACCGTACAGGTAGAAACCCTGGAAGGCGTGGCCGTCTCCGCCAAAATCAAGGGTATTCCCGGGGCCCCCGGTATTGCGATCGGCACGGCCGTGGTGGTCTCGCCCGGGGCAGACCTGTATGCGGTGCCGCGTCGAATCATCAAAAACCGACGGGCGGAGCTACGCGCCTTCAAGAACGCGCTGGCACAAGTGCGCACCGATGTTCGATTGGTGGCCGATAACCTCAGTGACCAGCTCAGTCCGGAAGATCACGCCCTGTTTGACGTTTACCTGGGTATTCTGGATGACTCTACTATCGGCGCCGAAGTGGCCAGCCTCATCAAGGCGGGGCACTGGGCGCAGGGTGCGCTGAGTAAAGTGATGATAGAGCATATACGTCATTTTGAGCGTATGGAGCACAGCTATCTTCGCGAGCGCGCCGTCGATGTTAAAGATCTGGGTACGCGAGTACTTACTTATTTGCAGTCGGAAGACCGGGATGAGCGGGTGTATCCGGCGCAAACCATATTGGTTGGTGAGGAACTGACGGCCACCTCACTGGGAGAAATTCCCAGGGAAAAGCTGGTGGGCATCATTTCCGTGAAGGGTTCCGGCAACTCCCATGTGGCGATTCTGGCGCGGGCCATGGGCGTGCCCACGATTATGGGCGCGGTCGACCTCCCCTATACCATGTTGCAGGACCGCGAGCTGATTATCGACGGCTACTACGGCTTGGTTGAGCTCAATCCCCCGGCCGAACTAAAGCAGCGCTACCAGGAATTACTGGAGCAGGACCAGGCCCTGTCCCGTGACCTGGAGTCACTGCGAGACCTGCCCTGCGAGACACTCGATGATTACCGCCTGCCGCTCTATGTTAATACCGGCTTGATGGCGGATGTGACGCGCTCGCTGGAACAGGGGGCGGAGGGAGTTGGCCTGTTCCGCACTGAAGTCCCATTTTTATTGCGCGAGCGGTTTCCCAGTGAAGAGGAGCAGCGCAAAATTTACCGGGAGCAATTGGAAGCCTTCGCCCCCAGGCCGGTGACAATGCGAACGCTGGATATAGGCGGTGACAAGTCCCTGCCTTATTTTCCTATCGAAGAAGAAAACCCCTTTCTGGGCTGGCGCGGAATCCGGGTAACACTCGACCACCCGGAAATATTTCTGGCCCAGATCAGGGCCATGATAAAGGCAAACGAGGGGCTGGGAAACCTGCAAATACTGCTGCCCATGATCAGTAATGTTGCGGAAGTTGACGAGGCGCTGGAGCTGATACACCGAAGCCACCGGGAACTTGCACAGGAGGGATTTTTAGGGGCGCTGCCCCAGATAGGCGTGATGATTGAGGTGCCGGCTGCCGTTTACCAGGCGCGGGCACTGGCCAGGCGGGTCGACTTCCTCTCGGTAGGCAGCAACGACCTTACCCAGTACCTGCTTGCGGTAGACCGCAATAATACCCGCGTGGCAGACCTCTACCACTCTTTACACCCCGCTGTGCTGCAGGCATTAAAGTTGGTGGCCGACGCTGCCAGAGACGAGGGAAAGCCGGTTAGTATCTGTGGCGAGCTCGCCGGAGACCCACTGGCCGCCGTGTTGCTGGTGGGCATGGGTTACGATGCGTTGTCTATGAACGCTACCAGCCTGCCCAAAGTCAAACAGGCTATACGCAAGATCAGCCTGTATGAAGCGGTGGAGGTGCTGGAGGAAGTGATGGTCATGGATAATGCCGCCGATGTGCATGAGCGGTTGGAACAATCGCTGTCTGACCATGGGTTGGAGCAGTTTATTCACAGCCCGGTGGATGCTTGATTGGTCTATAAAAATAGGTAAAAGTAAATGCAGCTTTGCTAGAGCGGTAGACAGGGTCGGGTAATGCCTTGCGGGACCGTCTGAGGCCAGGGATGGCCGAGGCCGAGGCCTCATGGATGAGCTTGTAAGCGTGTCCCGCAAGGCATTACCCGGCGCTGGCTGTCGCGCCACCCAGCCCGTAATTACCCTTACTTATTTTTTGACACGTCAAACTGCTCCTGGGATGTACTGGTAACCTGACCCTCTTGATCAAAGCCCAGCTCTCGCCAGCTGGTTTCCCCGGTGTCACTGGTCCACATCGTCGTGCTGGAGCGCGTGCCATACTCGCCCGCCTGGATAAACTGGGCTGATAAGACCTGCTCCATCTCGGTATCCATGCCCTGCAACTTTAGCGCCTCTGCACTGGCGCGTTGTCGGTCATTGACCAGGCCTAGAAGTGCATCGTGGTTAGGGGGCACGCTGTCCAGTAGCTGCGTGAGGCGCTGTTTTCCCAGCTCGACCTTGGGCCAGGGAGTATTGAGCTTCGCGTTGCTGAGGCCGTAGATGCCGGGGCGCAGCATCTCGGGGGAGATGGGGGTGCAGCCGCAGACGGTATGGCGGTTGCTGAAGTACCACAGGTATCTTCCATCGCCTACCAGTAGGTTAAATCCGGCATATTCGGAGGCCCGTTTCGCTATTTTAGTCAGGTAAACCGGTGCCGTATCGTCACCGCTTAGAAAATCCAGGGTCAGCTCTCCCCGTGAACGCGGGGCCTCTCCGGTGGCCGCCGGGTCGCGATAGTTGGTGATGGCTGCAAATCGCCCCCGCCGTGTGACGCCCATCCATGTCCCGCCGGCTTGTAAGTCCTTGCCGGCTAGAACATCCGGGTACTCTGGCCAGAAAGCTGCGGGGGCAGTCTCACGGGCGTAGAACTCGTCCCGGTTTGCCGCCAGGACCAAAGGATAGCTGGGGTAGACCTGGTGGGCGAAAATCAACAGACACATAAGAGCGCTTCTCAATCTGCGGGAAACAATTGTGAATCCCCTCGCCCTGCATGATAATACGACCTTCCCGCGCCAACCATGCCAACAGCGCCCAAATTATCCTTGTACTGAGTTTTTATGCTGCCATATCCCGAAATTGACCCCGTTGCCATTGCCCTGGGGCCGATCAAAATTCACTGGTACGGGCTGACCTACCTCGTCGGATTGGCTTTCGCCTGGTGGCTCGCAGTGCGTCGCTCAACGGCGACACACGCCGCCGTCAAACGCGAGCAGGTCGACGACCTGATTTTCTATGCCGCGCTGGGTGTGGTGTTGGGAGGCAGATTCGGCTACGCACTGTTCTACGGCTGGGACAAAATTATGGAGGACCCCAGCTGGTTGCTGCGGGTGTGGCAAGGCGGCATGTCTTTCCACGGCGGCTTGCTGGGCGTTATTGTGGCGATGTATTTATTCGCCCGCTCCAGAAAAATTGTTTTTGCTGACTTGCTGGACTTTGTCGCTCCCCTGGCTCCGGTGGGCTTGGCCCTGGGGCGCCTGGGAAACTTTATTGGCCAGGAATTATGGGGGCGGCCCACAGATGTGCCCTGGGCGATGATTTTTCCGCACGACCCACTACAACTTGCGCGCCATCCCTCGCAGCTATATCAGTTCGCGCTGGAGGGGGTTCTGTTGTTCATACTGGTGTTGTGGTTTTCCTCCAGACCGCGCCCTCGATGGGCGGTAGCGGGTATGTTTTCTCTGGGCTATGGCTGCCTGCGATTCAGTGCGGAGTTTTTTCGGGAGCCCGATGCGCATCTCGGCTTTCAGGCCCTGGGCTGGGTCACACGCGGGCAAATATTATCTGTACCCATGATATTAATCGGTTTGTTCGCGTTGCTGATGGCTTACCGGCAAGCGCCTGACACGGGAGCCAGGGGGCTCAAGCGATGAAACAGTATCTCGACCTGTTGCAGGATATTCTCGACAACGGCGTGCGCAAAGGAGACAGAACCGGCACCGGCACACTGTCAGTCTTTGGCCGCCAGTTCCGACACGATCTCGCAGACGGCTTTCCGCTGCTGACAACCAAGAAGTTGCATTTCAAAAGTATCGTAAACGAGTTGATCTGGTTCCTCAGTGGCGACACCAATACTCGTTGGTTGAAAGAGAACGGCGTCAAAATATGGGATGAGTGGGCAACCGAGGAGGGCGACCTGGGTCCTGTTTACGGCGCCCAATGGACGGCCTGGCCTACCGCAGATGGTGGCAAGATCAACCAGATTGACTATGTTGTCGATTGCCTGCGCAATAATCCCGACAGTCGCCGCATTCTGTTCCACGCCTGGAATGTGGAATTTTTGCCCGACGAAAGTAAAAGCCCCCAGGACAATGTTCGCGATGGCAAAATGGCGCTGCCACCGTGTCACTTGCTCTACCAGTTTTATGTGGCCGATGGAAAGCTTTCTGCGCAGCTTATGATTCGCTCCAGCGACTCGTTTCTGGGCCTGCCTTATAACACCGCCAGCCTGGCGGTGCTCACCATGATGTTGGCCCAACAGTGCGATCTCGGTCTGGGGGAAATCATTGTCTGCACCGGCGATTCTCATATCTACAGCAATCATTTCGAACAGGTAGAGCAGCAGTTGGGTCGCCAGCCACTGGCGCTGCCCCGTCTCAAAATTTTGCGTAGGCCTGACAGCATTTACGATTACTGTTTCGAGGATTTTGAGTTGCTGGAGTACAGGGCCCATGACCACATCGCTGCACCGGTCGCGGTGTAGCGGGGCGTCTACTCGAGGTGAACTACCGTGCTTAAACTTTCTGTAATTGTCGCTGTGGCTGAAAATGGCGTTGTGGGAAAAAACAATGCGCTTCCCTGGTATCTGCCTGCTGACCTTAAGTATTTCAAGCGAACCACAATGGGCAAACCTATTGTAATGGGCCGCAAGACCTATGAGTCCATCGGGCGGCCTCTGCCCGGGCGGACCAACATCGTCATTTCCAACAACCCCGATTATTCGGCCGAGGGTGTTGCCGTTGTGTCGTCGCTGGAACAGGCGCTGGCTTATGCCGGGGAGGTCGCACTCATCGATGGCACTGAAGAGTTGATGGTTATCGGCGGCGCCACTGTATACGCAGCGGCAATTCCTCTTGCAGACCGCCTCTATGTGACCGAGGTGCACGCCACCGTGGAGGGGGATGCCTTCCTGGGTGATATCGACTGGAGCCCCTGGCGCGAAAGTGGCAGGGAATATCACAAGGCGGAGAACCCCAACCCCTATGACTTCAGCTTCGTTGTCTATGACCGCTCTGATCACGGTCGATATTAGACCTATAGTGTTACCCGGCAACAACATAATGCAAAAAGTGTAACCATTCTTCCCGACAACCTTATTAGGGTAGCCTGTTCTAGGGCAGATGATTGATAAAAACTCTTTATTGGGTTTAAATTCTCAGCCTCGGTTTACCGACGCAGAAATATTGACTATAAATGAGTAGTACCGAGTCTTAAATAAGTAGTACCGAGTCTTAAATTTTTAGATCTGAATCATTTTGTTGGATATAGGAAACGCAATTCCCATGACTATGCATCGATTGAAAAACGCGCTGATTGCTGCGCTGGTATCCGCAGGCGCCTTGGCGGGCACTGTGGCTTCTGTACAAGCAACTACACTGGATTCTATTCTCGAAGTTGGAGAATCCAAAACCCAAGCCGCGAAGAAATCGCAGGTCAAAATCGACCGTTTGGCCGATGAAACTCGAGACCTACTGAGCGACTATAAAACAGTCATGAAGCAGGTTGACGGCCTCAAGGT
>JADFVW010000008.1 GCA_015222725.1 Pseudomonadota bacterium | reverse complement strand
CGCTGTATGCCGAAAGATAATGCGTCAAAACTCTCCATGGTGTATTCACCCAACCCCAGGGCCGTCAGCCACTGCTCGGCGATGGCCCGCTGGGCATCGCCCCAGTCATCGTACAGGCCTATGGTGTCGAAGAAGCCGGATACCACAACCTCCACCACGCGCATGCCGCGCACATAATTGAGGTGTAGCTGGGTGTCCAGTTGACCGTATTTCTGTTTAATATCCCAGACACTCTCGCCACTGCCCCGGCGAATGCCGAACAGAGTGATGTTCTGGCCATAGGCTTTGTGATTGTCGCCTGTTACCAGGCTGAGCAGCGTAGTTTTGCCGCAGCCATTGGGCCCGGAGACGCAGCAGTGCTGGCCGCGCCCGAAGGTCCAGTTCACGTTTTGTAGCACCTGTAAGTCGCCGTAACTTACCGAGACGCCACGCAGCTCGATTAAGGGAATGTCCTCGTCCGGCAGTTGGTACTCCCGGGGGGCAGGAGGCGGGAGTTGTTCCAGCTCCACTATCGGCGGATTCATCAGTGACTGTACTTTGGCGTCTTCTAAAACCTCCTCTCGCGCCCCCAGTGTGAGCAGCTCGCCTTTATCGAGTACGATAAGGTGGCTGACCCCCGCGGGCACATCTTCCATTTGACGGCACAGGAGAAGCACACGGAGTTCGGAGTGCAACAACTCGTCGATAATTTGCTGCAGTTCCCCCTGGCTGGCGATATCCAGCCCGTCCAGGGGGCTGTCCAGAATCAGCAGACCCGGATTGCTGAGAATGGCCTTGATCAACAGTGTCTTGCGCATTTCTCCGGTGGAGACGAAGCGCAGGCCGCGCTTGAGAATATGACCGATATTGAGTCGCCTCACCCAATCTTCAAATTGCTTGTGGGGAGGCTGGCCCTGCAGTATCACGTCGGCAATGCGAGTGCCGGGGTCAGAGGCATCTGCCCGAAACTCCGAATCATCCAGCTTTTTGTCCCGGTCACACAGAGATTTTTGTTGCTCAAAACAGACATAGGCCACGCCCTGATCAGCAAGTTCTCGGGATCGCAGAACGTTCCCTGAAGCGTGCGTGGCCTGCCGGGAAATAACATTTGCCAGGCTGGTCTTGCCCGCGCCATTGGGCCCCAGGCAGGCCCATTGCTCACCAGAACGAATCGTCCAGTTTATATTGTGCAGGGCGGGCATTGCTCTGTAGGTGAGGCCGACGTCTTGCAGGGACAGCAGGGCTGCCTCTTCTATAGATTGATCGTTCTTGTAATTCACTATCAGCTTAATCCTTCTGTACTGTTACACTATAGCGCTGTGTCTATCTCGCTTTTACAACTCATTGAATCTAAACTCTCCAGCCATCGCCCGGGAAGGAAGTTACTGCGGCCGCTGATGAAGCGCTCGGCCGTCGCTCTTATCCTGCAGGTGCGCGAGGGCGAGTTGCATATTCTAATGATCAAGCGCGCCGAGCGCGAGGGTGATCCCTGGTCGGGGCATATGGCCTTCCCCGGCGGGCGTAAAGACCCCGGCGATGTTAATGGTTTCGCCTGCGCACTGCGAGAGACCGAGGAAGAAATTGGGCTGCAACTGCTGGATGAAGACAACTGTATAGGCCGTTTGTCAGAAATTAATGCCATGAGCCGGATTCGCGGTTTCGGCATGGCGGTCACGCCTTTCGTATTTCGGCTGAACCGGGAGGTCATTTTCAATCCCAATCATGAGGTGGCTGAGGTTATCTGGGTGCCGCTTGAGTTTCTGCTGGAGACCGATAATCGGGAGCAGATGGAATGGGAGTTTCGCGGCATGAAAATCAAGTTGCCATGCTACTTTTATGAGGGGCGAAGAATCTGGGGCCTGTCGTTGAATATGCTGGATGAGCTGCTTAGTTTGGTGGAGAAATAACTTTGCGGTAGGGTGGGGTTTGTTGGCTTGAACCCAGCAGATGGAGGTGTCGCTTGCTTTGCAGGACACGCCAAAAGACGCATCCATGCGGGGCTCGGCCTCGGCCATCCATGGCCTCAGACGGTCCTGCAAAGCAAGCGACACCCCCACCTGCTTCTATCGAGCTAAACCTGCCCCTTCGCCAAATTATTCTCGCAAAAAAGCCTTTGTATCTTGCATCAGCTCGCGCAATGCAGGATCTACTTTGCTCGCTTTCACCAGTGCATCAACAGTGGCATCGCCCGCAACAAAAGCGGCAACCAGGTCCAATAAAACCGGCGTCATTTTCGGTTCGCGTACCCAGCGAGGAGCCTTGACCAAATTCCCGGTCACCCAGCCCTCGCTGTTACTCAGCCAGTATCCGCCGCAGCTGGACAGGACGTAGTCTCCGACGCGGCCATAGCTGACATTTGGAGTATTGGGGTTGAACCCCCCTGGTACTTCGTTTTCAATGCGGTTAAGAGCCATGACCCAACGAGTGCCTGTAGGGAAGAGGGAGGCCTCGGGGCGGCAGTAATCTCCGGCTTTTAGCCAAACCCTGATGGTTGGAAATGTCTCTTTCCCGCGTAGTAATTGATTGATCTGCAGGTCTTTGGAATTGCCTTTTCCGCTGACTACTGTAGCGCTTACCACCAGACTGGTAGCGGCCTGTACATCGGTAAAGGAGCCTTCCCAGAGGCACTCGCACTCGGCTTGTAGGTTGGCGCTAAGAAATGTCGTCAAAAACAGGGCGGCGACAAAGCCTGGGCGCCGGATGTTCACCGCAGCGCTTATTGCAAAGCCCGTGCAGCCGCGATAGCAAAATAGCTGAGAATACCATCGGCTCCGGCGCGCTTGAAAGCCAGCAGGGATTCGAGCATTACCGCATCCTGCTCCAGCCAGCCCTGTTGGAAGGCGGCCATGTGCATGGCGTACTCGCCGCTGACCTGGTAGGCGAAGGTGGGTGCCTTGAGTTCATCTTTTACCCTGCGCACAATATCCAGGTAGGGCATGCCGGGTTTGACCATGATCATGTCGGCGCCTTCAGCCAGATCCAGGGCGCATTCGTGCAGGGCTTCGTCACTATTGGCTGGATCCATCT
>JADFVW010000425.1 GCA_015222725.1 Pseudomonadota bacterium | reverse complement strand
CATATCGGGTAACCAGCCTCCCATGAATGCTGTGAGTCGAACCGGGCAATACATGGGCTATGACGTCGATCTGGCCAGGGCCCTCGCCGCGGCTATGAAGGTACAGCTGGAAATCAAGATCATGCCCTTTGGCGAACTGATGAACGCGCTTGAAGACGATAAAATCGACATGATCATGTCCGGCATGGCGATCACACCCGAGCGCACCGAAATGGCCTCTTTTGTCGGCCCATACATGATGTCAGGTAAATCTATCCTGACCCGGGATTCGGTACTGGCCAGCGCCCAGGGCAGCGAGGAATTCAACCGCAAAGACCTGAAACTGGTTGCCCTGCAAAATTCTACCAGCGCCAGTTTCGTCACAGCGACAATCCCGGAGGCCTCCCTGATCGAAGTCGAGGATTATGACAAGGGCGTGGCTATGGTTATCTCGGGTGAAGCTGATGGCATGATCGCCGACATGCCTGCCTGTGTACTGGCCGCCATGCGCTACCCCGATGCGGGTCTCAGAACCCTGAGCCGCCCCCTGACGGTTGAGCCCATTGGTATCGCTGTGAGTAAGGACGACGCACAGTTCCTCAACCTGGTACAAAACTACCTGGACGCCTACGGCAAGATGGGTGTTCTGGCGAAACTGCGTAAAAAATGGTTTGAAGACAAAAGCTGGATTGCCGCACTTCCCTAGGCCTTTGAGCTAATGACAGAAAAATAAAGGGCGGGGGAGGGATTCCCCGCCCTTTTTTGTTGTCGAAGGAAGCGCGCATAAATAAAAATCCGGGGAGACCACTATGTTACGTATCTTGTTATTCAGTTTCCTTTTTCCTGTCCTTGCCCAGGCAGCGGGTAGCGACCGGCGCGGCTGGGACATCGATATCCTGGCCGATACTTTTGGCTACAACACCGCTACAGCCAGCGACTACCCCTGGGAGGACCTCATACAGGCCTGCCCACGTCGCGACTGCATCCCCGCCATCGACCGACCCTCGTTCCTCTCGGCAGAGCAGGCGACATTTCTCGCAGATGACGATATCGTCATCGCCGTGACACTAAACGGTGAGTCACGCGCCTATCCGATACGTGTCCTGGTGCGGCACGAACTGGTGAATGACAATATCGGCGCCAGCCCAATCCTGGTGAGCTACTGTCCCCTGTGTGGCTCGGGCCTGGTGTTTGACCGGGAACTGGATGGCGAGCCAGTGGAATTCGGGGTGTCGGGCCTGCTGCATAACTCTGACCTGGTGATGTACGACCGAAAAAGCGCCAGCCTCTGGCAGCAAATTACAGGAACCGCTTTTGCCGGAGAGAAACGCAAACAGGTGCTGCAAACCATCCCCTCCTCCATGACCACATGGTCCCAGTGGCGCATCGCGCACCCGGACACCCGGGTTCTGTCCACGGACAACGGCCTGCCTCCCGGTTCCTATGAGCACTGGCCCTACGGCGACTATGCCAACAGCGACCGCCTGATGTTTCCCGTGTCACTCACCGATGCGCGCTTACACCCAAAAATGGTGATATACGGTGCAGACATCGACGGCCATCCGGTGGCCTACGCCCAGGACTATCTGCGCGAGAAGCGCAATTTAAAGGATGAGGTTAATGGCCGGGTACTCACGGTGAGCTATGCTGATGACGGCGGTGTCACAGTCAGCGATCCGCAGTCGGGCCAGAGCTGGGTCGCACATCGCCTGTTCTGGTTCGCCTGGTATTCCTTCCACCCGGACACACTGTTGCGCAAAAAGGATTAGTCATGAGTAAGGGGTTTCCACCAGTCGATGATACCTACATTATGTACGGAGCAGAGTTCTCCCTCTACTCCGGGAAACTGCGCTCTTATCTACGCAAGAAAGGCATTCCCCACCTGGAGCGGCTGTCCAATCTGCGCGCTTACAAGCAATTCATTGTCCCGCGCAGCGGCGTGCGCTTTATCCCGGTCATTCAAACCCCCGATGATGACGTCATTCAGGACACCACTGTTATTATCGATTACCTGGAAAAGAAATACCCGGACCAGTCCATATACCCCAAGACGACAAAACAACATCTGGCAGCCCTGCTACTGGAGACTTTCGGTGATGAGTGGTTAGTTATACCAGCGATGCATTACCGCTGGGCTTTCCCGGATAAAAACCAACCCTTTATCTATCTCGAGTTCGGTAAAACATTTTTCCCGAACTGGCCAGGCTTTGTACAAAAATTTATGGGCCGGAAGCTGGGTGACAAATTTCGCGGGTTTTTGCCCATGCTGGGAATAACCGAAAAAAGTGTTCCGGCCATCGAGTCCAGCTACACCCGGCTATTAGCCGACCTGGACCACCATTTCGAGGACTGTGATTTCCTGCTGGGCGATGCGCCGTGTATCGGCGACTTTGGTTTAATTGGCCCCCTTTATGCGCACCTTTATCGCGACCCCTACCCCGGGCAGTTGATGCGAGACACAGCACCCCATGTTGCCCGGTGGGTTGAGCGCATGATTTCCCCCGATGCAGCTGCCGGAGATTTTTTTGCCGATGACCGCATCCCCGAGAGCCTGACACCGATTCTCAAACGTATGGCGAAAGAACATATTCCGGTGCTGCTGGGTACCGCTGCCAGGCTCAGCCAGTGGCGCTCGAATAACGCGGGTGAAAGTTTACCGCGGACGATCGGCAATCATCAATTTACCGTCGAAGGGGTTAGCGAACAGCGGGCTATAATGCCCTACTCTATCTGGATGTGGCAGCGTCCCCTGGACTATTATCAGTCACTCAGCGAGCAGGAGAAATACTCTGTCGATCAATGGCTGGAGGACCTGGGTTTCAAAGCGGCGTTGAATACACCGTTGAGCACCCGCGTTAAGCGCGTTAACAACAAACTCGTCCTGGATTGAGGTAAACATGCCTAGCCACACAACCGTGAATGATGGCAGCCCCATCATCATCGCCCATCGCGGCGCCAGCGGATACCTACCGGAGCACACGCTTGCGGCAAAGGCCCTGGCCCACGCCATGGGGGCAGATTTTCTGGAGCAGGATGTTGTACTGACCAGGGATGGTACAGCGATCGTGTTGCATGATATTTACCTGGAACCGACAACAGATGTGCGGGGTGTTTTCCCCGACCGTGGGCGAGAAGATGGCCGCTACTATGCCATCGACTTCACACTCGAAGAAATTCGCCAACTGCGTGTGCACGAGCGCAGCCGCCGAAATTCAGCAGGAAAGGAAGTCGCCGTGTATCCAACCCGCTTTCCACTGGGCCCCGGTAGCTGCGGCATACCCACACTGGAAGAGGAGATTAACTTCATCGCTGGACTGGATCGCAGTCGAGGGGGCTCTACCGGCCTGTATGTCGAGCTCAAAGCGCCCAACTGGCATCTGCAGCAGGGCCAAAATATTGCCAAAGCCATACTGGAAGTACTGGATAAAACGGGCTATGCCCAAAGGGAAAGCCAGGTCTATCTCCAGTGTTTTGACGATAAGGCCCTGCGCTATCTGCGCCACACCCTGAAAACAAAACTGCCGCTTATCCAGTTGATCGCCGACAATCACTGGGGAGAGGACAGTGAGGTCGACTACGAATATCTCCAATCGGCTCAGGGCCTGAAGGAAATCGCCACTTATGCCGATGGCATAGGGCCCTGGCTTATGCAAATTTACCGAGGCCGCTCCTCCTCCGGGGAGATAATTACCAGCGAACTGGTCAGCGAGGCGCAGAACAATGGCTTACTGGTACACCCCTACACTTTCAGGCGTGACGAACTGCCTGACGGGATAGCTAATTTTGAGGAGCTGTTGGAAATATTTCTAAATACGGTAAAAGTTGACGGATTGTTCACTGATTTTCCCGACCTTGTACGCTCTTTCCTGAGACAATAGGCACCTTTTCCAAACGCCTATACAGGCCGGATACAGACGTGACACCTAAAAAAAATCGAAGAACAAAAATTGTGGCCACAGTAGGCCCCGCCAGCGAATCCGCTGACGACCTGGCGCGCCTGATGCGGGCGGGGGTAGATGTCTTTCGACTGAATTTCAGTCATGGCACCGCCCATAATCACGCCAAAGTGGCCAGCCGAATTCGTAAACAGGCCGCAATAGCGGGCAAGCACGTGGGCATTCTGGCCGACCTGCAGGGGCCGAAAATTCGTGTTTCCAATTTTCGGCAGGGCTCCATACAACTGGAAAATGGTGATCGCTTCCGACTGGACCTCACCATGGGGGAAGACGATGGCGACAAGAATGGCGTGGGCCTTAACTACGCCGAGCTGTGCACATCGGTGTTCCGCGGTGACACCCTGTTGCTGGACGACGGTAGAATCCGACTGCGCGTCGATGACATCGAGGCAGCGGCCGTTGACTGTACTGTGATTGTTGGGGGCATATTGAGTTCTCGCAAGGGCATAAATCGCATGGGTGGCGGTCTGGCCGCTCCCGCACTGACAAGCAAAGACATAGCCGATATCGATAGCCTCACCGAAGTGCGCCCGGACTTTGTCGCAGTGTCATTTGTCTCCAATGCCGAGGATATCTTCCAGACTCGCGAACTGTTGAAGCAACACGACCTGAAACCGGCGATCATCGCCAAGATAGAACGGGCAGAGGTTGTGGCTGACGAGGCCACCTTAAACGGCATACTGGCAGCGTCATTTGGCATCATGGTAGCAAGGGGCGACCTGGGCGTAGAAGTCGGTGATGCGGAGCTCATCGGCATCCAGAAAGACCTGATTTCCCGCGCTCGAAAAATGGACCGGGTGGTCATCACAGCCACCCAGATGATGGAATCCATGATTAGCAGCTCCATGCCTACACGTGCAGAGGTTTTCGACGTTGCCAATGCCGTCCTCGATGGTACTGACGCCGTGATGCTGTCCGCAGAAACCGCCGTGGGGAAATACCCCGTGGAAGTGGTTGCGGCGATGTCTGACGCCGCCATGGGCGCTGAACGACACCCTGTCGCCCGCAAATCACAGCACCGTCTGAACAAGCAGTTCGCCAACGCCCAGGAAGCCATTGCCATGTCCGCTATCTACGCGGCTAATCACTACGGCAATGTCAGGGGAATAGCCTGCCTGACAGAGTCGGGGACAACACCTCTACTGATGTCACGCCTGCGCTCCGGGCTGCCAATTTTCGCGCTAAGCCATCACAGTGAAACCCTGCAACGCCTGTCCATGTGCCGTGGTGTTATTCCCCTGTTTTTTGATGCCAGCGCCTTTGATCAGGAGGACGTAGAAGCCCGGGCCATAGAGTTTCTGAAAGACGGTGGCTACCTGAGCAGTGAGGACTCGATCTTACTGACCAAAGGCGCAGTAATGGGCCGCCCCGGTTCCACCAACATCATGAAAATATTACCTGTGAGCTAAGGCGCGGGGGTCCCCATTATGGCAACACGACTGGCCGCCGACGTTGGTGGTACCAACACCAGAATTGCCTTGTTTGACCTGGAGGCAAACAAGTTTCGCGCGCTGAAAACATACATAAATCGCGACTATGCGAGCTTTCAGGATGTTATCGCGCAATGGCTCACCGGCCTGGAAGAGGCAGCTCCCAGCCAGGCATGCATTGCTATAGCCGCGGTACCATCAGATGATCTCGTTTCCATGACCAATATGAACTGGTCTTTTTCCTGTAAAGCTCTCGCTGCAGAGTTTCGCTTCAGGAATTTTCGCTGGATCAATGACTTCGAAGCAAATGCCTTCTCGCTTCCTTACCTGGGCAAAGCGGACCGGGATGTAATTCATACGGGGGGCGGTCATGAGCAGGGAAAGCTTGCGGTGATAGGCCCAGGTACCGGATTGGGGGGCGCCACCATAGAACCACAGGCGCAGACATGGAATGTCTGCGCCTGTGAGCCAGGCTCTACAAGCCTGGCTCCTGCAAACGCTCTGGAGCTGGAGCTATTCAAGGTATTACTCCAGCGCCATAGCCAGGTCTATGCAGAGCTGTTGGTATCCGGGCCCGGATTATTGCGCCTCTATAAACTTCTGGGCGATATTACCGATAAACCGGGGAGCGCTCGCACACCAGCCGATGTTTCACAACTGGCGCTAGGTGAGGAAGAAGAGACTGCAGTGCTGGCCCTGAAAACATTCAGCGCCCTGCTCGGCTCCATTGCCGGGGACTTCTCCCTGGCCACAGGTTCCTATGGCGGCTTGTTCCTGGCCGGGGGCATTGTTCCCACCATGATCCCATTTTTACGTGCCAGCGATTTCCACCAGCGCTTCTGCGACAAGGGCGCAATGAGCGCCAATCTAGGCCAGATTCCGGTCTACGCGATCACTACAGCACAGCCCGGCTTGATCGGCGCAGCCCATGCGCCCCTCAATTGAGGCTCCCAAGCCCTGAAACATACTGATTGCACGGAAAAACTGTGTTAAAAAAATAGTGTGCATTTTCCCATTTTATACATTTCCCAGTGCAAATGAGTGGTAAGCTCTCATTTGCTGAATTTTCAGCAATGTTTTATGCACGCGGTCGAAGTTCAATTAGTTCCTCGGTACGTAAACCATAAATAATAATGACTAATGTGGCACCCTTGTGGCGCCCATCGCAATACAGGTAATAAAATATGTCTACTATAACCGGCACAGTAAAATGGTTTAACGAAAGCAAGGGATTTGGCTTCATCGAACGCGAAGGCGGCCCTGAT
>JADFVW010000424.1 GCA_015222725.1 Pseudomonadota bacterium | reverse complement strand
CTGTTTGGACGTCTCGTGGGCTCGGAGATGTGTATAAGAGACAGTTTATGAGCTTGAGATAGAGGCGCCTTCTGAACGCTTTGAATTCTCGGGAATATTCCTTACTCATGCACATATTGGCCATTATTTGGGCCTGGCGTTCTTGGGGCATGAGGCAATGGGGGCATCCAAGGTACCTGTTTTCTCTATGCCAAGAATGACTCGATTTTTACAAACAAACGGGCCATGGAGCCAATTAGTTGCCTATAAAAATATCGTCCTGAAGCCATTGCAAGATAATGAAGCTCAGAACCTGGGTCATCTAAAGGTAACGCCTTTTCTTGTCCCTCACAGAGACGAATATTCAGAAACGGTGGGATATCGAATAGTCGGCCCAAACCATTCTGCAATATTTATTCCAGATATAAATAAGTGGCACGAATGGAAAACGGATATTGCCCAGCTCGTAAAAACGGTGGATTATGCTCTGCTTGACGGTGGATTTTTTGCGGATGGAGAATTGCCAGGTCGGGACATGTCGTTAATCCCTCACCCGTTCGTGACGCAGACTATGGAAACGCTAAAACACCTTTCGCGCGAAGATCGCAATAAAGTCTGGTTTATACATTTGAATCATACTAACCCCTTATTGAATCCAGACAGCCCTGAGAGTCGCAAGGTTAAATCTGAGGGTTTTAATATAGCGATAGAAGGGAGTCGGTTTGGTCTATAAAGACCTGGGGTTCATATATCGCGCGCAAGATTCATTTAGCGTGCGAAACTAAAAAAAATAACAGCCACCATTATTCGTCGCAAAAATTAATTTCTATCCCGGGCTTGACCTTCTAGTAACTGTAAGGTTTACATTGGTGGCATGAGAGGGAGAATGCCATGAATATTTCAGAAGCTGCCAGACGCAGCGGACTAAGCAGCAAAACGATCCGCTATTATGAGGACATCCAGTTAATTAACCCGGCCGAGCGCGGTGCCAATGGCTACCGCCAGTACAATGACCGTGCCGTCAGGGAGTTGTTGTTTCTGGCCAGGTCCCGCGAAGTGGGCTTCAACCTGGAGGAGAGCAGCCAGTTGCTGGGCCTGCTCCGTGACTCCGCCCGGCACAGTGTACACGCGAAAAACCTGGTGCTGGAGAAGGCCGAGCAACTTCAGCAGCGTATCAGTCAGCTGGAAGCCATGCAGGATGTACTGCGCACCATGGCGCAACGCTGTAACGGCGACGAGGGCCCGGACTGCGCGATACTGGATGACCTGGCCGGCCTGGAGGTGTCATCGTGAGTGACTGTTGTCATGAGCAGAAGGTGCCGAAACCTGCGGTTTCTGACTGTTGCGCGACCGAGCCCCAGGATGACGGTTGTTGTGACCAGCCGGCCCGAAGAGACTATTTTTTCTGGTCCTGCATCGCCCTGGTCACTGTTTCCTATATTGCCGGAGCGCTTCAACCTGCCCATGTCCACGATAGTGCGCTGGGGCTCTTTACCAGCGGCATCTTCGAACTGTTTAACCAGATGTGGTGGGGCATTGTCCTGGGCGTTGTTTTTGTCGGTATTCTGGCGAGAGTGCCCCGGGATCTGGTGATGGGCATCTTGGGCCGCAATGCCGGTCTGGGCGGGTTGCTGCGCGCAACTTCCGCGGGTGTTCTACTGGATTTATGCAGCCATGGCATACTGGCGGTGGGGATGAAACTCTACGAACGCGGTGCGAGCGCAGGTCAGGTCATGGCCTTCCTGCTGGCCAGTCCCTGGAACTCGTTTTCCCTGACTCTCATTTTATTCGGCCTGATCGGCGTGGGCTGGACCTTGTTGTTTATTCTACTGTCGTTTGTTATTGGCATTATCACCGGCCTGATTTTTGATGCCCTGGTAAATCGGGGCACCTTGCCCCCCAACCCCCACCGGGAACTACTGGGTGAAGAAAGGCCGCTGGGGCCTATGTGGGCAGAGTTTCGCAGCTCAATCGCCTATTCCTGGGGCGGCACGGGTCGCCTGCTGAAGGATGGAGTAGAGGGGTCGCGGGTAGTCATTCGCTGGACCTTCTTCGGCCTGCTTCTGGCCGCTCTTATTCGCGCCACCGTGCCCGAGGATGCCTTCGCCACCTGGTTTGGTGCCTCCTTCCTGGGCCTGTGGTTGACGCTGTTGGCCGCGACTATAATCGAAGTGTGTTCTGAGGGCGCGACTCCTATTGCCGCTGACCTGATGACCCGGGCAGCTGCGCCGGGCAATAGCTTTACCTTCCTGATGGCGGGTGTGGCGACAGACTACACCGAAATTATGTCGATTCGCGATACTACCAAGTCCTGGAAGATTGCCCTGTACTTGCCGCTGATTGCAGTACCCCAGGTAATGTTGCTGGGCTATATCCTCAACCACTTCTGACGGGAAAAGGCGTCGCGCGACTTTAATCTACACAGCTGCTCCCGGCTGCGGTAAAATACGCGCCTTTTTTGACAGGAACAAACCGAAAATGCTCGAGATAAATCCCCTTGTGCAACAGCTGAAAGACATCAACCTGCGCACCGACGTGCTCAGGGGGTATCTTTGACTACGCTAATTGCAAAGAGCGCCTCGCGGAGGTAGAGCTCGAGCTGGCTGAGCCCAGCGTGTGGGAGGACCAGGGCAGGGCACAGGAACTGGGGCGCGAGCGCTCCTCTTTGGAAGCCATTGTGCAGTCTATTGATCAACTCGATTCCGGGGCCGGTGATGCCGGCGACCTGTTGGAATTGGCAGCGGCGGAAGATGATGTCGAAACCGTCGAGGAAATTGAGGCCGAAATAGGCAGTCTGGTTGCTGTTCTGGAAAAACTTGAGTTTCGCCGCATGTTCAGTGGCGAGATGGACCCCAATAACGCCTATCTCGATATTCAGTCGGGTTCCGGTGGTACCGAGGCCCAGGATTGGGCCGAGATGCTGTTGCGCATGTACTTGCGCTGGGGCGATGCCAAGGGCTTTAAAACCGAACTGGTTGAGGCTTCAGCCGGGGAGGTGGCGGGCATTAAAAGCGCCACAATCGCGTTCCAGGGCGAGTATGCCTTTGGCTGGTTGCGTACAGAAACCGGTGTACACCGGCTGGTGCGCAAGTCACCCTTCGATTCCGGTAGCCGCCGCCACACGTCCTTTGTTTCGGTTTTTGTGTCACCGGAGATTGACGATAATATCGAGATTGATATCAATCCCGCTGACCTGCGTGTGGATACCTACCGCGCCAGTGGTGCCGGTGGCCAGCACGTTAACAAGACCGACTCCGCTGTTCGCCTTACCCACAAGCCAACCGGTATTGTGGTGCAATGCCAGACCCAGCGCTCTCAACACCAGAACCGCGACAGTGCGATGAAACTGCTGCGGGCCAAAATGTACGAGATGGAAATGTCCAAGCGCAATGCTGAGAAGCAGGCCCAGGAAGACAATAAGGCGGATATAGGCTGGGGCAGCCAGATTCGTTCCTACGTTCTGGATGCTTCGCGCATAAAGGATTTACGCACCGGTGTTGAAACCAGCAACACCCAGGCCGTGTTGGATGGCGACCTGGACCAGTTTATAGAAGCCTCCCTGAAAAGCGGGCTGTAATTAGAACAACAAGGAATAACAGAATATGAGTAATCAGGACAAGGCAGAGGCCCCGGCAGCAGATGAGAATAAGCTGATTGCCGAGCGGCGAGCGAAATTGGCCAGCATCCGCGCCAAGCACAACCCATTCCCCAATGACTTTCGCCGCACAGCCATGGCGGATGAATTGCAGGCAGAGTATGGCGAGTGTTCGAAGGAGGAGTTAGAGGCTGCCAGTAAGCCGTTTTCCGTGTGTGGCCGATTGATTCGCAATCGTGGCGCCTTTCTGTTGATTCAAGATGGCAGTGACCAGATCCAGCTCTACATCTGTCTCTT